>JAUNWT010000001.1 GCA_030540195.1 Bacillota bacterium | reverse complement strand
ATACCAATGGGTTCCACTCTTTTTTCCTATTTAACTGTCAAAGACGGGATTATACCATCTAATTGTGACATTTTTGTGAAAAGTACCATACTTTTTGAGACTATCTTATTCCTTCATTAAAAAAAAAGCAATATAAATCGCTTAGCGGGTAAAAAAAATACAAAAAAGGATAAGAAAATCTCTTATCCTAATCGTTTTAATACTTTATCTTTTCCTAATAATTCCATAGAAGCCGCTAAATCTGGACCATGCATAATACCAGTTGTTGCAATACGTAAAGGCATATACAACATTTTTCCTCTTGCTTTTGCTTCTTTTTGAGTTGCTTTAATACAAGCAAAGATTTGATCTTGTTTAAAATCTTCTTCAGCTAATTCTTCAACTTTAGATTTAAATACTGCTAAAGTATTTGGAATAGCTTCATCTTTCATAAATTCAATAGCTTCTTCTTCTAAATGAATTTCATCTTCAAAGAATAATTTAACTTGTTCAACGATTTCTTCACCACAAGAAATATGATCTCTATGCACTTCTACTAATTTTTCAATCCATTCTTCACTTTTATCACTTAAATCATAAGCTTCTTGTAAAAATGGTAAACATAATTCTGTTAATTGTTTTGTATCTAATTTCTTAATATATTGGCTATTGATCCATTTTAATTTATTCATATCAAAAATAGCCCCAGATTTAGAAATACGTTTTACATCAAATGCTTCAATTAATTCATCCAATGAGAAGATTTCTTGTTCACCTTCAGGTGACCACCCAAGTAAAGCAATATAATTTAAGATCGCTTCATTTAAGAAACCTTTATTAATTAAATCTTGATAAGATGCATCCCCATTACGTTTAGATAATTTATGTTTTTCATCTTTCATAACAGGTGGGCAATGGATATATGATGGTACATCCCATCCAAATGCTTGATAAATTAAATTATATTTAGGTGTTGAAGATAAATATTCATTTCCTCTTACAACATGAGTAATGTTCATTAAATGATCGTCTACGATATTTGCGAAGTTATATGTAGGATAACCATCACTTTTTAATAAAACACCTTCTGCAAGTCCTGCGTTTTCTACTTCAATATGTCCATAAACTTCATCTTCAAAAGAAGTAATTCCTGTACTAGGAATTGTTTGTCTTACTACATATTTTTCACCATTAGCGATTCTTTGTTTTGCTTCTTCTAAAGAAAGATGTTTACAAGGATCAATATATCCTAATTCTTCATTATCAGATTCTTCTTTTGCTTTATTGATTGTTTCTTCATCACAGAAACAATAATGAGCTCCCCCTAATTCAACTAATTTATCAGCATATTCTTTATAAATAGCTAATCTTTCAGATTGAACATAAGGTCCAACTTCTCCTGGTTTATTAGGTCCTTCATCATAACCTAATCCTGTTTGATCCATTACTTTATAGATCATATCAACAGCACCTTCAACTTCTCTTTCTTGGTCTGTATCTTCAATTCTTAAAATAAAATCTCCATGATCATGTTTAGCGATTAAATATTCATATAACGCTGTTCTTAAGTTACCGATATGCATATATCCAGTTGGACTAGGTGCAAATCTTGTTCTTACTTTTGCCATTTCTATACTCCTTTTTTCTTTAATAAAACAACCGCTTGAGCTACCATACCTTCTTGTCTACCGACAAAGCCCAGCTTTTCTCCACGTGTTGCTTTGATATTGATTTGACTAATGTCACAGTGTAACTTACTTGCGACATTTTCTCTCATCTTTTGAATATGTGGTGCCATTTTAGGTGCTTCACACATAATAATACTATCAAGGTTATTGATTTCATAACCTTCTTTATCCATCAGTTGATAACAATGTTCTAATAAAACCATTGAAGAAATTCCTTTATATTTTGGATCTGTATCAGGAAAATGTTTTCCAATATCGCCAAGACCTAACGCTCCAATAATACTTTCAATAATAGCGTGTAGTAAGACATCTGCATCACTATGTCCCAATAACCCTTTATCATGGTCAATTTTTACACCACCAATATATAAATCTCTTCCTTCTACTAATTGATGAATATCAATTGATTGTCCTATTCTAAACATGTTATCACCTTCCGCAAACATTCTAGCACATATTTTCTAATTTATGAAGCATTGGACATTTTTCAATTTATATTTTTATAAATAAAATATCATTTATTTGCAAATTACGAAGTATTGGATGTTTTATAATCAAGGAAAATATGGTAAACTAAAACATATAAAAATTATGGGAGGACTTCCTATGGATAAAGAAGAAGTAGTAAGTAAAAATTTTATTGAAAAAATTATAGATCAAGATTTAGCGGAAGGAAAATATACAAAAATTGCGACACGTTTTCCTCCTGAACCAAATGGTTATTTACACATTGGTCATGCTAAATCAATCTTATTAAATTATGGATTAGCTCAAAAATATAACGGAACATTCAATTTACGTTTTGATGATACAAATCCAATGAAAGAAAAAACAGAATTCGTCGAAAGTATTGTTTCAGATGTAGAATGGTTAGGTGCTAAATATGATGGTGATATTAAGTTTGCATCAAACTATTTTGATCAAATGTATGAAGCTGCTGTTCTTTTAATTAAAAAAGGAAAAGCTTATGTTTGTGATTTAAGTCCTGAACAAATCAGAGAATACCGTGGTACTTTAACAGAACCTGGTAAAGATTCTCCATATCGTAATCGTTCAATTGAAGAAAACTTGGATTTATTTGAAAGAATGAAAAATGGTGAATTTGAAGATGGTTCAAAAGTATTAAGAGCTAAAATTGATATGGCTTCATCAAATATCAATATGCGTGATCCAATTATTTATCGTGTTGCGAGAATGACACATCATAATACCGGAGATAAATGGTGCATTTATCCAATGTACGACTTTGCTCATCCAATTGAAGACGCCATTGAAGGAATTACTCATTCAATCTGTACTCTTGAATTTGAAGATCATCGTCCTTTATATGATTGGGTCGTTCAAGAAATTGGTTATGAACATCCACCTAAACAAATTGAATTTGCAAAACTTTATTTAACAAACGTTATTACAGGAAAACGTTACATTAAACGTTTAGTAGATGAAGGAATCGTTGATGGTTGGGATGACCCTCGCTTAGTGACAATTGCAGCATTAAGACGTAGAGGATTTACACCAGAATCCATTAAATCTTTCATGGAATTAGTGGGTGTTACAAAAAGTAACTCATCAAATGATTATGCAATGTTAGAATATTGTATTCGTAATGATTTAAAACCTAAAGCACCTCGTGTGATGGCTGTTTTAGATCCTATTAAATTAGTTATCGATAACTATCCTGAAGGAGAAGTTGAATATTTAGATGCGATGGTTAACATGGAAAATCCTGATTTAGGTTATGAAAAAGTTCCTTTTGAAAGAGAATTATGGATTGACCGTGATGACTTTATGGAAGAACCACCTAAAAAATATTTTAGATTGTTCCCTGGAAATGAAGTTCGTTTGATGAATGCTTATTTCGTTAAATGTGTTGACTTTGAAAAAGATGAAAATGGAAAAGTAACAGTTGTTCATTGTACTTATGATCCTATTACTAAAAATGGTACAGGATTTACAGGTAGAAAAGTAAAAGGAACAATTCATTGGGTTCCTGTTCATCATTGTAAAAAAGTAACAGCTCGTTTATACGAAAACTTAGTTGATGAAGAAAAAGGTGTTTATAATGAAGATGGATCTTTAAATTTAAATCCTAATTCATTAACTGTTATTGAAAACTGTTATGTTGAACCAGCTATTGAAAAATACAAACCTGGGGATTCATTCCAATTTGTAAGAAATGGATATTTCTGTATTGATACAAAAGATTCTACAGATGATTATTTTGTATTTAATAGAATTGTTTCATTAAAGAGTTCATTTAAATTACCTAAAAAATAAAAATATGGAGATTGCCTCGACAATCTCCTTTTTTGTATAAGAAAACAATACCTTTACGATATTGTTTTCTTTTTATTATTTATTATATTTACGATCATGCGCTGCTGAAATTAAACCTTGGAATAAAGGTTGTGCACGATTTGGTCTTGAAGTAAATTCCGGATGGAATTGGCATCCTACATAGTAAGGATGATCTTCAATTTCAACAATTTCTACAAGATTTCTTTCTGGATTGAATCCTGCAACTTTTAAACCATTTTCAACTAAAACATCTTTATAGTTATTATTAAATTCATATCTATGACGATGTCTTTCTTTAATTAATTCTTTTCCATAAAGACGTGCTGCATGTGTTCCTGGATTTAATTGACATTCATAATCACCTAATCTTTGTGTACCACCCATATCTTCTAATGATTGGTCAGACATTAAGTTGATGACTGGATTTTTACATAATTCATCAAATTCTAATGAATTGGCATCTTTAATACCACATACATTTCTAGCATATTCAATGGTAATTAATTGCATACCTAAACAAATACCTAAAAGTGGTACTTTATTTGTACGTGCGTATTCAATCGCATCAATCATACCAGCAATACCACGATCACCAAATCCACCTGGAACGATAATACCATCAGCATCTTTTAATCTTTCTGCTACATTTTCTTTATTTAATTCTTCTGAATTAATAAAATCAATATTGACAACACTATTTACATAATATCCTGCATGTCTTAAAGCTTCGTTAACTGATAAATATGCATCAGGTAATTGAACATATTTTCCAACTAAAGCAATATTTAATTCTTGATTTAAGTTTTTAACACGATTAACTAACGCATCCCATTCATCCATATGTGCTGCTGGTGCATCAATTTGAAGATGTTGTAATACTAAATCATCCATTTTTTGATCTAACAACATACGTGGTAATTCATATAAGTTTTCTACATCATAGTTTGAAATAACGTTTTGTGTTGGTACATTACAGAATAAAGAAATCTTATCTTTTAATTCTTTTTCAATATGATGTTCACTACGACAAACAATGAAATCAGGTTGAATACCTAAACCTCTTAATTCTTTAACACTATGTTGTGTTGGTTTTGTTTTTACTTCATGACTTGCTCCAATGTATGGAAGTAAAGTTGTATGAATATAAACAGTATTTTCATATCCTAAATCTAATCTTACTTGGCGGATAGCTTCAATGAAAGGTAAACTTTCGATATCTCCTGTTGTTCCACCAATTTCAGTAATAACAATATCTGCTTTCGAACTACGTGCAGCTGCATAAATTCTTTCTTTAATTTCATTTGTAATATGAGGAACAACTTGTACAGTAGCTCCTAAATAATCTCCACGTCTTTCTTTTGAAATAACGTTACTGTAAATTCTACCTGTTGTAATTGATGAGTTTTTGTTTAATTGTTCATCAATAAATCTTTCATAGTGTCCTAAGTCTAAGTCTGTTTCTGCCCCATCTGCAGTTACAAAGACTTCCCCATGTTGATAAGGTGACATTGTTCCTGGATCAACGTTAATATATGGATCTAATTTTTGCATGAAGACTTTTTGTCCTCTTTGTTTTAAAATTCTTCCTAATGATGCAGCTGTTAAACCTTTACCAAGACCTGAAACAACTCCACCGGTTACAAATATGTATTTAGCCATTTTCTATCCTCCTCTAGTATCTATAAAAATAAAAAGTGCCTTCCTATGGAAGACACTGTATTGCCCTTTCTTATTCTATCAATATTAAATATTTATTGCAATAATAAATTTATCATTTTTATACAAAAAAAGGAACCTACGTTCCTCCTTTGCGTATAAGTGAATTTTTGGGAGAGGGGTCACTTATACTTGTTTATTATATTGTCTTCATCTGACATGATTAATATAACAATTCTATATGAATTAATTATGAACTTTATCTTAACATAAAAGAAAAGGTAGGCCATGCCTACCTTTATCATTATTTATCAAATTTATTTTTGTAATCGTAAATTTTACGTAAGATATCTTCCATATCTTTAACCATAGGCATTCTAGGGTTAGCTGGTGTACATTGATCTTCGTAAGCATTCATAGCAATTCTATGAACTGATTCTTCCCAAGCTTCTCTTGAGATACCTTGAGATTCTACGTTAGATGCAACACCTACTTTGTGACATAATTCTTCACAAGCATCAGCGAACATTTCAACACCTTCAGCTGGAGTTTTAGGATTTAATCCAATTAATTGAGCTAATTCCATGAATTTAACATCAGCTTTATAGTTTTCAATTTTTGGCCAGATATTTAATTTAGTTGGAATAGTTCCGTTATATCTAATTACGTGTGGTAATAAGATACCATTTGTTCTACCATGTGGAATATGCCATTCCCCACCAATTTTATGAGCTAATGAGTGGTTCATTCCTAAGAAAGCATTAGCGAATGCCATACCTGCGATAGTTGCAGCATTATGCATTTTTTCTCTAGCGATTGGAGTACCTTTCTTAACTGATTCTTCTAAGTAATCAAATACTAATTTAACAGCTTGTTTAGCCCATCCATCAGTAAAGTCAGATGCTAAGATTGAAACATAAGCTTCAACAGCATGAGTTAATACGTCGATACCTGTATCAGCAGCGATTGCACCTGGTAATGACATTACGAATTCAGGGTCAACGATAGCGATAGTTGGAGTTAAAGCATAGTCAGTTAATGGATATTTTTTGTTTTCTTTCTTATCAGTGATAACTGCGAAAGGAGTAACTTCTGATCCAGTTCCTGATGTAGTTGGGATACAGATCATTTTTGCTTTTTTACCTAATTCAGGGAATTTGAAAGCACGTTTTCTGATATCCATGAATTTTTGTTTGATATCATCAAAGTTAACTTCTGGGTTTTCATACATTAACCACATAACTTTAGCAGCATCCATTGATGATCCACCACCTAAAGCGATGATACTATCAGGTTCGAATTTTCTCATTAATTCTACCCCTTCTCTTACAGTATCGATACTTGGATCTGGTTCAACATCAAAGAATAATTCGATATCTACATGATTACGTCTTCTTCTAATAACGTCTTCGATTTTTTCAACATAACCAAGATTTACCATACTTCTATCAGTAACGATCATGGCTTTTTCCATGTGTTTCATATCTCTTAAGTATCTAATTGAATTCTTTTCAAAGTATACTTTTGGAGGAAGTTTAACCCATTGCATATTGTTATTACGTCTCCCTATTCTCTTAATATTGATTAAGTTAACAGCACTTACGTTGTTAGATACTGAGTTATGTCCGTAAGAACCACAACCTAATGTTAATGATGGAATGAATGCATTATATACTGATCCAATACCACCGAATGTTGATGGAGCGTTTTCAATGATACGGATTGCTTTACATGCATGTCCGAATTTTTTAGAAATTTCATGATCTTCTGTATGAATTGCAGCAGAGTGACCTAAACCATTAAATTCAACCATTGCAGCTGCTTTAGCGATACCATCATCAGTGCTTTTAGCTTTTAAAATAGCTAATACTGGAGATAATTTTTCTCTAGTTAATGGTTCATTTGGTCCTACTTCTTTACATTCAGCACAGATAATTTGTGTTTCAGCAGGTACTTTGAATCCAGCTTGTTCAGCAATCCATTCAGCAGGTTTACCTACAACATTTGGATTTAATTTAGCTTGAGCAACATTGTCTGAATAAGCTTCTGCACCAAACATGAATTTTTCAAGTTTAGCTTTTTCTTCTTTGTTTACAAAGTAAACATGGAATCTTTTAATTTCTTTCATGAAATCATTATAAATTTCTTGGTCAACGATTGCAGCTTGTTCAGAAGCACAAATCATACCATTATCGAAAGATTTTGATAATACGATATCGTTTACAGCTCTTGGTAATACACATGTTTTTTCAACATATGCAGGTACGTTACCAGCACCTACACCTAAAGCAGGTTTTCCACATGAATATGCAGCTTTAACCATTGCGTTACCACCAGTTGCTAAGATAGTTGCAACACCTGGGTGATTCATTAATGCATTAGTTGCATACATAGATTTAATAGATAACCATTGGATACAGTTTTCTGGTGCACCAGCAGCGATAGCAGCATCTCTAATAACGATTGCAGCTTGTTTTGAACTTTCATGAGCGCTTGGGTGGAACGAGAAAATGATTGGGTTTCTTGTTTTTAAAGCGATTAATGATTTGAAAATTACTGTTGAAGTTGGGTTAGTTGTTGGAACGATACCACAAACAACACCTACTGGTTCAGCAATTTCAGTAATTCCAGTTAATGGATCTTCATTGATGATTCCTACTGTTTTTAAGTGACGTAAATTGTTAGTAACATATTCACATGCAAATAAGTTTTTAACAGCTTTATCTTCAAATACTCCACGTCCTGTTTCGTTAACTGCAGCTTCAGCTAAAATACCATGATGGTCTAGTCCAGCTACAGAACATTTAGCGACGATGTAGTCTACTTGTTCTTGTGTAAAGTCTTCAAATTCTTCTAAAGCTTTTAAAGCTTTGTTTACAAGGTCATCAACATGAGCATCAGTTTCTGCTTCAGTTGGGACAGCTTGTTGTACAGGTTTTTTTTCTGCCATTTTATTTCCTCCATATTTATTGTGAAATTTTTCATTTGTACATCAACATCTTACATGAAAAACATGCAAAAAACAAGCATTATCGCACGTTTGATGTGAAAAAAATAACGTAAGCGATTACATTTTCAACTTCTTGAAATTTTTGTTTGCGATGACAATATTTACACCTTTTTCCTTAAAATAAGCATATCTAAAACGATTTGTTACACCCCACGTATTAATATCTAATCCATGTTTTAAATAAAGGGCAATTTCATCTTCATCCAAATAATCTTCACGCGCGTGTACATGAAATTTTTGTGTTAAACATAATTGTTTATTCTTTTCATAATCATCTTCAAAAAGATATCCTAAATATAAAGATGAATCGATTGCTCTTAATTTATAAAGAGATTCAATATAGAAACTAGAAAATAATACTTGATCTAACATATCCATTTCTTTAATCATTTGATAACTTTCTAACTCTATTCCTGGATATTGAATCTTATTTGTTTTAATTTCTAAATTGATTTTTACTTTTTTACCTTTACATAATTCTAAAAGTTCTTTCAACAAAGGAATTCTTTGAGGATTTTCCTTTGTCCCAAAATTATATGCACAAAGTTCATCATAAGTCATATCTTTGATATAACCTTTTCCATTGCTTGTTCGATTTATTTTTTCATCATGACATAAAACAAGAACACCATCTTTTGTTTTATGAACATCTGTTTCAATTCCATCAAAACCACTTTCAATGGCTTTTTCAAAAGCCAACATCGTATTTTCAGGATATTGATCACTATAACCTCTATGTCCAAACAACAACATAGTCTCACCTCCTAAAAACATTTTACTCTTTTATTGTTAAGAATACACCAAAAAAATGTTATATAAAAAGCAGACTTTTGTTAAGCCTACTTTCCGTGTGTTATTTTAAAAGAATCTAAATAATAAAGTTCAACTTCTTGATCACATTCTAAAGAATTACATTCACTAAAAATTCTTGTTGTAAAAGTACGATAGCCACCATTAATAAAGATTTCTAAAGAAGAAGTATCACTAAAAATAGTAAGTTCTTCTAAATGATCAATTTCTAAATGTCTTTGCTTACGTCCATATCCTGCTTCATGCATGGTAACCGTTAAAAGACCATTTTCATATTCTAAAGTAAAGTCATCTCTTAGTTTTAAAGAAAGTTGATCTTTAATATTTGAAATGTGTAATTCAAAAACATTATTTTCTAATTCCAGATGAGGTTTATCAAATGATTTCTTTTCTAAACGCAATTCTTTAAATTCTGGAAGAGGTTCTTGATATAGATGTCCGTTTTTAAAATGTAAGACTCTTGGCATGGTTAAAGCATGTTGCCAATTATTTTTAACTGTTGGAATCGTATAATCGACATCAGGGAGTCCCATCCAACCAATAAGTATTCTTCTTCCTTTTTCATCTAAGAAAGATTGAGCTGCATAGATATCAAAACCATTATCAATTTCTTCAAAATCTTTGACATAAGGATGATTAATAAAATCATGTTCTACTTTAAAATAACCATTTTGATAAATATTTTCATATAAATAACCTTCTTGCTTTAATCCTTGTGGTGAACAAAGTAAAATCATTTGTCCATCTACTTCAAATAAATCAGGACACTCCCACATATAACCAAAAGGTTCTTTTGTTTTGATACGACTACAATATTTAAAATTCTTTAAATCATCACTTTGAAATAAAACAACTTGCCCAACATCATTTACATCACGTGCACCTAAAACAAGATAATAATGATCTCTTTTATAAATTTTAGGATCACGTACATGACATGTTAAATCATCTGGATAATCACTATTGACCATTAAACATTCTTTATGAAGAAGTTGATTACCATCACTACTTTCAACATGCATCACATTATGTTGTCTTCCTTTTAAAATATAATCATAATCTCCTATTTCTTTTACATTTCCTGTATAGAAATAATGAATTTTATCATTTTCAACAAAGGCACTTCCTGAATAGGCTCCATTTTTATCTCTTTCATGATCTGGAAAAAGAGGCATTCCTAATTCTTGGTAATGTATAAAATCTTTGGTTACGTAATGTCCCCAACCTTTTAAACCATTGTTAACGTCGGCAGGTGCCCATTGGTAATAAATATGATATGTTCCTTTAAATTGACATAATCCATTAGGATCATTCAGCCACCCTACTGGTGGCATTAAATGATAATGTAAACGATAGGGATCATTTTTATTCACTTTTTCTTCTTTGATTGCTTGTACTAATCTTTCTATATTATTCATAATTACCCTTTCACTTCTAATACTTCTGTTCCTTGTTCACATTTTCCTTCTTGAATCATTTCAAAAGAAACACCATTAGTAATAACAACCGCTGTTTCAATTGAACAACCTGCTTCCTTGATTTTATTTAAATCAGCTTTCATTAATAATTGTCCAGCTTTAATTTGATCACCTTGATGTACCTTTACTTCAAATGGTTCACCATTTAAAGTCACTGTATCTAAACCACAATGAATCAATAATTCTTCACCATCTACCGATTTTAAACCAAGGGCATGTTTTGTTGGAAAAACCATCATTACTTCTCCATCAAATGGTGCAATGACTTCACCATTTTCTGGGATGATCATAAATCCATCACCCATCATTTTTCCTGCAAATGTAGGATCTGAAATTTCACTAATATTTTTAACTTCACCTTTCATTGGTGATAAAACTTTATTTTCTTTATGTTGACTTACTTTTCCGTTTTCTTTTTTAAATAAGAATACAGTTACAACAAACGAAACCACAAAAGCTAGAACCATACCAACCGCAAAGTTTAAATAACTTCCTACTGGAATTGATAAAAATCCTGGAATTCCCGCTGCTCCTAAAGCATTTGATAAAACATGTGTTCCTGCAAGATACGCACTACCAACACCACTACCGCACATTGCACCAATAAATGGGTATTTTAATTTTAAAGTAACTCCAAACATCGCTGGTTCAGTGATTCCAAGTAAAGCTGAAACACCAGATGCTGAACAAATACTTTTTAATTTTTTATCTTTTGTTAGAGCTAATACAGCAAGTACAGCTGCTCCTTGTGCCACATTTGACATAGATGCTGTTGGGAAGATGAATGATCCTCCTGTTGTTTGAATAGAAGCTAATAATTGTGTTTCTACTGCGATAAAACTATGATGCATTCCTGTTAAAACAATAGGTGCGTAGAAGAATCCAAATAAACCACCACCAATAAATCCTAAAGTGTTATACATCCAAGAAATTCCATCAGCAAGATAAATCCCTGCTTGTCTTAAAATAGGACCTACACAAATAAAAGTAATAAATCCTGTTACCAAAATAGAAAGCATTGGTGTTGTTAAGTTATCTAACCATGTAGGTGTTACTTTATGTAATCTTTTTTCAATATTGGCTAGAATCCAAGAAACACCTAAAACTGGTAACACAGTTCCTTGATAACCAACTGCTTCAATTGTTAAACCAAAGATATTCCATGTTGGAACATCAATTCCTGCTTTTCCATAACTATAAGCATTTAATAAATCTGGATGTACCATGATCATTCCCATGGCAGCTCCTAAATAAGGATTTCCACCAAATTTTTTTGTGGCACTAAAACCAATTAAAACAGGTAAGAATGTAAATGCGGCATTCGCAAAAACATTGATCATTGTTGCAAGATCTTTAAATTGTGGATAAACATCAATAATACTTTTTCCTACCCCAACTAAACCTTGTGCAGTAAGTATATTGTTTAATCCCATTAACAACCCACCAGCAACGATTGCTGGAATAATTGGAACAAAGATATCTGATAATAATTTAACCGCTCTTTGTAATAAATTTCCTTCTTCTTTTTCTTCTACTTGTGGTGTTTCACTTTGGAAACCTAAGATAGAACATACTTCTTGACAAACTAAGTTAACAAGCCCTGAACCAAAAATAATTTGGTATTGTCCTTTTGCATTAAACGTTCCCTTAACACCTTCAACATCTGTTACTGCATTTTCATTAACTAAACTTTCATCTTTTAATGTCAAACGAAGTCTTGTAGCACAATGCATCGCATGTGTAATATTTTCTTTACCACCAACAGCTTCAATGACATCTTTTGCTATTTGATTATAATTCATATTGTCCTCCTTATATGGTACCGGTTCCTTGCACTGATAATATACTTTATTTTGAAAGCGTTGTCAACATAAAATGTGGTATCGGTACCATATTTTTTAAAAAAAATAAAAAACATAACTCTTTTTGAATTATGTTTCTATGCTTTATTATCAACACTACCGCCTTTAATAAACTGATAATGGATCTTTTGTGTAGGTTCTACTTCTTCTTTTTTGATGAGTTTTAATAAAGTTTCTCCTGCCAATGCGCCTGCATGTTCATTATCAAAGCGAATTGTACAAAGAGAAGGTGTAATTAATTTAGAAATTTCATATCCACCAAAACCTATTAAAGAAACGGTTTCAGGTACTTTAATATTGTTTTCTTTAAGTTCTTTAAAAGTTGCAAGGGCAATATTATCTGTTGCACAAATGATCAAAGAAGGTAGTTCTCTTTTTAAAAGTTCAGAAACAACCTTTCGAGTTTTATCAAACGTAAAGTCTGTTTCAACAACTTTAACATTTCCGATGCCACTTTGTTTTAAACCATCTAGAACACCTTTTCTACGTCGATAACCAACCGCTTCATCTTTTGCATTAACTCCTAAATAAATAATTTTTTGATGATGCATTTTACCAGCATATTTTCC
Source organism: Bacillota bacterium (assembly GCA_030540195.1). Taxonomy (GTDB): domain Bacteria; phylum Bacillota_I; class Bacilli_A; order Erysipelotrichales; family Coprobacillaceae; genus Faecalibacillus. The sequence goes on along the minus strand of JAUNWT010000001.1, from coordinate 89,479 downwards.
TACTTCAAAACCAGCATCATAATCATCATTAACAATAGAATAGCCTTCTTTCATTTCTTGTCCTAAAACAACAAAAGGAATATCAAGCTTTTTAGAAAGCGTATGGTGAGCCATAGTAAGTTCAGTTGCTACTAAAACAATTCCATCAACATTCATATGCCATAATTTTTCTATCGCACTTAATTCTTCTAATTGATTATAATTCGTATCAATAATTAAAGGAGTATACCCTTCTTTTTTTAAATAACGATTTAAACTTGAAATCATTCTTGAAGAAGTTGTTGAAGTTAAAGTTGGTGCTATCACACCAATGATTTTTGTTTCTTTAGCCTTTAAACTTTGTGCAAAAGTATTTGGTTGATAATTATATTGATCTATGATTTTCTTTATTTTTATTTTTGTTTCTTCTTTAACATAACCTCCGTTAAAATAACGAGAAACTGTAGTTTTTCCAACGCCAGCCATTTCTGCAATGTCTTTCATTGTTAATTTTTTTTCTTTCATATCATCACCGCATCCATTATAACAAAATAATGTTCACTTTAAATAAAGTCGTGTTCCTTCAACCATAAGGTAATTCCATCATCGATAACATCTTGACATACTTCATCAGCTACCGCTTTTGCTTCTGGGACTGCATTTCCCATAGCAACACCAGTGTTTACTTCTTCCAACATTTGTAGATCATTTCTTCCATCACCAAAAGCAATGGTATCTTGCATATCTTTATTTAAAGCTTCTACAAGTTTTTTAATTCCTACTGCTTTTGAAACACCTTTTAAAGTTAAATCAAATGAATAACCTGTTTGATGTCTTTGAATATCAAAATAAGGCGAAAGTGTTTCTACTAAAACAGGAATATCTTCTTTAGAATTGACAACGATCATTCCAATATAAGTTTCGATTTCTTGTGGATCAAAGTCATCAATAATTGTTTCATCTTTCATTCCCCAATTTTTCGCAAATTCCACATGTCTAGGTTCATTTCGATCTAAAACATAAATATAATCATTACTTTCAAAATAAAAACTAAAATGATGTTCTTTTGATAATTTAATTGTTTCTTCAATTGCTTTAGCTGGCACAATTGCTTTATAAAGTGCTTTTCCTTTATATTCTACATAACCTCCGTTACATGTGACATAGCCACTAAATGGATAATTCATAACGCCATCTGTAATAAAACATTTACATCTTCCTGTCGCTAAAAAGACATCATGTCCTCTTTCTTTTAAGACATCAAACGATTGTCTATTTGTTTTTGATATTTCATAAAGACCTTTATTACATTCAATTAATGTTCCATCAATATCAAAGAAAAATAATTTAGACATTTTCTTCCTCCTAATAAAAAGACAAATGTATGAAACATTTGTCCTAGAATGCTTTTTCTAATGCAACTAATTCAATTTCCATAGGTGTTTGATTACCTAAGAAATCAATAAGCACTTTTGCATTTTCCTTTTCAAAATCAATTGATTCAACTGTTCCACTTTTACCAGCGAAAGGTCCTGAAATAACATTGACTTCATCCCCAACAGCATAATCAATTTCAATTGCTGATGTAGAAAGTCCCATTTTCTTTAAAATAGGATCTAATTCATGTTTTTGAAGTGGGAAAGGTTTTGCTCCACCACCTGAAGAACCAATGAATCCAGATACTCCTGATGTATTACGTACAACGTACCATGCTTCATCAGTCATAACCATTTCTACAAGAACATATCCTGGGAACATATTTGTTACTTTATTAATTTTTTTACCATCTTTAATAACTGTTTCAACATGTTCTGGGATAAGAATATTATATAAACAATCTTGTAATCCCATTGATTCAATACGTTTTTCTAAGTTTTCTTTTACTTTGTTTTCATGACCATTGTATGTACAAACAACATACCATTGTCTACCTTCATCATTCATTCCTGCCATAATCTAATCCATCCCCAATGCTTTTAAAATAAATGCAATAACGGCATCTCCTCCAAAGAAGAATAATCCCATTACAAAAGTAAATACTAATACAACTACTGAATTATTAAATAATTCTTTTTTTGTTAACCAATGAACTTTTTTAATTTCTTCACGAATACCTTTTAAATTAAACCATTCTTTAAAACGTAATTCGTGTTCTACTTCTTCAATAACTTCTGTCTCAGCTTTTTTACCAAACACGAGGTAACCTCCTTTATTTTGTTTCTTTATGTAAAGTATGTTTACCACATCGTTTACAATATTTATTTAATTCTAATCTGTTTACATTTAATCTTTTATTTTTTGTCATTGTATAGTTTCTTGATAAACATTCACTACACACTAAAATGACTTTTTCCTTCATAATATCAACTCATTTCTATGCTACTATAATTTAGCATAAAAGAAAATCATAGTCAATCTTATTTACAGCGGACTTTCTTTTTCAAACGATAATGTGCATTATAAATACACCGAATATCGACCCCTAATATTTCTGCGATTTCTTTAAACTTATATCCCAATTGTAGATAATAGATGACCTCTTTTTCTAAAGGTGAGGCCTTCTTTTCTAAAACATCTAATGATATTTGTTGTCGATTTTGGATTTCTAATTGACATTCTGGTCGATAAGTTTCTTTAGTATCTGCAATAATATTTTCTACTTTTGTGGTCGTACCATAGATATCCTGATCTAAAGAAATTTTCTTTTTATCATCAAGATAACGTATTTTTCGATAGACCTTTCTTTTTTTAGTATTTAACGAAGCCTTGATGACATAGAAAAAGTAAGTACGCATAGAAGTATTTTTGTCAACACGATACGCTTCAAAAGAATGAGCAAGTGAAATCATCATTTCTTGAAGCGAATCTTCTGAATATTCAATACCACTATCATAGCGATTTGCATAAGCATAAATAAATCTTCGATATTCACTTAATAATATTTCATAGGCTCTCATCGAACCTAAATGATATAAATAAATTAATTCTTGTTCATTGTACGCTATCATAGTTTATCCCCTTTCTTTTTTATAAAGGGTGTCTTGAATTATATACTTGATAGAGAAGAACCGAAGCAGCAACAGAAGCATTTAAAGAGTTTACATGCCCTTCCATTGGTAAAACAACATTAATATCGCAACTTTTTTTAACAAGACGTGACATACCAAAACCTTCTGAACCAATAACTAAAACCGTTGGCATATTGTAATCCACACTTCGATAGTCTTGACTGTTTTCAAGTTCACATCCTACGACCCAAAATGATTTCTTCTTTAAATCTTCTAAAGTTCTTGTAAGATTTGTAACTTGTGCTACTTTAACATGATGAATCGCTCCTGTAGAAACTTTAGCAACCGTTGCATTTAAACCAACACTTCTATTTTTTCCAATAATGACACCATCAACCCCTACAGCATCACATGTTCTTAATATTGCCCCTAAGTTGTGGGGATCTTCTAAACCATCAAGCATTAATAATAATGGTTGTTTACCTGGTTGAATGGAATTTAAGATTTCATCTATCGAGTAATAACGATAGTTTTCAATATATGCCATGACTCCTTGATGAACAACTTTTCCAACTTTTTTATCAAATTCTTTTTTATCCACAAACTCTAAAGGAATTTGATTTCTTTTACATAAGTCAAAAATCTTTTGATCTTTATGTCCATTCAACATATAAATCTTATAAACACTCGCACCCTTTAACGCTTCCATGATAGGATTTTTTCCATATATATATTGTTTCATATTTTTCTCCATTTTTTGTCTCAAATTTGTGTCAAATTTCTTCATTTTCGAGTTCATTCACTCTTTTTTTGAACTCATCAAAGATTTCATAGATTCTCTCTTGTTGATCATTCAAATATAAATAACCAATTAGACATTCAAACCCTGTTGAATAACGATGTTCTTTCGTATCTCTTTTATTGGTTTTTGTATTTCTTCCTCTTTTAAAAATACCAACTTCTTTTTCTGTTAAAAAATTTTGTTCTAAAATATACAAGATAAAATCTTCATGAGCTTTACTACTTACATAATGTGTTGCTTTTTGATAAAGCTCATTTACTTTTTGTAGATCATTTTTAATAAGATATTCTCTTACTAAAAGTTCTAAAACACTATCACCTAAATAAGCAAGAACAAGAGGATTTATAAAGTCTGGATTCATTAAATAATTCCTTTCTTTATTAAAATATCACGATATTGATCTGCTTTTTCAAAGTCTTTTTCAGCTTTAGCATCTAACCATTGTTTATAAGTAGATAATTCTTCATCATCTAATTGTTTTGGTTTGAAAACAAAACCAATCACATCACACATTTTCAATAAAGTTTGATATTCTTTAGAAATAAGAGTTGAATCTTTTTCTTTAACACGCATTACTTGGTTTAATACTTTTACTTGATTTAAGATTTCAGTTAAAGCTAAAGAAGTATTTAAATCATCAGATAAAGCATCCACCATACGATCTACTGTTTCTTTATTATAATCACTTTCTTCTACATGATTAACTTGTAGATAAAGAGAAGTTTGTTTTAAAACATTTTCTACTTTAGCAACTTCTTTTTTAACACCTTCAATAATTTCATTTGTCATATTTAAAGGATTACGATAATGACTTGATAGCATAAACCATTTATATACATTACATCCAAGTTCTTTAATTAAATCTTTAGCCCAAATAACATTACCTAAAGATTTAGACATCTTTTCATTATTAATATTGATCATTTGATTGTGCATCCATGTATCAGCAATCGGATGACCATTAAGCGCTCTTGATTGCGCAATTTCATTTTCATGATGTGGGAATTTTAAATCTTGTCCTCCACCATGAATATCAATTCTACCATTTTCAAAGATATCGTTGATCATAACAACACATTCCGTATGCCATCCTGGTCTACCTTTTGACCAAGGACTATCGAATTGAATACCTTCATCTGTTTTTTTCCATAAAGCAAAATCTGTAGACTCTTCTTTAACACCTTTATCTTCTACACGTTCACTTGCTCCAGCAACAAGATCTTCAATCTTAATTCCTGAAAGTTCACCATATTCTTTTACTTTAGAAACTCTAAAATAAACATCCCCATCAACTTCATAGGCATATCCTTTTTCTACAAGTTTTTCAATAAATGAAATGATTTGATCCATTGTTTCTGTAACTCGCGGTGCATAAGTAGGAAATTCTAAGTTCAAATCTCTTCTTACATCTTCATAAGCTTTAATATATTTATCAGTTAATTCTTTTTCACTAATTCCTTCTTGTTTTGCAGCTTTTATGATTTTATCATCAACATCAGTAAAGTTAGAAACAAATGTTACTTTATTTCCTTGGTATTCAAATATTCTTCTTAAAACATCAAAAACAATCATTGGTCTTGTATTTCCAATATGCACATAGTTATAAACTGTTGGTCCACATACATAAATACTTACTTCACCTTCTTTTAAAGGTTTAAATTCTTCTTTTTTATTTGTTAGTGTATTAAATAATTTCATAAGCTCCTCCTTCTAACAAAAAAAGCATTCACTATCTAGACACTGACGTGTTCTTCCACCAGATAGACGATGCTTTATGATGATCTTAACGCAATCAACGTTCTTTCTTTTCAAAAGACTCAAGTAAGTGCATTTCTATAAATTCATTTAGACAATTTCCACCCTCATGTCCTCTCTAAAAAATATCCTTTATATACTCCTCTTACCTATAATTTATTTTTATTGACTTAATTCTATCACAAAATAACAATTTTACAATCCTGATGTTTTCGCAAAAGATTCCAAATAAACAATCATTCTCTTATAATTCTTTTTAAAATCTTTATCGTTTGCTTCATATCCATAAACGTATGTATTTTGATCATCAAAATACACTAAATGAATAAACTTCAAACCATTTTTAACATAATTTCCTCTATATTCGTAACACTTTAAACCACTTTCTAAAGCGGATGTTTTCACTTCTAAAGAAGATACACCTGCAGATTCTAATTCACCTTTATAAAGTTCTGAAAGTTGAGTTGTATCATTATCATAGTCATTCTTTTCAACTTTATAAAATAAAACTTGATTTTCTTTTACAAAATGAGTTACTCCATCGCTTTTATCTGTTTCGGATAACTGAAAATCATTAGGATAATAAAACGAAACACCTACTCCTGCTTCATATAAAGTTCCATCTTTATTTGTAGAAACCGTTTCATCCTTTTTACCACAAGCAACTAATGAAACAACACAAATAAATACCATCATTAACTTTATTATGTTTTTCATATCATCACCTCTTTTTAACATTTTACACAAGTTTCTCTACTTTGACAACTCTAGGTAAAGACCAATTTGTTCCAAAATGAATAATTAATCTTAATAAAACTGCTAAATTACTTTCTTTTTTTACTTATTCACAAAAAAAGTATCGGTCAAAAACCGATACTTTCATTTTAAAGTAATGAAGCAAATAAACGAATGTATTGTTCTGCACTTGCATCCCAATCAAGTTTTTCAGCCATAGCTCTTTGTACCATAGCATCCCATGATTCTGGATAATCATAGAATGTATGTAATGCATAATCAATAGTATCCATCATTTCATGAGCATTATAGTTATGGAAACTAAATCCTGTTCCTGTACCTTCAAATTCATTATATGGTTGAACACTATCAGCCAAACCACCCGTTTCTCTTACAATAGGAATTGTTCCATATTTCAATGACATCATTTGTGATAAACCACATGGTTCAAATAATGAAGGCATTAAGAACATATCACATCCGGCATAAATACGATTTGATAAAACAAAGTCATATTTACATTGGAAAGAAACTTTATCTTGGTGTGCCCAAGCAGCACCTTTTAATGCATCTTCATACATACGATCTCCTGATCCTAAGATAATAATTTGAACACGTCTTTGACACATTGCTTCAAATTGATTAATAATCAAATCAAGCCCTTTTTGTTCTGTAAGTCGAGTAACAATACCGATTAAAGCAACTTCTGGATCTTCAGGTAATCCAACTTGTCTTTGTAAAGCAAGTTTATTTTCTAATTTACCTGTTTTTACAGAACGTGGTGAATATTTTTTCACAATTGTTTGATCTTTACTTGGATTGATCACATCATAATCAACACCATTTAAAATACCATAAAGGTCATGTTTTCTCATTTCAAGAATTGATTGTAAACCTTCACCATATTGATCCGTTAATATTTCCCTTGCATAAGTAGGGGAAACTGTCGTAATAACATCACTATAGAAAATTGCCGCTTTCATCATATTTAAACATCCATCATTACGACAGTTACCGTTATAATAAAGATAGCTATCTAGTGCGAAAAATTCTTCTAAAAGCTTTGGATCAGCTTTACCTTGGAATAAAATATTGTGAATTGTGAATACAATTTTAATATTTTGATAATAATCATAATAACAATATCTTTCCTTATAAAGCATCGCAATCATTGCTGTTTGCCAATCATTTAATTGTAAAACATCAGGTTTAATATTCAAATGACTGATTAATTCTAAGACTGCAAAATCAAAGAACGCAAATCTTTCATAGTCATCATCATAGCCATATAAACCAGGTCTACCAAAATATTGTTCATTATCAATGAAATAGAAAGTAACACCATCTACTTCAGCTTTGAAAATACCACAATAACGTTTACGCCATCCCATATAGATATCAAAGTTTGTTACATATTCAATTTGATCAACAAATTTCATATCTTGATATTTAGGAATAACAACAATACTTTCAACATCTTTCTTAGCTGTTTCCTTTGGTAATGAACCAATAACGTCAGCTAAACCACCCGATTTAATAAAAGGAGTAGCTTCACTGGCAACATACATAACTCTCATTAAACACGATCTCCTTCTTTAATGTAAAGTGGATTATTTTCTGTTCCTTTTAATTCTAATTTCTTTTCAACTTTTGCACGTTTATCAATAATAACGTTTTCTAATACAGCATTTGGTGCAATTTTAGAACCTGAGAAAATAACACAGTTTTTAATAACCGCACCTTTTCCAATAATAACTTCACGACCAATAATACTATTTTCAATTGTACCATCAATAACTGTACCATTAGCAACGAATGATTTTTTCACTTTCGCATTTTCTAAGTATTTAGTTGGTGGAGTATCATTTGTATTTGTATAAATTGGCCAATTTGATTTAAAGACACGTGAAGAAATATCAATATCCAACATTTCTAGTGAGTATTTGAAATAAGCAGCTGTAGAATCTAAACAACGTGCATATCCTTTGTATTCATAAGTATGAATTTGTTTTTCATCACATAGATATCCTAAAATATCTTTTAAATCATAGAATGCAGAAATCTTATGTGCTTTTTTCATAATTTCTAACAATTCTTTAGTATTAATTACATAAGTTTCTAATGAAATATTTTGTCTTTTTCTTGTTCCTTTATTAATTGTTTTACCAGTTAATAAACCATCTTTATCAATATCTAAAACATCACATCCAACCCAAGCAACATCTGCATCTTTTGCTTTACGGTAAGTCATTGTAATTGTAGCTCCTGATTTTTCATGAGCTGTAATGACGTCATTGTAATCCATTGTTGTAATAATATGTGCTGGGGCAATTACTACATAATCTGAATTACTTGTTTCTAAGAAATGAATATTTTCAACTAAGTTGTTGATATCATGATTGTATTTAGGATCATTGGCATATTTTTCATTATAAAGTAATGAAACACCCCCAGCTTTTTGGTTGAAGTTCCATGAATTACCATTTCCTAAATGTTTAAATAATGAACGAGGTTTTTGTTGAATCATAACCCCAACTGCATCAATTTTTGAATTTGACATATTTGATAAAACAAAGTCAATAATTCCATAACGACCAAGGAAGCTTACAGAGGCCACTGGTCTTCTTTCTGTCAATCCTGCAAATTCTATATCTGAATGTAAGTTTACTAAACCAATAACTTTTGCCATCTTTACTTCCCCCTCTATCTACTATTATCGCTCACTAATTCAACTTCTTTAGCTTCTGAATTAATGACAGTTCCAGCTTTAACAACTACATTTTCATCAATAATGGCTTTATAAATTTCTGCCCCTTCTTCTACAAGAACACCTGGCATTAATACAGAGTCAACAACTTTTGCTCCTTCACCAACATTGACATTATTAAATAAAACAGATCCTTCTACTGTTCCATTTACCATACACCCTTGAGTTACAAGAGAATTTTTAACATCAGCCTTTTCACCGATAATTTGAGGTTTTCCTAAAGTGTCTTCAGTATAGATTTTCCAATCTTTTTTGATATTATATAAATCTAAATCTTTATCTTTAAGTAAGTCCATGTTTGCTTCCCATAAACTATCCACAGTACCAACATCTTTCCAATATCCATCAAATTCCCAAGCATAAAGTTTTTTATTGTCATTTAACATTGCTGGAATGATATTCATACCAAAGTCATGTTTACTATCTTTATCTTTTGCATCAGCAACTAAGTATTTACGTAATTGTTTGTAAGTAAAGATATAAATACCCATTGATGCTAAAGTTGATTTTGGATGTTCTGGTTTTTCTTCGAATTCATAGATTGTTCCATCTTCATGAGCATTCATGATACCAAAACGACTTGCTTCTTTAAGTGATACATTTAATACCGCAATGGTAGCATCTGCACCACGTTGTTTGTGAGCTTCTAACATTTGATCATATTCCATTTTATAAATATGGTCACCTGATAAAATTAAAACATATTCTGGGTCATAACGATCTAAGAAATCTAAGTTTTGATAGATGGCATCAGCAGTACCAGCATACCATGTAGCTCCAACTTCATCTCTTTCACGTGCAGGTAAGATTGCAGCAAGTGAGTTTGCTCCATCTAATCCCCATTTTGTACCTGCTCCTACATAAGTTCCAAGTAATACAGATTCATATTGTGTAAGTACACCTACAATATCAATCCCTGAATTTGCACAGTTACTAAGAGGGAAGTCAATAATTCTATATTTCCCCCCAAAGTGAACTGCCGGTTTTGCGACTTTTGCTGTTAGTTCTTTTAAACGTGTTCCACGACCTCCAGCTAAAATCATAGCGACAATTTCTTTTCCCATTTTTAACTCCTCCTATACAAAAATGTAAGCGCTTTAATCTATATAATTATCTTATCATAAATTCCTATATAATTCACGGAATTATTAAAGATTTTCATAAATATAGACTAAATTTTTAGGCTAATTTAATTGTACTCCATTTTAAGCATAAATTGAAAGGATTATCATAAATTATTTTGAGGTGAAAACATGGCCAGAATTTCATATACCGAAAAAGAAGTCGAACTTTTAGCAAGATTGATAAAATCTGAAGCTTTAGGGGAGGGCGAAGAAGGGATGTTACTTGTAGGAAATGTCGTTGTCAATCGTGTTGTCGCAAATTGTGATATTTTTAGAAATGTAAGAACGTTAAGTGAAGTAATTTATCAAACAAATCAATTTGCTGGCGTAGGCCAACCCCTTTTTAATGAACCCGTTAACCAAAATGAAAAAGCCATTGCCTTACGTTGTATCAATGGCTATCGAAATGAACCTGCCACGAACGCCTTATGGTTTAAAAATCCTGGAACGAATGTCGATTGTCCAGAAACTTTCTTTGGAAGATTTTCAGGAAGATATAAAAAACATTGTTTTTACAATCCAGGTTTAAAAGATAATTGTGATTTATAGGAGGCTTCTATGGATTATTTTGATGATTTAAACCCTTATTTAGTTAAAGAGGAAGAAATACCAACGCGACAAGAAACACCAACTCCACCTACGCAACCAGTAGAACAAACCTATGTTGAAAACATTTTAAGAGTCAATGTTGGTAAAAAAGGAACTTTTTATTTCAGCTATACCGGTTCTAAAACATGGAATGATAAAATCTATACTGGAACCATTCAACAAGCTGGAAGAGATCATTTCATTATTGTTACCGAAACAGGTCAAACAATTATGTTACTGCTTGTTTACTTACTATGGGCTGAATTTGATGAACCTTTAGATTATCAACATAAAGTAAAATAAGTGCTTACGCACTTATTACATATTTACGAACTGTTGAAACAAAATGAAGTGATCCTGTCACAACAACATTTTTATGTTTTTCTTTCATTATTGAAATTACTTCTTGATAAGGAAGATGTCCCCCTTGACTTCTTTCATCTTCAAAATCAGCAAGCATCACATCATAATCCTTTAATAACTCCAACATTTCTGTCCCATCTTTATCCATTAAAGAACTAAAAACAATGCCTACATCTTCTAAATTTCTTTCCTTGATTGTTTCAATCAAAGCCATAATTCCATTGATATTATGCGCACCATCTAAATAAATAGAGCCAAATTGTTCAAAACGGCAAGGCCACATAAAATGATCAATAACACTTTGAATCTCTTCTTTTTTTAATTCTATCAATGAAGAAACCACATGCAAAGCAAGTAATAAATTATCTACTTGATATGATGGTAAATAAAGCTGATATTTATTTTCTTCAAAAACAATTTGATAAGGATAATGATGATTGCTTATAGCTTTTACATGATAAAAAGCACTTTGTTTTTCTTTGCACACATTTTGAAAATAAGCTAAAATTTCTTGATTTTTCTCTGTGGTAAATAAAGGAACTCCTTCTTTAATAATTCCTGCTTTATGACAAGCGATGTCTAAAAGCGTATTTCCTAACATAAATTGATGATCATAACCAATATTTGTGATTACCGCAATCTTACTTTGAATCACATTGGTTTTATCGTTGAGCCCACCGATACCACATTCAATAACATGGTAATCTAAATCAAGTTCATTGAAATAAGAAAGCATAATAAGAGTATCTATTTCAAACATCGAAAGATGTTCTTTTTCTATAACTGGATAAAGTTGATTAATAAGTCTTAATAAATCTAAATCACTGATTGGTTTTCCATCAACTGCTATTCTTTCATTATGCTTAATAATATAAGGTGAGGTAAAAGTTCCTACATGGTAACCTTGTGTCATTAATAAATCTTTAATGAAAGTTACAGTTGAGCCTTTTCCATTCGTTCCTGCAACATGAATTACATTTTTTAAATTCACATTAAAATGATATCTATCTACAATCTTTTGAAAATCTTCAAAAGAGCGCTTTACTCTTTGTGATTCAATAAAAGTTAAAGCTTCTTCAATTGTCTTAAACATTAGGGATACTCCAATCAATTGGTGTCATCCCATTTTTAATTAAAAAATCATTTGTTTTAGAAAAAGGACGTGAGCCAAAGAAACCACGATAAGCTGATAAAGGAGAAGGATGAACACTTGTTAAAACAAGATGTCTTGAATCAATGTATTTTTTCTTTTCAATTGCATTCTTTCCCCAAAGAATAAAGACAAGTGGTTTTTCTCTTTCATTTAAATAACGTACGACATTTAAAGTAAAAGTTTCCCAACCAAGTCCTTTATGTGAATTCGCTTTCCCTCTTTCTACCGTTAAAACATTATTAAGTAATAAAACACCTTGTTTTGCCCAATATGTTAAATCACCATGATTTGGAATAGGTAATCCTAAATCATCATGTATTTCTTTATAAATATTGACAAGACTTGGTGGAATGCGCACATCTTTTGTCACAGAAAAAGCAAGACCATTGGCTTGATGAGGTTCATGATAAGGATCTTGTCCTAATATGACAACTTTGACATCATCAAAGTCACAAAGATTTAATGCTCTAAATATTTGTTGTTTCGGTGGATAAATGGTTTTTGTTTGATATTCTTGATCAATGATTTTATGTAATTTTTGATAATATTCTTTTTGTGATTCAATTTCTACAATCATTTTAAATCTATTCATGATTTTCTCCTAAAATAAATTTTTCAATAACTTCACTCACTGCCCCTTCATCATAATCTTTTTTTGTCACATATTGAGCGAGTTCTTTAATATCATCATTTGCACAAGCCACAGCACAACCAAGCTTTGCCGTTTTTATCATTTCAACATCATTATAATTATCACCAATACCAATGGTTTCATCCATATCATAGCCTAAATAATTTACAAGCCAACGCATTCCATAGCCTTTATCAACACCTTTTGTGTTCATTTCCATATAACGTCCACTTGAAAAAGCTACACTACATGATTCTTTGATTTTTTGTGGTAATTTTGTTTCTAAACTTTTTAAAAATTCCATATCTCTTTTTTCATAAAGAATCTTCGCAATTTTTTCATCCTTTAAAAAATCTAAATTATAATCTTCAATTACTTCAAATTTTGCTTTTTGTGCTATTTTTCTTTCAATTTCGTTTTCATCAGCATGGAAGATATAGCAACAATCTAAGGTAAAAACAAGGACACAAACATCTAGATTTCTAGCATTTTCAAATATTTCTTTCGCCAAATCAAATTCTAGTCCTTTAAAATGAAGAACTTTGTTATTTTTATTTTCAACAATCAAGCCCCCATTAAAACATAGAGAATATTCCCCTTCTTGATCATAGGTTCCAATTTCCTTTAAAATTTCTGGAATCATATTAAATGCTCTTCCAGTACAAGGAACAAACTTTAATCCTTTTTCTCTTGCTTTTAAAATAGCTTCTTGATTCACTTTTGGTACATGATGATTTACTAATAAAGTTTCATCTAAATCTGAAAACATGATACGATACATTTTACTTTCCCCCATAAAACATTTTTAAAAAAAGTGGTACTCTTTGTGACCAATGATATTCACTGTGTTTTCCTTCAGGAAAATAATGATATTGAAAATCTTTTAATTTCCCTTCTACACAATTTTTAATATGTTCATTACTTGAAACATATCTTTCATCATCTTCTTGACCACCGACGTCCATATACAACATATTATGACTTATTGCTGAGACTTTCAATAAATTTACAAATTCTTGTTCATAAATCCAAAAAGCACTTGAAAGTACGGCACACTTTTTAAAAATCGTTGGATATCTTAAAAAGGCATAAAACGAAATAAGTGCGCCCATAGAACTACCGACAATTCCATAATCATCTATTTTTGTAGGAAATCTTTGATCTATGTATGGTTTTAATTCTGTCGTCAAAAAATGAACATAAGCTTTTCCTTCTCCACCTACTAAACGATTTGATTGAAATTCTTGTGACAGTTCTTGTGTCATGACCCATGGTCCATATTCATCTTCTCTTTTTAAAGGTTCAAAGTTACAATAAATTGCTACTAAAATAACATCAATTTGTAATTCTTTTACACTTTCCAAAAAGCCCCAGCTTTTACCAATATAAGCTTCTTCATCAAAAAAAGCATTTTGTCCATCATTAATAAATAAAACCGGATATCTTTTTTTAGATGTTAGATAATCATCAGGTACATAAATGATAATGTCTCTTTTTCTTTTCAAAGATTTCATCTCTATTTTTTCTTTTATAATCATACAACTTCTCCTAATAAAAAAATAAGCAAAGCGCTTATTTTTCTTGATTCATATCTGGCAAGATGACAACTTGTTCACCATCTCTTGTAAAAACATAATTTTCACGTGCATAACGTGTTACATAATCATCATCATTTAAAAGTTCAACTTCATTCTCTAATTCTTTTTTTTCTTTTTTGACCGCAGCTACCTCATTTTCAAGTTTTTTAATATCATCTTGACGAGAAAAAGCAGCCATTGCTTGTGATAATAAGATGTACATTAAAAAGCATCCAATTAAGATATAAGCTGTTGGTTTATATGTTTTTCTTAATCTTTTTTTTGACATCTTTTCACCCTCTTCTTTATAGACCTCATTATAGCATTAAACCTCAAAAAAACAAAGCGGATAGGAAAAAATACATAATCTATTGCTTTGTTTATATAATAAATGACACCCATCATTTGTTGGTGCATATAATTTTGATAAATAATTAAACCAAAAATTAAAGCTACTAAAAAATAAAAACGTAAAACACCCTCATTTATAAAAAATAGACCCGTAAAATAGATACCAGCAAATAGAACCCCACAACAAATCTGCAGAAGGTAACGTAGATACTTGAACTTAATCTTGACGAGATTACTATAAATAAGATGATACATAAAGGTAAAGACAATCCCGTAAACAAATGAATAGCCTATTCCCTGTATTTGTGTAACTAAATCCATTATTTCAAGAGTTTATTCAACATCGTATCTTTTCCTTTTGTCATCTTTTTATTAGATAAATAAGAAAGACCATCTATATTTCCTTTAATACTTACTTCCTTTTTCTCTTGATCAAAGCGTACCAACGCCAAATCTGTTCCTTTAATATTTAAATAACCCAATGATGTTTCAATAAGAAATTCTAACGAATCAAAACTTTCTATTTTTTTAATACCTGTAAGTTCCAATGTTTTACGATCCTTTAAATAAACATGATGATAAGGTGTTTGTTCAAAATGTATTTGATTATCCATATATCTTCCTCCCCTAAAGTATATGAAAAAAGAGAATATTTAGCACATGCTCATTTAATCATTTTTCCTATATTTTCATAAAGAAACTGAAACTCTTTTATCACCTATTTGTCTTAGATTTATTTCGTCTAAGCCCTTATTTTCAAAAAAACTTCTAAAATATCATCCTATTTTTTCTATAAGATTTTTTAGATAATTTTGGTAAAATTTCAGGCCTTGTGTGCCATTCCTCTTGCTAGTCCATCATAATAATGTGTTTCCTTATCAAACTTCATTTTTTCATTGGACAAATCATCCAAAAGAAAAGTACGATTTCTCGTACCTTACTTTCCTATTATTTTCTTTATTTCATCTATACTTTCATCATTTAATAGCTTATCAAAAATTTCATCATATTGTTTCTCTGTGAGATTTTCTAAATAACTTATATCTTCATTTGGGTATTTCTTTTGATAGAATTTTACGACTTGTACTTTAATCTTTTCTCTTTTTTCTTCTTCTGCATGTTTTGCTCTCTCTTGCGCACTCTGCAACGCTTCCACTACTTTTTCATAATTTCTTTGTTTTGCCTTTTGTTGACTTTGAAATTTTTCGATGGCTAGTGCTTCATCTTTTAAATCGTCATCTTCCATGAATTTATCATATTTTTTCTTCATGATTTGTCCCACCTTTGTCAGGTTTATTCTATCACATTCATTCCCTTTTTCAATTAAATTGACAATCTCTTCTAATTCATTTAAGTTTTCTTCTCCCTTCTCTTCAATAATTCGATCGATTTCTTTCATAAATACAAAATACATATAAATCAAACTTCTTTGATTATCATGATATTTATTCCCTGTATTACTGAACTCCCTTACCAATTCATGATGTTCTTTATCATATTCATGATAAAGTACGATTTGATAAAATGGTTTGAGTTGATTGTAGTCATCTCCTTCTTCTATCTGTGTTGCAATATTTTTACAGGCATAGTATTGAAATCTTTTGAAGACATTTTCAAAATCATCATAGGCTTGGATCTCAATATTGACAGTTTCTCCATCATTTGTTTTCACTCTTACATCTAATACCGCTCTTTTTTCACGATAATGACTAGGAAGCAGTTCTGCATTTTTTACATAAAGTTCTTTACACTTTAAAGGAGTTACTGCTTCAATAATTGTTTTTAATAAATACATGCAATCTTGATCTTCATTGTTGTAGACGAAATACTTAAATAACAGGTCATTATAAAATGGGATATTCTTTTCTTTATTCATTCTCTTTTCCTCCTACTAGTATATTCGTCACTTTTCAACGTTTTTTCTTCAAGAAATGAAAAAAAGACAGAAAATAATCTATCTTTTTAAAGTTCATTTGTTTCTTTTCTTTTTTCATCAACAATTTCATAAAGCATCGTACTTTCATCTTTTAAAACATGTTCTTTTAAAAGATTTACTTTTACTGTAAGAATCGTTCTACCAAATTCAATTTCAATAAGATCGCCAACCTTTAACTTTGTTGAAGGTTTAGCAACTTTACCATTGACTTTAACACGTTCACTTTGTGAAATTTCTTTGGATAAAGTACGTCTTTTAATAATTCTTGATACTTTTAAAAATTTATCTAATCTCATCTTACTCACTCATAACAGCTGTAATTGCTGGAACGACTTGTTTTTTACGAGAAATAACACCTTCTAATGTTCCTTGACGATCTGTTAATTGAACATTAAATGCTTTTTCTACTAATTCTGGACGTGGACCACCAACAAAGATTTCACTGTTAGCGTTGATAATATCTGTAAGTAATAATAACGTAAATTCTAAGTTATTATCTTCCGCAAATTTATTCATATAATCTAACATATCTTTTTTGTATGGTAAAAATCCTTCGATATCCATTGAGTTTACTTGTGCAACCCCTACTTGTAAATTATCAAAACTGAATTTTTTGAAGTCTTGGTTAAAGATTTCATCGACAGTTTTACCTACTAAAGAAGTTCCTGCTTTAAACATTTCCATAGCGAATTCTTGAATATCCACACCGGCAATTTCAGCGAGTTTTTTCGCAATTTTTGTATCTACTGGTGTACATGTTGGTGATTTGAATAATAATGTATCAGAAACAACCGCACCTAATAATAAACCAGCAATGTGACTTGGCATTTCTACATCTAATTCATCAAACATTTTAGTGACAATTGTAGCTGTTGAACCTAAAGGTTCCCCTCTGAATAATAATGGTCCAACTGTTTGAATATCAGCTACTCTATGGTGATCGACGATTTCTAAGATATCTGCTTCTTCGATACCAGGAATAGATTGACCTCTTTCATTGTGGTCTACTAAAATAACTTTTTTTCTTAATCCTTTTAATAAGGCAAAACGTGAAATACTTCCTACACAACGGTTATTTAAATCAATAACTGGATATCCACGATATCTTGTTTCAGACATTACTTCTTTCATATAATCTAAAGTATCATCTGTTGAGAATGTTTTAATATCTCCTTTAATCATCACATATTCAACTGGAATTGCTTGAACAATTTGTTGAGATGTTTGATATGTGTTAAATGGTGTTGAAACGATTGAAATTCCTTGTTCTTTACATTTACTTACAACATGTTCATTTGAAGTTAAAGAACCTGTTAAAATAATTAAAGATGGTTTAACTGAAATAAGTTCTTCTAAATCATCACTTCTATCGCCACCTACGATCACAACATCATTTTCATGAATACGTTTTTTAGCTTCATTTCCTGACATTGCTGCAATGTGAATATCTCCATTAATTACTTTTAAATTTTCATTTAAATAAATAACATTTGCTTCTAATGTATCAATAACATTTTCAACTGGAGTTTTAGCTTTCTTTAATACTTCACTATCCCATTGATCCATATATCCTTCAATAATATTAGAAGTTGATAAAAGACCTAATAATTGACCATGTTCATCTAAAATAGGTGCAGATTTTAAATTTTGTTGTTTTAATAAAAACCATGCTGTTTTTAAAGTTAAATCTTTAGAAAAAACAGTCACTTTATCATAATTTAAATCTTCTACTTTTTGTTTTACAGTTTTTAATAAAACTGGATGTTCTACCCCAAAACGTTTTAAAACATATTCTGTTTCACGATTGACTTCCCCTAAACGTACAGGAACTGCATTATATTTATTTGTCGCATTTAATAAATAACTATAAGCAATTGCTGAACAAATACTATCTGTATCTGGATTTTTATGTCCACTTACATAAACAATTTCACTCATTTAATTTCTCCTTTATACATTTTTCTTTAAGTAACGATACACTGTTGGTTCCGATACTGCAAGTTTTTCTGCCACTAAAACAATAGCACCTTTTACCTTAAATGTCCCTTTTTCTTGTAAATATTTTACAACTTTTATTTTTTCATCAACATTTAATCTTTCTGCCAAGAAATAACTTGGGAATCCCATTTTTTCTAAACATTCTTTAATATACATATCAATCATTTCATCTAATGGTGATGATAAGATTTCAACTGGGTTATCCATTTTAAATTCAATATCTTTTTCTTCTTTAATTCCTAAGATTTTTTTAATTGTTGATGTTAAATATTCTAAATCAGAAATATTGACATTGATACATAACATCCCAACAGGCATTTCACGACCATCTTCTTTAATAAAATAAGTCGCAGCTCTCATTAATTTACCATCATTTCCTACTGTTTTATAGTTCATAACATAATCATGATCTAAATATTGTTTTTCTTCCAAATAGTGTAATGATAAATTTGACAACTTTGCACCAACTTCTCTTCCTGAAATTGGATTATTTGAAATAGCTACAATTTCTTGATCTTTTGATGTTAAATCATGTAAAGCTATTTCACAATTATCTCCTAATGCAGCACTTAAAAAATCAACAAGCTTTGCATAAGGTTCTAGACTTTTGTACATACTTTTTCTTCCTCATTTCCTTATTATTATGATAATAATTCATATCTATATATTATCACGATAATAATTCACAAACAACAATTATTATTATAATAAAAAAGAGTAGCTTTGTTTTTCACAAGTACTCTATTTATAAATATTCTTTTTAGAAATTTCTTTTAAAGAAGAAACACCCGTCATCATCATGGCATTTTCTAATTCTTGTCCAAGTTGTTGAACATAAGCTTCAACCCCTTCTTTTCCTGCACCATAAATCATATTAACAAATGGTCGTGCAATAATAACCGCATCCGCTCCTAGAGCTAATGCTTTAAAAACATCTAAACCACTACGGATTCCCCCATCAACAAAGATTTTTACTTGACCTTTGAATTTGTCTGCAATTTCTTCTAAAACAGAAGCTGTTGCAGGAGTTCCATCTAAAACTCTTCCGCCATGATTTGAAACAACAATTCCTTGAGCACCTGCATTAATAGCTTTTTGTGCTCCTTCAACGGACATAATTCCTTTAACAATAAAAGGAGCTTTAGCATAATCAATAATTTCTTTTAATTCTGCTTCACTTTTTCTTCCAGCTGGTGGTATTCTTCCTTGTAAAAAAGGAAGTCCTGCTGCATCAATATCCATCGCAATCGCAAAAGCATTGGATTCATTCGCGAGTTTTAATTTTTCAAAACATGTTTCTTTATCCCAAGGTTTAATCGTTGGAACACCAACACCTTCATTTTCTTTAATCACTCGTGTTGCTTGAATCATGATTTCTTCATTTAAGCCATCTCCAGTAAAAGCCGCAATTCCACTTTTTGCACAAGCATTTACATACACTTCGTTAAAACTATTATCATTATATAAATCACTATAATGTTGACTAACCGCACCTACTGGACCTGCAAAAACAGGATACTTAAATGTTTTTCCAAATAATTCAAAAGAAGTATCTATTTCATTATTTGAAGCAATCGTATCCATTTTAACTTCTAGTTTTTGCCAAGCCTCATAATTTTTAATAGCTACTGTCCCTGTCCCTTTGGCTCCTGGTCCAGGTATTTTATTAGAACAAGCTTTTCCATTACAAATAGGACACGATTTACAATAAGGTCCTATCACACTTCTACTTTTTTCTCTTACTTCGTTTACATTCATACCTTTTTCCTCATCCTTTATTTTTCCAACTCAAAGCTTACACCTGAACTTTCATTAAAATCAAGTTTTTCATAAAAAAACTTGTTTATCCAAATTGAACAAACAAGTTAAAACTTTTCTCTATGAAGGTACATATAATCCCGGATCCCCATTAATTATTTCAAAATCATTTTTTTCTAAAGCCAATTCTCGAATAATTGTTCTTTCTAGTTCCTCTTTTGTTTGAAGACAAAATCCTCTAAATCCTTTTTTAGAATAATAGCTCCAATCTGCTAGTTGATTGAGATAATTATTATTTCTAATATCTGTATATTTTTCTTCCTTAAAGATAACAATCAAATCATATCTTTTTTCTTCATGTTTCTTTTCTTTATTTTTATTAATATAAAGATAAATACCTACAACAACAATAGCAATGATAAAAATATAAATATTAAAACCCATATAAATCATCTCCTTTTACTTATTATATCTTAATCCAACATCTTTTGCATTTCCTTTGAATTAATACTTACAATTTCTTTAAAATACTCTTGTTGTGTCTTATCGCCTTTAAATAATTCCTTTTCAATTTTACCATCTTTTAAATAAAGTAATCTTGAAGAATAAGAAGCAATCAAAGGATCATGACTGACCATAATAATCGTAATATGATTTTCATTCATCTTTTTAAAAATAGATAATATTTCATGTGAGTTTTGACTATCCAAGTTTCCTGTTGGTTCATCTGCAATAATTATTTTAGGATTTCCAATTAACGCTCTAGCTATTGCTACTCTTTGTTGTTGTCCACCCGAACATTCATGAGGATATTTATCTAATAATGATTCAATATTTAATTCTTTAGTTATTTGATGTACTTTTTCATCGATTACCTTTTTATCTTCTCCTACAAGTTTTAAAGGAATCATAATATTTTCATAAACCGTTAAAGAATTTAATAAATTATAATTTTGAAAAACAAAGCCTAAATATTGATATCTGAATTTTCCTAATTGATTTTCAGACATTTGTTTCACTTCCTGATTGAGAATATACAAATTACCCTTAGTAGGAATATCAATCGTTGAAATATTATTCACTAATGTTGACTTACCAGAACCCGAAGCCCCCATAACAACAATAAATTCTCCTGTTTTGATTTCTAAATCAATATTTTCTAAAGCTGTAAATGGTTGTTTGCTTCCAATACCATAAATCTTTGTCATATTTTTTGCTTGTAAAACTGTTTCCATAGTTATTTTCCTCCTTTTAATAATTGTATTTTCCCTACATGATAATTTAACAAAAGACAAATCAACAATGTCACTACATAATAGATAAATAGTCCACTATAGAAAGCTAACATCATTGAATTCATTAAAATAAACTTTCTAGAAACAAAAATTAAATAAGGTAACGGAATAACTAAAACACAAATAAAATAAAGTATATTTTCTTGTAAAAGCATTCTTTTTAAATCACCATAAACATAACCTACTTTATTTAAAATAGTGAACTCTTTCATCTTTGTTTTCTTTCCCATATTCATCTTATATAAAATAGAAATAATTACCATTGATACAATAAACAAATAACTGATCATTCCTGTCACAAATTCATTACTTTTCATATTTTGTGACGCTAAAACAGGTAATAAAACTGTTATCAGTAACGTAAGTAATCCTATTAAAGAAGCAGTTGACTTAATCATCAATCCCACATGTGATAAACAGATATATATTTGTCTTCCTTTTAAATTCTTTTTATTTTTTAAAAAGATTTGTGGTAATAAATATTTATATAATCCATACATTCCTATAACGCCTAAAGCTGTCGGCGGAATGTAATTTATTAAATTTCCTTCAACTATTATAATTGAATAAAATCCTATTAAATAAATAACTAAATATATCATAATTCTTTTAAAACTTACAAAGTGGATTGCTTGTACCCTATTTTCATCATTGATCAAAGTATAAATATCGCTTTTATGAAGTTGTCCTACTAAAAAGATAATCACAATAATAATTAATACACATAAAGCAGAAATCGTTGTAAAAAAGGTACTTGGCATAATAGTATAAATTGAATGATTGATTTGTAGATAAGGATATATCTTTGAATGAATGAAAAATAAACTGATAACACCTAAAACAAATGAAATTGGTAAAACAAAAATAAACACAATCCCCATTTGAATAAGTGTATATTTAATAAAATCTAATAAATTAAAACCACAAGTAAATAAAATACCAAATTCTTGATTTTTTTGATTTAAGAAGTATTGACTCGCATAAATAATCATAAACCAACAAAATAAAATAATTAAAAATGGTAATCTCATTGATAAAGGTATATCCGCTCCAAGAGGATCATCTATTCCTCTAGCCCTATCTGCTTCTATTAAATAGGGATTATTGATAAATTCTGAAAAGATCAAATGAATGACAATTGCAAAAATAAGTGTGAGTCCATAGATCATATATTGTTTTTTATTCCTTTTTAATGTTAATGTTGCTAGTGAAAAAACCTTCATATCTTCCACCTCCTAACTTCATCATAAACCTTCAATAACTTCTAACAATAGAAGTGGCACCAACAACCTAAAAATGACGTGAACAACATCGTTAAACGAAAAACTTATGATACAATACAGTTAAAGGAGGGATAACATGAAATACAAAGTAGGAAAACCTAACTATAAATCAAGTTTTATTTATTCAGCTTTAATTATAACTTGGGCTATTTTTTTAATATTTTTCAGTCCCTTTTCAGCAATGAATATTTTTGGAATTTTTCTTATTTTATTAGTTATTTTTATTTTTCTTCCAAGCATGGCATTTTGTAAAAATATTTGGGAGGTTGATGAATATTATCTTAAATATACTTTTTATGAGCATGTAATAGATAAATCTCAAACTTTTTATCATAGCCTTTTTACAAGAAATATAGATTATCAAATGAAAATAAAACTAAATAAAATCATGTATATTCAAGTTACTTATGAAGCAGTTCCTATGCTTTTTTATGGAACTAATGGTTATAATGTTATTTTTAATGTTGTTATGAAGGATGGTTCTACATTTTCTTTCCAACCAATCGTCACAAAGAAAAGAAAAGAAGTGATAGATGCAATTGTATTTTTAAAAGAAAAAGGGATTGTCTTTAAAGACCATTATCATATCCTTGATCAATTAGATAAAAAAGAACCTTTAGCCTACTATTTAGAAAAGATCGCAGGTGATAGAAAATGATACGTATAGCCTGTGATGTACAAGAACATTATTTTGAAATAATAAAAAAATATTTTGCATCAAAAGATTACTATTTAGAAAAATTCAATCCAGCATCTTATGATGATCTCTATTTTATTGAAATAGATACGCTTAATAATCTAGATAAAATTCATCAAATCAATAGATATCCAGAAACTTTGATTTATATTATTGGTCCCAAAGATTTTCATTTACTTAATGAATGTTTAACACTAGGAGTGCATCTATATTTCGAAAATGATAACTTAGAAAATAGTCTTCATTCCAAATCAGAAACCATTCATCAACAAATATTTTCAAGATTTAAAACCTATCATTATAAAAATAAACAAATGTCTTTTGAATTAAGACTTGCTCAAATTATGTATGTAGAATCAATGAATCACAAAATTATTATTCATCATGATAATGGCGATTTCATTGAAAGAAAGAACTTATCTTCGTTTATTAAAGAAATAGATTCTAATAATTTTATTCAAATTCATAAATCATTTGTCATAAATAAAAGCTTTATCAAAGAAATAAAATCAAAAGAACTTATATTAAAAGATTCTACTATTTTACCTATTGGTAGAAATTTTAAAGAAAGTATTTAAATTCCTATCTAACAAACGATAGGAATTTTTTATAAAACATAATTTCACAAAAAAAGAGGTTCTATGCAATCTTATGTCAATTTAATTAAGAGGCATAGTTTTTATAAAACTTACATGCTATCATCCTTTTGTATAAAGGAGGGGCAACATATATTGTAGAACAAAAAAAGGATAGTTATAATAAAGCTAATAAATGAGGTGAATTATTATGATTAGACATCAACTACAAAAACAAATAGATTTTACTTACCAAGAAAAAATGATTGCAGATTATATTCTAGAACACCCTCATTGTATTTTAGAATATAACGCTCGAGAACTTGCGGATATGTTATATACAAGTTCTTCAACAATTATTCGTTTTTGTAAGAAATTAGGATTTTCTGGTTTTCCATCTTTTCAACGACAATACGCTTATGAACATAGTTTAAGAAATCAATTTTCTGAAAAAGTTGTTCTAGATAATGTCACATCTCAAAATGTTTGTAATGTACTAGAAAATATGTATCATTATGTTTTTCAAGAAACAAATCTATCTTTAGATCAAGAAGAATTAAACAAAATTGTTTCATTATTGTTAGATAAAGAAAAGATTATTCTCTATGGTACTCAATTTAATTATTTAATGTTACAATCATTTGCCTTAAATCTAAGTTCAATTAATAAAATGGCACAAGTATTTAATGATAGTAATAATTTTCATTTAGATTCTTTAAATCCAAAAGAAAATGTTGTGATTATCTCAAGTCATAGTGGCAATAATCCACAAATGATACGTATTGCCTTAGAATTAAAGAAAAGACATATTACAACTATTGCACTTACAAATCCTAGTGATCATACTTTAGAAAAGCTTTGTGACTATCATTTATATTTATTTTCTGCTGATGAAAATTCACGTATCGGTTTTCTACAATGGCCTATATCATTAAATTATATTCTACAAATCCTTTATATTTGTATGTTAGAAAAATATAAAAAAATAAAAGGAGATTAATTATGAGTTTTCCAAAAGGATTTTTATGGGGTGGCGCTGTCGCTGCCAACCAATGTGAAGGAGCTTATTTAGAAGATGGTAAAGGACTCTCTGTCCCTGATATGTTACTTGGAGGAACTGCAACAAAGCCACGAACATTTTTACCAAAAGCAGATCCAACAGCTTTTTATCCAAGTCATCAAGCTATTGATTTTTATCATCATTATAAAGAAGATATTAAATTATTTGCTCAAATGGGATGGAAAGTTTTTAGATTTTCTATTAACTGGGGAAGAATTTTTCCTAATGGAGATGACGAAAAACCTAATGAAGCAGGATTAAAACACTATGAAGATGTCATTGATGAATGCTTAAAATATGGTATTGAACCATTGATTACTTTATCTCATTATGAAATTCCTTGGAATATTGTAACAAAATATAATGGATTCTATGATCGTAGAGTGATTGAACTCTTTGTAAAATATGCCACAACTTGTATGAAACGTTATAAAGATAAAGTAAAATATTGGCTTACTTTCAATGAAATCAATATTCCTTTATTAAATGAAGATGGTTTAGGAATGCTTTATGGTTTAGGAATTATTGATCCTGATGATCTTCATGCCGATCATAAAATTCCTCTAGGTGAATTAAAATGGAATTGGCAAACAGCAATGCAAGCACTTCATCATGAATTTATTGCTAGTGCTAAAGTTGTTATTGAAGGACATAAAATCAATCCTGATTTTATGATTGGTAACATGATTGCTCATATTGGTATTTATCCATTAACACCAAATCCTAATGATGTTTTGGAATGTTTAAAAGTTGATAATATTCGTTATAATTTCTGTGGTGATGTCCAAATTAGAGGGGAATATCCAACTTATATTTATCGTTGGATGGAAGAAAATCATGTGGATCCTTCTTATATTAAAGAAGGTGATCAAGAAATCTTAAAAGCAGGTACCGTTGATTTCCATACTTTCTCTTATTATTCATCAAACTGTATTACAGTTGATCCAGAAGCAGCTAAAGCTGCTGGAAGTGTAAGTCAAGGTATTAAAAATCCTTATTTGTCAGCTACTGCATGGGGTTGGCAAAATGATCCTGTTGGTTTACGCTATTTATTAAATCATCTTCATGATCGTTATCCTCATACGCCATTAATGATTGTTGAAAATGGTTTAGGAGCATTCGACAAAGTAGAAGAAGATGGTTCTATTCACGATGATTATCGTATCGATTACCACCGTCAACATATTCAAGCAATCCATGAAGCCATTTTAGATGGTGTCCCACTTATCGGTTATACAACTTGGGGGGCTATTGATCTTGTTTCTGCCTCAACTGGTGAATACGCTAAAAGATATGGTATGATTTATGTAAATCGTCATGATGATGGTAGTGGTGATTTTTCAAGATTGAAGAAAGATTCTTTCTATTGGTATAAAAAAGTTATTGAATCTAATGGAGAAGATCTTAAATAGAGAGTCGACTTAATGTTGACTCTTTTTTGCATAAAAAAACTTGTTTATCCAAATTGGACAAACAAGTTAATCATTCTTATAAATCACAAATTCCTTTACCTTCTCCATAAACTTCATACCAATCACTATTGAAATCATTCACGGCTTTTTCAATACTTGGATTTTCAAAGATTTGTTTTAACACTTCTACGGGTGCTGTGATTGCTTGACTTCCATAATTGAAAGCATCTCTTACTTGTTGCACTCCTTTAAAGCTTGCTGCTAGGATCTTACAATCATAACCATCTTGGACGATTCTATTAGATAGTTCATTGATCAGTTCCATTGGATCATTTCCTAGATTCCCTATTCTATTGACATAAGGGGCAATATAGTCTGCTCCAGCAGCTAAGGCCATATAGGCTTGCATTAAATCATAAACAGCTGTTGCTGTCACATTGACTCCTTCTGCTTTGAGTTTTTTAATAGCTTTAACTCCTTCATAAGATACCGGTACTTTAATATAGACTTGATCATCGATTTCTTCTAGAATACGATGCGCTTCTTTAACGATTTCATCACATTCTTTTGAGATGACTTGAATATGAAGACTTCTTTCTTTCCCAATGATTTTTCTTACTTCTTTCATATGTTTGAAGAAGTCTTTTGGACTTGTTTTTTTCACAATTGAAGGATTACTTGTTACTCCTACGATTGGCATATATTCTACTGCTTCTTTAATATCTTCTAAGTTTACTGTATCAATTATAAATTCCATTTTTCTTTTCTCCTTTTTATTCTCTTATTAAATTTTTTAAATTTTCCTGAAGAACAACATCATAAAAATGTTGCATTTGTTTTTCATCAAACATTTTATAATTTAAATCAATCCCATATTCTTTACCGACAAGTTCATATTTTGAAGAAGCTAAGGGATTATAGTTTAATAGTTCATATTTTACCTCTGGATTACAAGCGACTAAGTAACGAACAATTGCTTCAAGATTTTCATCGGTAGCTGTGATTTGTGGAATAAGCGGTGTTCTGATAATCACTTTCTTTTTATGTTCACTTTGTAAGACATAGCGTATATTTTCTTTAATGATTTTTGAGGAAACACCGGTATATCTTTGATGTTTTTTTTCATCAAAAAGCTTTAAATCAATATAAATTAAATCTAAATAAGGTAAAACCTTTTTGATGAGTTCCAAAGATGTATAAAAAGAGGTTTCAATAGCTGTATGTATCTTTTCTTCTTTACATCTTTTTAAGATTTTAACAAGGAAGTCCCCTTGCATAAAAGGTTCACCTCCTGAAAAAGTCACACCACCGCCATGTTTATAAAAGACTTCATCTTCTTTTATTTTAGATAGTAAAGTATCTAGATCATATTCTTTACTATCATATTGAATCGCACCACTAGGACACGCTTTGATGACTTGTTCAAAATCATTTTGATTTTCTTTAAAATAAGGACGGTCACGATAATCAATATGCTCATTAAATTGTTGGCAACACCTACAATGAATACATTTTGTCTTAAAATAAAGTACTTGCCTTTTCTTCTCTAAACCCTCTGGATTTTGACACCAACGACAACGAAGTGGACATCCTTTAAAGAAAACAGTCGTTCTTAAACCATGACCATCATGAACCGCAAATCTTTTAATATCAAATACGAGTGCTTTAGATGTTTTCATAGGTTGTTCTTTCAATGATTTCATCTTGTAATTTACCTGCTAATTCTACAAAATAAGCCGTATAACCTGCTACACGAATCGTTAATGATTGATGGTTTTCTGGATGGACTTTAGCGTCTAATAATTCTTCTTTTCTTACTACGTTAAATTGGATATGGGGTACTTTCAAATCCACAAAAGCACGTAAAAAGTTTTCAAATTTCAAGCATCCTGTTTCTGTTTTAAAGAATTCCGGTAAGAATTTCATATTAAGCAAGCCCCCATTGGTTGTACATGAATTATTCAATCTTGAAACAGATTTTAAAACCGCCGTTGGTCCTTGTTTATCTCTTCCATAAACAGGTGACATTCCTCCATCAGCCAGTGGTTTTAAAGCATTTCTACCATCAGGAGAGGCCCCTACATTTTCGCCCATTGGTACATGAGCTGAGACGGTATACATTCCAGTATGATAACGACCACCACGATAATTTGTATAATGTTTCATTTTTTCTCTAAAATAACTTGTCCACTTACTTCCAAGTTCATCGACCCATGCTACATCATTTCCATATTTAGGAACTTTATTTAAAAGCATGGTTTGAATAATCTCATAACCTTTAAAATCTGCCTTAAGAGCTTCTAATAATTCATGTTTAGAAATCATTTTTTCTTGATAAACAAGTTCTTTAATTGCCGCTAAAGAATCAGCAAGATTAGCTACTTGAATCATTTGAATTCCTGATAGATTATATTTAGCGCCACCACGTGTAACATCTAAACCTTTTTCTAAACAATCATCGATGACCGTTGATAGAAAAGCGGTTGGCAAATAATCTTGATGTGCTTTTTCAACTACTTTTTCAGCATCCATCATTTTATCAATAAAATAATCAATTTGTTTTTGAAAAGCCTTTTCTAAGTCTTGATATGTTTCATAAGTTTCTAAGCTTCCTAAATCAAGACCTATTTGTTTATTCGTTAATAAACATCTTCCATGATTAAGCGTTAATTCGAGTACTTTATTAAAGTTAAACATTGCGGCATCAGACCATCCTAAATTATTTCCATGCGTTGTTAGTTCAACACAACCAACAATGGCATAATTTCGCGCATCTTTTTCTTCAATATCTAAATCTTCAATCATTGAATGAATAATCGCTTCATCATTGAAAAATTGTGGCATTCCACTGCCAAGTGAAACAACTTTGATTGCGGCTTGCATTAATTCATGAGATGTATTTTTATTAAGTCTCACAGAAAGATTCGGTTGTGGTAAGCCTAAATGTTCTTGTGCTTTTAAACAAAGCAAAGAGAGTTCATTGTACGTATCATTCCCCTTTTCATCAACGCCTCCTATCGCAATATTAAATCCTATTGGAAATCCCGCAAAATACTTAGCACTGTTTTGATTTCTTAAATAAACAATTTGATTGAATTTCAACCATAAGCATTCTAATATTTCTAAGGCTTTTTGTTGATCTAAAATGCCATTTTCTATATCTCTTTGATAATAAGGATAAAGATATTGATCTAATCTTCCTGGTGAAAAAGAAGAAGCATTCGATTCCATATGTAATATCACAAATAAAAACCAAAGAGATTGCACAGCCTCATGAAATGTTTCTGGTGGTCTTTTAGAAAGATTGAAACAAATTTTTCCTACTTCTTGAAGTTCTTCATGATTTTCTTGAACAATCAAATCATGATATCTTTGCATAAAATGAATCGTCCCTTCTAAGACAAGAATCGTACATTCATAAAATTCTTTTTGATCTTCTTGACAATTCTTTAACTTCTCTTTTGCCTTTTCAATTAATCCTTGTGGACCTAATTTTAACCATAAAGCACTGTTTGGACAAATATGACCTTGGGCATGATCCTTTTGATTGATTTTCACCACTTTACTTATTTCATTAATTTCTTTTCCATAAGTTCCTTTAATCGCATCTTCTAAAGATTTTCCTTGCCAATAAGGATAAATCTTTTCTCTAAATTCTTTGATATCTTCTTCTTTTACTAAAA
Organism: Bacillota bacterium; assembly: GCA_030540195.1. GTDB lineage: Bacteria > Bacillota_I > Bacilli_A > Erysipelotrichales > Coprobacillaceae > Faecalibacillus. Next base: position 58,949 of record JAUNWT010000001.1, on the reverse strand, counting down.
ACTGATCTTGTGGTCTTGTTGGTAATGTTTCAAATTCTTGGTTGATCCAAGAACATCCACTTTCAGGAAAAACAACACCATAACGTACACCTTTGGTACGATTTCCCACAATCAATTCTTCATCTTCAACAGCTATCTCTAATTCTTCTAAAGCTGCTTTTAAAGATAAAGCTCTTTTTTTAGGAATAGATAGATCTTCATTTTCTTGATAAACACATGTAATGATTCGTGCTTGTTCAATAGAAGCATAACGTTTACTACTTAACATCTTTTCTTTTAAATCAGAAATTCTTTTTGTTTGATATAAACAATTCATAACGCGCCTCCTTTTATTGTTTTTTCTTATTGCAAGGTTATTATAAGTAATAAAACAATAATAATCAATAATTGTTTTATTACTTTTTACAAAAAAAAGAAATCATTAAATGATTTCTAATCCGTATTCTACTATCTTATCTTTAAAATGACCCGTTATCTCTTGTTCACCAATATATCCAGTAAATTCACTTAAATGTCCAAAAACATAATTTCCATCTAAATTAAATTTTTCACTCTCTGCCACAAGATAACATTTTTTACTTGCATCCATGACTTCTTTTTTTGTAAGACCATCTTCAACATCATATGTTGTAACTTTCCCTTCATGAACATTTATACCCACTGTTCCAATAAAAGAAAGATCAAAACGATAATTATGAATTTGTTCAATCGCAAGAGCTCCTATAAAACCATCTTTAGCTCGGTTAAAATGACCCCCAATAAAAATAAGATTCACTTTATGTTCTCCTTGTCTAAATAATTGCATAATATCAATCATATTTGTGACAATGGTAAGAGCTATATTTTTTTGATAAATACACTTTGCAAGTTCTAAATTCACTGTGGAAATTCCTAGAAAAATCACTGTATTTTCTTCAATCAATTCAACTGCTTTTTTCGCAATGATCTTCTTTTGTGATAAACGTACACTCATACGTTCATCAACGTGATAGGCATGGAGATTCTTTCTTATTTGCATGGCTCCCCCATGAATTCGTTTTAAAAGACCTTCTTTTTCTAAAGCCGTTAAATCTTTACGAATACAATCTTCTGTGACTTCAAAATCATTCGCCAATTCTTTTACTTTTACTTTTCCTTCTGTATTTAATCTTGCCAATATTTGTTCATGTCTTTCTTGTTGAAGCATTTTTTCACCTCTTAACTCATATTTTTTCTTGATCTAATAACATTTCTAACATATATAAAGGAACATAACTTACATTTTCTTTGTTTGTCCCTATATTTTTTTGTGATAATCGAAAAGCATATTGGGAATTGTATTTATCCACAAAATTTGTGAATGATTTAGAAACCGTATTTCGTCCTGCTTTAATTTCAAGGGGACATATTTCACCTTTATAATAAATAATAAAATCTATTTCTGAGCTTGTATTTGGTTCAAAGTAATAAAGTTCTCTTTCGTGCATACTCAAAATTTGAGCTGCTATATTTTCATACAAAGCTCCTTTAAAAACACCTAAATTACCATTTAACAATTCTTTAATAACACTTTCATCAAATTGAGAAACTAACAATCCAGTATCAGCCATATAAACTTTAAATACTGCAGATTCCTTATGAATTTCAAGTGGTTTATCAATCGTCTTTAAACGATAAGTTAAATTAACCAAACCACTATCTTTTAGCCAATTTAAACTAGCATCAAAATAACGTGCATTTCCGCCAGATTTTACAAGTTTATATTGGAATTTTTTATTTTCTTTAGCAAGTTGCAAAGGAATAGATTGATAACATTCTCTTACTTTAATTCTTTCACTACCATCTGCATACTTAACCATATCATTTAAGTAATCACTAATAATTCTTCTTTGCACTAATAGTGTTTCTTTAAAAGATTTTGTTTCAATATATTTATTTACAACTTCCGGCATTCCTCCAACAACCATGTATTCTTTAAATAAATCATTCATCTTATTATGAAGCACTTCCATGACAGGAAGATTATTTAAAAGACAATCACTTAAACTTTGAATAACATTTTCTTTCATTCCCAAAGCCTCAATAAATTCCATAAAAGATAAAGGGTACATTTGCCATGTTTCAATATAACCAACAGGAAAAGAAGTCGAATTTGCGATAGCGACACCCAACATACTTCCTGAACAAATAATATCACAAGGAAAACTTTCTGCCAAAAACTTTAATGAAGTCCAAGCATCACTGCATGCTTGTATTTCATTCATAAAAAAGAGGGTATTTCGGTCAAATGTTTTATCCATAAAAGCAACTTCTAAATATTGTAAGATATCTTTAGGATTATGTGTCTTTTTAAATAAATCAATAAATTCAAGATCTCTTTCAAAATTTATTTCTACTAAATCCTCATAAGCTTCTTGAGCAAATTCACGGATAATATAAGTTTTTCCAACTTGTCTTGCTCCTTTAATTATAAGTGGCTTTTTATGAGGAGCCTCTTTCCATTTCATTAAATCATTCAATATTTTTCTTTTCACTTTTATCACTTCCTTTACTCTATTATACCATTAACTTGATAAAATATGCAAAAATACATTTTTTTACTTGATAAAATATGTAAAATTACATATTTTATCAAGCTATAGCTCTTTTTCATAAAAAAAGGACTACAACGAGTCCTTATTTATTGGTAAAACAATCTTAAAGGTTGTTCCTTTACCTAATTCACTTTCTAAATGAATTGTTCCTTTATAATATTGAACAATGTGTTTTACGATTGCAAGCCCTAGACCTGTACCACCTGTTTCCTTATCACGTCCTGCATCGCATCTAAAGAAACGTTCAAAAACACGACCTTGATCAATAAGTGAAATACCTCGACCGGTATCACTTACTTCAATAATATAGTCTTGATCAACGACATAAGAATGAATATTTAAACTTCCTTTTTGTTTATTATATTTTACTGCATTATTTATAAGGTTATTCATTAATTGTTGGATGTGTTGATGATTTGAAAGATATGTTTGTGGTGTTAAGTCACAGGTAACTGTGATTTCTTTCTTTTCAATTTCAACTTTTAATGATTCTAAAATATCATCGACAATTGGTTGAAGATGAACAGGATGTTGTATAACTTCAATATCTTTATTTTCAAGACGTGAAATCATTAAGATATCACCAATAAGATTTGACATATGATCGACTTCTTTTTGAATTTTATCCAATGCTTGTTTTCTTGCTTTTGGATCATCAATCATTCCTGTTTGAAGAAGTTCACTATAACCTCGAATAGATGTCATTGGTGTTTTTAATTCATGAGATACATTTGAGAAAAATTCTTGTCGCATTTTTGTAGCATTAACAGAATCTGTGACATTGACAAAAAGTAAAGTCACACCATATTCTACTTTTGCTAGATGACAATCATAGACTTCTTCATCTTTTTTTAGAGTAACGATTTTAGGTTCTACCCCAATATTTTCTAATTGATCAATAATTTGGTGATCAAAGATAAAATCTTGAATAGGTTGATTGACTTCCATTCGATCACTAAAGAGTTGTTTTGCTTTTTTATTGACCATAAGTATTTCATAATTGGTATCTAATAAAATGAATCCTTCATTCATTTTATCGAGGATACTATTTATTTTTAAGCTTTCTTTTTTCAAAGTTTTTAATGTTTTTCTTATTGTGTCTGCTTGTTCTTTAAGCTTTGTCGCAATAACATTAAATTCTTCATATTGATAATGATCAAAACTTAAATAACGATTATCATTGATTTTAGAAACTTCTTCACTAATTTCTTCTAGTGGCTTAGTAAGTGTTCTAGAAAAACGATAAGAAAGAGCTAAAGCAACACATAATGATAAAGCTGCACTAATAAATAATGGTTCTAAAAGAGGTCCCATATTATCAAAGATTCCATTATAGGGAATTGCAATACGAACAACATAACCACGATGATAATAAGCCACATACATTAAATTCTTTTTAACCGTTGAAGAATAACGCGTCGCATAACCAAACTGGTCACTTAAAGCTTCTTTAAATTCACTACGCCCACTATGATTTTCTTGAATGCCCTCTTTGTCACTATCCGCTAAAACATTTCCATCTTTATCAATAATTGTAAGACGTGTATCTTCGGTATAAGCTAAATCGTTAAGTTTATCTACTTGAGTATCTAAAGGTTTTTGATAATCAATTTGGTTTTCCACAAGTTTTACCGTATAGAACATATCTTTTTTTGTTGTTTGCATCATTTGATCAGATAAAATAACCATCGATACACTTGAAGAAAACAACAGTGTCACAATTAAAACTGTCGCAAAATATTTAAATAACGCTTTATTCATTTTATTTCACTTCCTCAACAAATCGGTATCCTACACCTCTGATTGTCTTAATATATTTATTTCCATCATCATCTAATTTTGCTCTTAAAGCACGAATATGAACATCTAAAACTCTTGATTCACCAATAAAATCATAACCCCAAATATGATTTAAGATTTCGTCTCTTTCTACTACTCGACTATGGTTTTCAATTAAATAAAGAAGTAATTGATATTCCTTATTTGTAAGTTCCATGACTTGTCCATTACGCATCACTGTTCTTGTTTGTTTATCAATCTTCAATGTATCACTTTCAAGTATTGGTTTTGTTTTTGGTGTGTGTCTTCTAAGCAAAGAACGAACTCTTGCTTGTAATTCTAAAACCCCAAAAGGTTTTGTCATATAATCATCACTACCACTATCTAAACCATTGACTTTATCAATTTCTCGATCTTTAGCGCTTAAAATAAGTATTGGCATTTCTTGATCCGTTTCTCTAATTTTCTTGATGGCATCAATTCCTGAAATACCCGGTAACATTAAATCAAAAACCGCTAAATCCACTTGTTCATTTTCCATACTTTTTAAAGCATCCAACGCATTAGAAAATTGTTTAACAGTATAACCTGCACTCGTTAAAGCTAATTCTATAATTTCTCTAATATTTTCATCATCTTCTATAACATATATACATTCTTTCATCCTATTCACATCCTTTACATTATCTTAACATAGGAAAGGGGTACTTATGTTAAGTTTAGGTTAAAAGTTGATTAGAAATAAAAGAACTTAAAAGAAAAAACCTCTATAAAAGAGGTCTAAATTAATCGTGTATTGTTAAGTTTTCCTGTTTGGTTGAACTCGATCCATTCACAAATATTAACAACATGATCACCAATTCTTTCAAAGTATTTCGCAATCATTAAGAAATTGATTGTTAAATCACCTTTATCATTTGATTCTTTAATCATTTGAATAATATCTTCTTTGACTTTATCAAATAATTCATCCATTTGAATATCCATCTTCTTAACTTCTAAAGCATGTTTTAAATCATGTTGATGGAATGCTTCTAAAGATTCTTTTACCATCTTTGTTGCAATTTTTGCCATATCTTGAATATGTCCAATCATTAAGAAAGTATCCATTTCTTTCATTTCTAAAATTAATTCAGCGATATCTGCACTTTGATCACCAATCCTTTCTAAATCAGTGACTACTTTTAAAGCAGTTGAAACATCTCTTAAATCAGAAGCAACAGGTTGTTGTTTTAAAATCAATGATAAACATTTTGCTTCAATGGATCTTTCAACATCATTAATTTGTTTATCCCCATGAATAATATCTTGAGCAAGTTCATAATCTTGTTCCTTAAAAGCTGTAACACAGTTTTCAATAGCTAAAACAACAAGATGACACATTCTATCTAAATCAACATGCATCTTATTAAGTTCTTGATCAAATTGACTTCTTGGCATCTTAATCTCCCCCTATCCAAATCTACCAGTAATATAATCTTCAGTTCTTTTATCTTTTGGCATACCAAAGACATCTTTTGTTGGTCCATATTCTACCATTTCTCCAACTAAGAAGAAGGCTGTATAATCAGCAATACGACTTGCTTGTTGCATATTGTGAGTAACGATTGCAATTGTATATTGATCTTTTAATTGTAATAAAAGTTCTTCGATTTTAAGTGTTGAAATTGGATCTAAGGCACTTGTTGGTTCATCTAATAAGATAACTTCTGGTTGTACAGCTAAAGCACGAGCAATACATAATCTTTGTTGTTGTCCACCAGATAAACCTAAAGCACTTGAATGCAAACGATCTGACACTTCGTCGTAAAGTGCAGCTGCTTTTAAACTATCTTCAACGATTTTATCAAGTTCTTTTTTATTTTTAATTCCATGGATACGAGGTCCATAAGCGACATTATCATAAATTGACATAGGGAATGGATTTGGTTGTTGGAAAACCATTCCGACTTTTTTTCTAAGTAATGTTGTATCAACACGGCTATCATAGATATCTTCACCATCTAAGATGACATCCCCTTCAATTTTAACATTATCAACATAATCATTCATACGATTCAATGTTTTTAAAAATGTTGATTTACCACATCCTGAAGGTCCAATAAATGCTGTAATTTTATTTTCTTTAATATCTAAGTTGACATCTTTTAACGCATGTTTTTGTCCATAGTATAAATTCAGATGTCTTGCTTCTATTTTATTTTCCATCTTAATTATCCCCTTTATTCACATCAAATTTACGACTGATCCATTTAGCTAACATATTTAATCCTAAAACAATAACAACTAAAACAAGAGCAATCACAAATGAAACTTCATAATTTCCTTTAGCCATTTCTAAATATAATTGAATTGTAAGAGTACCCCCACTACTTAATAAATGACCAAAAATACTTGTTGGTAAGATTGCGACAGAACCAGCTGTAAATAATAAAGCAGCTGATTCAGCAACGATACGTCCCATTGCTAGAATAACTCCTGTTAAAATTCCAGGAATCGCACTTGGTAAAAGAACTGTACGAATCATATACCATTTTGTTGCCCCAATTCCTAATGCAGCTTCACGATAGCTTTTAGGAACACATTCTAGAGCTGTTTGAGTATTTCTTGAAATGATTGGTAAAATCATAATGGCAAGTGTAAGTGAACCTGTCAAAATTGAAAATCCTAAATGACAAACAGATCCAAAGAACAGCATCCCAAATAATCCATAGATAATTGAAGGAATACCGGCTAAGACTTCTGTTGTAAATGAAATGATACTGACGAATTTTTTATTTTTTGTATATTCATTTAGATAAATTGCTCCACCGATTCCTATTGGACAAGCAACAAGAAGTGTCACAATAACAATATAAAGAGTATTAACGATATTAGGTAATATACCTACCGTATCATTAATGATACTTGTTGTATTTACTAAATAAGAAAAATCAAAGGCTGGTATTCCTCGATAGAGGATATAACCAATAATAACTAATAAAATAAAGATTGAAAGAAATGAACTTAATTGAATAAGTGCATAAAGAACTTGATCACTGACACGTTTCTTTTTTTCTAAGATTGTATTATTCATCTAAGTCACCTCTTTTTAAAACATATGTTAAGACTAAGTTAATAATCATGATAAAGATAAACAGTACAAGTCCAATTGTGAATAAAACTTGTCTATGTGTACCACTGGCATATCCCATTTCTGAAACGATGGCTGTTGTTAAGAAACGAACAGAATTAAATGGAAGTGGAAGAGAGACTGCATTTCCGGCTACTAACAAAATAGCCATCGCTTCTCCAATAGCACGACCTACACCAAGTACAATAGCTGACATAATACCTGATTTAGCACTTGGTACAACAACTTTAAAGATTGTTTGAATTTTACTTGCCCCTAGAGCTAATGAGCTTTTACGGTAATCATCAGGAACGGCTTTTAAAGCTGTTTCTGAAATATTGATAAGTGTAGGTAAAATCATGATTGCTAGTACGATAATTGCAGATATAAGGTTTGCACCACCGGTAAATTGATGTGTTTTAGAACCATGATAAATCATTAATTCTAATTTATACATCATTGGATTGACAATAAGAATTCCTAATAATCCATAAACAACAGATGGAATCCCTGCAAGTAATTCAATTGCTGATTTTAATATTTTTCTAAGTTTTGGTGGAGCAATTTCAGCAAGGTTGATTGCTGTAAATAAACCAATAGGTACTCCTATACAGATTGCTAGAAAAACCCCTACGATAGAAGTTAAAATAACATAGGCAATCCCATATTGAGGATGGGCTGCTGTTGGTTTCCATGTTGTAGAAAACAAAATACCTGTAATTCCTTCTTTAAAAATAGCAGGTGTCCCTGAAATAATCATATATCCTGTAATGGTAATAACCGCAAGGACTGATATAATAGCACAGCCACGAAAGATCATCGCGGCTGTTTTTTCTACTAGGGATTTTGCTTTCTTATGGTTAATAATTGATAACTTTTTTTCCATAATACTTCCCTCTTTATTTTTATTTATTTGGTGTTACTAATCCAACTTTTTCAATGATTTTTTGTCCATCTTTACTGTTGATGAAATCAAATACTGCTTGAACTTGTTTAGATTGTTCACTGATTTTTCCATTTGTAGCCATTACGAATGGTCTTTGTAAAGCATAGCTTCCATCTTTAACAGTTTTTTCACTAGGTTCAACACCATCTAATTGAAGAGGAGCAACTGTATCATCTAATACATCTAATGAAACATAACCGATTGATCCAGAAGTTTTAGCAACTTTAGCAAGAACAGCACCAGTTTCATTTAATTCTTGAGCATATTGACATTGATCTTCAATTCCTAATAATTCTTCGAAAGCTCCACGAGTTCCTGAACCAGCTTCACGTCCGATAACAACGATTGCTTCATCTTGTCCACCTAAATCTTTCCAGTTAGTAATTTGTCCTGTATAGATTTGAGCTAATTGATCTTTTGTTAAGTTTGTTACTTTATTAGATTTGTTAGTAATCATTGCGATACCATCGATAGCGACGATATTTTCTTCTAATCCCTTTGCTTTTTCATCATCAGTTAAAGCACGAGATGAATCTCCGATATCTGTTGTTTTTGATGCAACTGCTTCTAGACCTGCACCTGATCCTGTAAATTGTGCTTCTAATTGTAAGTTTGGATATTTTTCTTTAATTCCTTCTGATAAGGCATTGACGAATTTTTCCATTGAAGTTGATCCGTTTAAACTTACCTTTCCACTAATGTCATCTGATGCACTACTTGATCCTCCGCCACATCCGGCTAAACCTAAACACATCATGAAAACCATTAAAACACTTAATACTTTCTTTTTCATTTTTTATTTACCTTCCTTTGTTTTCTCTTAAGATATTATTTGTTTTTGTTTCCTTTTCTTAAGACACCCATATCATAGTGTTTTTCAACACATTCAAAAATCAAAAGAACGTATGGTTTATGTTAAGTTTATGTAAAATGAAAAAAGTTCATGTTTATAAAACACGAACTCTATTCTTATTATTTTCGGCACTTTTTTCGACAATTCGGCATTTATTAAATAATGCCTTATTTTAAACTATCTGCCCAATCTTTAATTGTAGAATCAGATGGACTTGAACTAAATCTTTGTCCTTTTTGCCAATTACCACCTTTTGCTTCTTTTTGAAGCTTTGTACCACTTTCACCTAGACCTGATGAAGCAGAAGTACAGAAAGGAATAACCGTTTTATTAGAAAAATCATTATTCTTAACAAATGTATCAACAGGCCATGCCGCAATACCCCACCAAATAGGATAACCAATAAGCACGGTATCATATTGATCCCAGTTTTCTACTTCTGTTGTTTTTAATTCTATATTTCTTAAAGATGTATCTTCATGTTCTCTTGTCACTCTTGAATCATCATTCGTCCAGTCTAGATCATCTTCCGTGTATTTTTCTTTAGGTTCAATTTCAAAAAGATCTGCTCCTAAATTTTCAGCAACTTTTTCAGCAACATCTTTGGTATGATTTTGTGCTGAATAATAAACCACTAAAGTTTTACCATCACCTTGTACTTTCTTTGTCGATGATTTGGTTTCATTTGTAACAACTTTTTCTTCTGTTGTAGAAGATTTTTGTGAATTATAAACCAAGTAACCACCAACACCCGCAATAATAACAACTAAGGCAATCAAAAATATTTTTAATTTTTTTGTCATAGAATTAATCTCCTATTTATTTTTTAATTGTAAACCATCATGAAATGCTTTTCCTACACATTTTCCTAATTCAATATATTGTCCATGGATCGTATCAAAAGTAATAGGTTTAAATTTTTCTAAACTTAACTTACCATCTTCTCCTAAAACTTCTTCATCAATACTTACATTAACAATACGTCCTAAATACTTACTTCCATCAATTACTTTTACTAATTCACATTCTAAAGTAAGAGGAAGTTCATTGATAATAGGTGCATTCACAAATTCACTTTTAACTGTTGTAAATCCAGCCTTTTCCATTTTATTTTCACAATTGTTGGCAGATTCTACCCCAACATAATCACAAGCAACTAAATGTTTTGTATCTGCCACACTTACAGTAAATGCTTTGGTAACTTCTAAGTTCTTTGTTGTTTTATGTGAAGATAAATCGATCATGATTTCATCTCTACCAACAATTCCTCCCCACGCAGCATTCATCGCATTTGCTTTGCCATTTTCATCATATGTTCCAATAATCATCACTGGTTGTGGATATAAATAAGGTTGTGCTCCAAAATTCTTTCTCATTTTTCATCTTCTCCTTTATCTATTTGTTTTTGCCAAAAATGAATGGCATCATTGATCCATCCTTTAGCACTTGTATGAATACCTAAACCAAAACCATGTCCTAAAGAAGGATATTTGTGGAATTCAACATCAACCCCTTGATGTTTTAAAATATGAATTCTTCTTTCCATAACACGCCAAGAAGCGATCCCATCATTTTCACCAACACATACAAAAGTTGGTGGTTCATTTTTTGTATAATCACTATGTCCCGTATATTGCATAACTACTGTTCCTGGTTTTGGTAAATATTTTCCACCAAAAGAAATAGTGCCATAGCTTCCTAAATAAGCAGCCATTCTTGCTCCGGCAGAACCACCCCATAAAGAATAACAATTTGTATCAATTTCTAATTCTTTGGCATGTTCAAAGATAAATTCAATTGCTCTTGCAAGATCAACACATGCGACATCCGCTCCACCTGTACGATATTGTAAGGCAAAACCATTGTAGCCTTGTTTTGATAAATAAAGGGCATGAGGCATACTTTCATGAATCGAACCAACATAGCTAAAACCACCACCTGCATTAACGATGGCAAAAGGTGCATTTTTCTTTCCTTTGAAAAAGAATAATCCTGTTTTTCTTTTAGAAGGATCTGCTTGTTTTTCTTTTTCTGTATAGATATCATAGAATACTTGATTTCCTTGTTTTCTTTGCTTTTCTAAATATTCTAATACTTCTAAAGTTGTATCTACTTCAATATGACTATGATAAGGAAGTAGATGATCTACATCTTTTAAAGTCATGGTATTTGTGATTGAATAAAAATCTGTTGGAAATAGAAATTGTCCTATATCTTTAAATAACAGATTGTTTAAAATATCATTTATTTTAGTAGACTCATTCATAACCAAGCTCCTTTAACCAATTTTCAACTGTTTCCTTTTGACTCTTTTCAATATCTGTTCGACTTACAGCAAGTCCTTCTTTTACAGTTACACTTTTATCTTTTAAATATTCTTCCATATCTTCTTTTGTTCCTGACATACCACTACCACCATGTGTCACAAAAGGAATAATTGTTTTATTACTTAAATCATATTGATCGAAGAAACTCAAAATAATTTGTGGATAGGTATACCACCAAATAGGATAACCAATAAAAATCGTATCATAGTGACTTATATCAATATTTAAGTCTTTTAGTTTTGGTCGCCCATTTTTTTCCTGTTCATTTTTTGTATAATCATAAAGTTTATTTCCTTTAGGATAAGCTTTTACTGGTTTAATTTGTCTAAAATCTCCTCCAACTTGATTATAAATTTCTTTTGCAAGTTTTTGAGTATTTCCCCCATTAGAAAAATAAACCACTAATACTTTAGAGCTTTCTAAAGAAGTCTTTCCTTTTTTACCATTTTCATCTTGAATACGTTTATTTAAACCAACACTTACATTTCTTTGTGTGCGATAAAAATAATAACCCGCACCCGCTACAATAATGCAAACAACTGCAAGTACAATTAATATTTTCTTTTTCATTTCTTCTTCATCTCCTTTATGATGACATTCATGAATAATACAAATAAAATAAAGATCATCAAATATTCAAACATATAAATAACGATATTCATTTGATTACTTACATATAAAAAATCAGACATATTCAACAAATAAATAAGTATTTGATTTTTCGTAAATAAAATAATTCCTATAAGCATTATTCCATAAACAATGATTTGATTTTTAATCATCTTTGTAACTTGTAGATGCAAGCCCACATGTAATCCCATGAGTAAATAACTCCAATAAGAACATACTAAATGCATCTTTCTTGCTAGAAAATAGGACATGATAGGCACATATCCAGCAAGTGTTAAACCACTGAGCGCAACACCCAATATACTTATAAGTAATAAACTATTAATGATCATAAATAGTATTTTTATTTTTGTTTTCTTACCTTTAAATAAACTCAAATACCATCTTTTATTTAAATAATGATGAATAATAAAGAAAATAAGCATGATTATTCCCAAAAAAATGTGAATATCTTGTCCAGTAAATGGAAAAGCCATTAAAAGTAATAATAAAATCATCATCCCTACATCAATTACTTTTCTCACATCAATCCCCCTTTCTAATTCCATTTTAGCTATTACTTTTTTAAATGTACAATATCAATAATACATCCATGTATAACTGACAGTTATACTAAAAAAGTGAGACCTGAGTCCCACTATTTTCTTACATATTTTAAATATAAACCTGATTTTCTTAAGAGATCACTTTGTTTTAAATCAAATGTTTGTCCTATATATTCATGACAATCTTCAAAAATATTAGGTTGTTTTTCTTCTCCTGATACAACAGGAGAAACAACAAGACTTAATTCATCTATTAAATCTTCTTTAATAAAATAGGTATTCGTAATTCCGCCACCTTGTAATAAAAGCTTTTTAATAGAAAATAAATCATAAAGCTTTTCTAAAGCAAGTTTTAAATCTATTTCTTCTTTACCAGTAAATAAATAAGAAATATTTAATGACTTTAATGTTTCTAGGTATTGTCTGGAAATATTTTCTGTAAGAATTACGATTAAATTTTTATCTTTAAGTCTTGGATTTTGATAAACCGATTGATCAAAAGAAATTTGACCTTGAGGATCAATCACCACGATCCATTTCTTTTTATCATCTTTATAAATATAGTCTATTTTTTGAATAGGTTTTTGATTTAAAACAGGTGTTGTTTTAGAACTTGAAAACATTTCTTTAGCGGTTGTTGTACCATAAATGATTGCATCTCCGTTATAGTCTTTAGAAATGTCACTATAAATCTTCGCAAGTTCTAATGTTTGTTTTTCTCTAAAGAAACCACCCGCAATTTTACCATCTATTGATTGCAACATATGGCATATGACATAAGGTCTATTCATATGATCCCTCCAATACCTTCATTTTTAGTATTTAACTTCTATTAAAGTTTCTTGTAATTGTACAGATGAAGCCTTTGTATTTTTAACTTCTTTTAAATCTGCATAATTTGTGACTAAAACAGGAGTTTCTAAAGAATAACCGGCTTCTTTAATTTTATTCATATCAAATTCAACAAGTAATTGACCTTGTTTAATTTGATCACCTTGTTTAATATGGGCAGTAAAGCCTTCACCATTAAGTTGTACGGTATTAATACCAATGTGAATAAGTAATTCAACACCTGCATCACTGGTAATACCAATTGCATGTAAACTTGGGAATAAAACAGTAATCGTACCAGTCACAGGAGCATATACTTTTCCTTCTTCTGGTAAAATAACAACACCTTTTCCTAAAGCACCTGATGCAAAAGCAGCATCGCTTGATTCTTCGATTGGTTTTACTTCTCCTTTAATTGGCGATAAAATTGTTTCTTTTTCTAATTTTGTTGCTTCTTTATTTTCAACTTGTTGATCATTTGTTTTATAGAAAATAATTGTTAAAACAAAACCAACAACTAATGAAACAGCTCCCGCAATTAATGAAACGATCATACCAGTTGCATCTCCTTTTGGTGAAATGAAGTTTACAACACTAAAGATTCCAAGTCCACCAATAACATATTGTTTAGCCGCAACTGTTCCCATAATGGCACCACCAACAGCACCACCGATACAAGAGAAAACAAATGGTGTTTTTTCAGGTAATAAGAAACCATAAATAGCTGGTTCTGTTACCCCACAGAATGCAGAAATCACACCTGGGATTGCAAGTGCTTTTTTGTTTTCATCTTTTAATTTTAAATACATCGCTGCAAGAACACCTGTTGCCGCAAATGTTGTTCCTAACATACCTGGTAAAATTGTATCATATCCTAAGTTTCCAATATTGACCATCGCCATTGGAACGAGTGCCCAATGTAAACCAAAGATAACTAAACATTGCCATAATGCTCCAATGACAAAAGCTGTTACGATTGGTGAAAAAGCATAAAGTCCAGCAAACATATTTGATAAAACTGTTGTTAATAAACTTACAACTGGTCCAATAACAAGTAAACCAATTGGAAGTGAAATAATTAAAACAAAGAATGGCACAAAGAAGTTTTGTAACATTTCAGGTACAAATTTCTTCGCAATTTTTTGAATTTGAGCCGCTAAAGCAACAATACAGATAACAGGTACAACAGTACTTGTATAGTTACCTGAAACAAATGGAATACCAATGAATTTTGTATAATAAGATCCAATCAATGGTAATGTTCCAATTGCTTTTCCTGCAGCTGACAATGTATCTGTTTGAATTGTTGGATAACAAAGTGTTGCTCCAATGATCATTCCGACAACAACATTGACATTGAATTTTTTAGCTGCGGTATATCCTAAAATAATTGGTAAAAAGTTAAAAATAGAATCACCAATGGCATTTAAAATTATATATGTTCCACTATTATTGAAACTTGATCCTAAAATAAAGACTAATAAAGCATTTAATCCTTTAATGATCCCAGCTGCACATAATGGTCCTAAAATAGGTTGGAAACATCCTGAAATAACATCAATCAACTTATTAAAAAGTCCTTGAGGTGCTTCATCTTCTTCTTGTTGAGTTCCATTACTAATACCGGCAAGTTCACAGACGTCTGCGTATACTAAAGGAACATGATTTCCAATAACAACTTGATATTGTCCTGCTGATTTCATCACAGTGACAACACCTGGATTATTTTTTAATGCTTCATCATTGGCTTTTGATTCGTCTTTTAAACGAAAACGTAATCTTGTAACACAATGTGTTAAGCTGTTGATGTTTTCCTTTCCACCAACATTTTCCAAAATTTCTTTGGCTAAATTTTCATACTTACTCATAATTTTCCTCCATCTTTCTAAAGTATTGAAATTTGAAGGTTTGGCCAACTTAATGTCACCATCCAATTAATGACTATTTCCAAGATAAACTACACGATGTATATGGATCGTTAAATAAAGTTTTTCTTCGTCATAAAGTTCATAGTTATATTGATTTTTTATGTACATCGCAATTTTTTCGACACATTGATAAGCATTGGCATATTTTACTTGAACCACTTCCAACAAATCATCTTCTTGTTTGTTTTGTTTTTTATGTTCAACTAAACGTTGTGCAAAGAATTTCAAATGGGTAATAAAACGATAGTAATAAGCACTTTCTTCATTAAATTCTATCTTGAAGTGATAACGAACAATATTTTCGATTTCTTGCATGATCTTCGTAATTTCATACATATCATGAACATCTTCATCTAATTGTCCATTGACAATATGTAAGGCAATAAATCCTGCTTCATCATTTGGTAAAAGAACTCCTGTTTTCTTTTCAATAATCTCAAGAGCTTTTTTCCCTATTTGATATTCTTCTTTATAAAATCTTTGAATATCCCATAATAAAGCATTCTTCACTAAAATATCATCTTTCGCTCTAACAACAGCGGTATAAATATGATCAACCATGGAAATAAAGATATTATCATTTAAAGCTTTTCCTAAACTTAATCTTGCTTCATCCATAATTTCTTCACCGATTTCTAAATATTCTAAAGGAATATCCACCACAAGTTCTTTAAAACGACTTAAGACTTCTTGGTTTTGTAAATAAAAAACTTTATCTATTTTTTCTGGTTCAATTATATCTCCTGTTTTCTTTTTAAAACAGATTCCTCGACCCATCACAATCTTTTCTTCGTTATTTTCAATAACGACAGCTACATTGTTGTTTAAAACTTTGCTTATTTCCATAATCACCCCTCCAAAAATAAAAACCTATTTATTGCGCACTTAAAAAGGGTGGCAATAAACAGGTTTAGCTTGTACTTAAACAATCACTATCCTATAAACTACTCGAACATAATATCACAAAATTAAAACGGTTACAATCTTTTTTATTAGCGTTTTAAGCCACAAATCATTTCTACAGTTGCTGGATCATAATGAGAGAAGAATGAACTTGTATCTTTATTAAGTGAGGCAATTGTTTGCATATCTTCTTCACTTAATTCAAAATCAAAGATATTTAAATTTTCTTGCATTCTTTCTTTTCTAACTGTTTTAGCTAAAGGAACAATTCCTCTTTGTACAAGCCATCTTAAAATAACTTGTCCAACTGATTTATTATATTTATTACCAATTTCTACAAGTGTTTCATTTGTGAAGATACCATTTTTACCTTCCGCAAATGGAGCCCATGCTTCTAATTGAACACCATATTTTGTATTGTATGTTAAGGCTGCATCTTGTTGATGGAAAGGATTCACTTCTACTTGGTTAACAGCTGGTACAACTTCTGTATCTAAAGCTAAATCTACTAAACGATCTGGATAGAAGTTAGAAACACCGATGGCTTTAATTTTCCCTTCTTTGTATAAATCAATTAAAGCACGGTAAGCTCCATGATAATCTTTAAATGGTTGATGTAATAAAACTAAATCAAAATAATCTAATTGCATTTTCTTTAAGGATTCTTCTACAGAAGCTTTTGCCTTTTCATAACCATAATTAGAAATCCATACTTTTGTCGTAATGAATAATTCTTCTCTTGGTACATTTGTTTCTTGAATTGCTTTACCTACAGCTTCTTCATTTCCATAAGATTGTGCTGTATCAATAAGACGATATCCTGCATCGATTGCATCTAAAACCACTCTTTTACATTCTTCTTCATCTTTAACTTGGAAAACACCAAAACCAACAGCTGGCATTTTCACTCCATTATTTAATGTTTTGTATTCCATAATTATTCTCCTTCTTCAAAATTACATTTTGTTGTCGCAAGTCTTTGTAAAGATTCTTTAGTCACTTTATAAAATGGGATATGTTTATTCACTTTTTCAATTTCTTTCATTTCTTCATCTGTTAATTCAAAATCAAAGATTTGGGCATTTGCTTCAATATGATCTAATGATTTACTTCCTGGAACAAGACCAAACCCCATTTGAAGATGCCATCTTAAAATAATTTGTACTGTTGATTTATGATATTTCTTTGCAAGTTCTACAAAGATTGGTTCTTTTAACATGTCACTATTTCCATGTCCTAAAGGATACCATGATTGAAGTTGTATATGATTTTTCTTACAAAAATCATATACATGTTCTGCTGGATAATAAGGATGACATTCTACTTGCATAATCATTGGTGGGATTTCACATTGATCAATGATTTCTTGAATTTGTGCAACTTGGAAATTAGAAAGTCCAATTGCTTTGATTTTTCCTTCTTTATAGGCTTTTTCTAACATCTTATAAGCATAAATATAATTATTAACAGGGTGATGTAAAATCATCACATCGACATAATCTACACCTAATCTTTTTAAAGTATCATCGATGGCTTGATCATTTTCATAAAGTGTAGGCCCTAATTTTGTTTCTAAATAATAATCTTCTCTTTTTAATCCTGATTGTTCTAAACCTTTTCCTACTTCAACTTCATTTCCATAACGGTTGGCTGTATCAATGAGTTGATAGCCATGGTTTAAGGCAAAAGCCACATTGTCTTCAATTTGTTTACCAAATTGTTGAATGGTACCAAATCCAAGTTGAGGGATTTGGTAACCATTATTTAAAGTAACGAAATTAGTCATGAATTTTTAATCCCATTAAACGTGTTTCGTTGGCAGGATCTTCAGGATTATGAGATGGTTTGTTTGTATCTAAGGCTTGCATTGCTTTCATTTCTTCATCTGTTAATTCAAAATCAAAGATATCAATGTTTCCTTTCATTCTTTCTTCATTTGTAGATTTAGGTAAAGAAATAACGCCTTCTTGATAAATCCATCTTAAGATAATTTGACCGGCATTTTTATTATATTTTTTAGCTAATGAAACGATTGTTTCATTTTCTAATAAATCTTTATTTCCATGTCCTAATGGATACCATGCTTCTAAACGAATATCGTTTTCAGCCATCACTTTTCTTAATTCTTTTTGTTGCACAAATGGGTTAAATTCTACTTGGTTGACTGCTGGCATTACTGTCATACCATCTTTAAATTTATTCCATAAGTTCACAGTAATATTAGAAATACCAATAGATTTGATTTTACCTGCTTGATAAGCTTCTTCTAAAGCTTTCCAAGCTCCTAAATAATCACCATATGGTTGATGTAATAAATAAAGATCAATATAATCAACTCCTAATAATTTCATAGAAGTTTCAATACCTTTTTTCGCATTTTCATAACCATAATCTTGTAACCATAATTTAGAAGTAATAAAGATTTCTGAACGATCAATACCACTATCTTTAATGGCTTTTCCAACATCACTTTCATTACAATAACCAGCAGCTGTATCAATATGACGATATCCTGCTTTTAAAGCAGCTAAAGTTGCTTCGTAAGTAGGTCCATCATTAGGAATCATGAAGACCCCAAATCCTACTGCTGGGATTGTTTGTTTATTATTTAATTCAAAAGTTTTCATTATTATCTCCTCCAATTTCTATCTTTATTTTAGTTTTAAATTCTATAAATGTACAATATAAATAGTGCATGTTAGTATAACTGTCAGTTATACTTGTTGATTTGCTTCAATAATATCTTTTAGACTTACTTTTTCATGTCTATAACGGGCATTAGGATTGGCATCTTTCAATTTTGTGATAATGGCTTTAGATGGACAGTTTTGTGCACACGCTAAACAAAATTCACAGGTATTTTGTTTTCTCTTCGCTTTTTTATTTTCAACATAGAAGAGTCCTCTTGGACAAACCTTTGTACAAATACCACAACCTACACATTGATCGGTTACCGTAATTTGTTCACCATTAATGAGTTCTGGATTTTTCGCAAAGATTTCTTTGGCAGAAGCATGGAAATCTCTCCCTGCTTGTGTTGCTTCAGGAATTTCTTCTTTTTTGTTTTGGATATCTTGAAGTGCTTGTTGAATTTGTTGTTCAACGTTTTTATTCATGGCTCTTTGTTCATTCATATCAAAGGATGGCAAGTAATTATCTACCATTAAAATAGAATGAATATAATTAACGTGTTTTCCTTTTTCTTCAAGTAAACGCGCTATGCATTCAGGAGCATCTGTGACATCTTTTCCATAAGTTAAAATCAAATAAAAATAATCTGTTTCAAATGTTGCTTTTTCTAAAAACTCTAAGACAATTTTAGGTGCTTCTCCGGCATAAACAGGATAAACGATTCCAATTTTTTCATCTTTAAAATTTAAGTTTTCTTGATGTAAGACTTGCGGAATACTGATAGGCTTTTCTTCAATTTGTCTCGCCACATACAAACTATTCCCTGTACCTGTAAAGTAAAATAACATATTCCTTTCTCCTTTTAATCATGTATTTTATATTTATTAAGCCATTTTGCGGTCATATAATTTTGATGATCAATAATTTCACTATAACCTAAATCAAGTAGTTCTATTTGTTTTTTATCTTCTTCATCTAACTGAAAATCAAAAATATCTATATTTTCTTTCATACGATTTAAATGTGTGGTTTTAGGAATGGCAATAATGTGATTTTCTAAATGCCATCTTAGAATAATTTGTGAAACTGATTTTTGATGTTTCTTCGCAATATCTAATAACATTGGATGATGAAAGATATCACGTTGTCCTTCATTTAAAGGACCCCAAGCTTCTAAGAGACAATCACATTGTTTTAAGACACATTTTTGATTTTTTTGTTGATAGAAAGGATGGTATTCAAGTTGATTGATCATGGGATGAATGGAACTATTCATGTAAAGATCCATGAGTCTTTCTGGTGAAAAGTTGCAGACACCAATCGCTTTGATTTTTCCTTGTTGATAAAGTTCTTCCATAGCTTTCCATGAACCATAATAATCACCATAAGGTTGATGAATTAAATAAAGATCTAAATAATCGACCCCTAGATTTTCTAATGATTGATGAAATGCCTGTAGCGTATTTTCATAACCAGCATCTTGAACCCAAACCTTTGTTGTCAAATAGATTTCTTCTCTTTTAAGCTTCGATTCTTTGATTGCTTTTCCTATTTCTCTTTCATTTTGATAAGAAGCGGCTGTATCAATCAAACGATAACCTGCTTCAAAGGCTTTTAAAACACATTCTTTTGTTTGTTTAGGAGGTATATGTAAAGTACCGTATCCTAACATCGGTAGTTGATAACCATTAGTCAAAGTTATATATTCCATATCTTGTTCCTCCTTACATCTTTATTGTAGATTTCAAAAAAACAAAAGTACAATATCAATAAATCATCTCACTATAACTGACAGTTATACAAAAAAAGCTATCCGAGATAGCTTTTTACATGCATTCTAATAAAATATCATAAACTTCTTCTTTTGTAAGAGTACGCGGATTTGTTTTGATAAGGTTTGTTGTATCCGCTACTTTCTTTAATAAATCATTTGTGATTTCAACTTTAGATTTTAATTCAGGTAAAGTTGTTGGTAAATGACATTCTTTAATGAAGTTTTGAAGAGCTTCTAAACCTTCTTCGGCTGTTTTTTGATTAAAAACAACTTCTGCAAAACGTGTTAATTTTTCTCTGGCATCATTTAAAATATGATAACAATAAACCGGTTGAATAACCGCTAAGCCTTGACCATGGTTACAATCTGTAAAAGCGCCTAATTGATGTTCAATTTGATGCACTTGGAAATCTGTTTGACGACCACATTTTAAAATACCATTTTCAGCCATGGCTGAATCCCACATCAAATTACTTCTTGCTTGTTCATCATTGATATCTTTTAATAAACGTCTCATATTCACAACGGTATTTTTCATAATAGCTAAGGCAACATCATCTGAAACATTATCTTGATCTGAATTTCCTAAATACGTTTCTAAAGCATGACTTAATGTATCAAAGGCACCTGATAATACTTGCATTGTTGGAACTGTCATGGTATAAGCTGGATCAAGAACTGCAAAGTCAGCGGTTGAAGCAAAGATACCACCTTTCCAATTCTTTTCTTCATGAGTAATAACAGCCCCACCATTCATTTCAGCCCCTGTTCCTGAAGCTGTCACGATGGCACCCATTGGAATCCCTTCTGTTGGAAATTTACCATGAACATATTCTAAATCCCAAATATCTTCATCAATAACTGCTTGGCTAGAAATGACTTTACAACAATCAATGACACTTCCTCCACCAACAGCTAAAATAAAATCAATTTTTTCTTTTTTTACAAGCTCTACTCCTTCTTGTACTTTTTTATACGTTGGATTAGACATAATCCCATTAAATTCAATGACTTCTTTCTTTTCTTCTTTTAATAAAGAAACAATTTCATTATAGATTCCATTATTTTTAATAGAACCTCCACCATAAGCTAATAAAACTTTACTTCCATATTTCTTTAATTCATTTGAAAAAGCTTCTTTTGCACTTCCTTTTCCAAAATAAACTTTTACTGGATAAGAATAATTAAATGTTTTCATTTTATAAGCCCCCTTTATCTCTTATCTATTACAATGTGATTATAATTTACGGTTGTAACTATCGGTCAAGAAGAATATAATTTTTTTGAGGTGATTTTTATGTACACAATGATGCAAGTTTGTCGTAAGCTTGATATGACTTATCAAACTTTAAAATATTATTGTAATGAAGGACTTGTTCCTAATGTAAAAAGAGAGAAAAATAATCGTCGTATTTTTGATGAACATGATGTAAATTGGATCAAAGATCTTTCTTGTTTAAAGAAATGTGATTTTAGTATTCAAGAAATGAAAGAATACTTGGCTCTTTGTTTACAAGGTCCTTCAACAATTAAAATACGTCAAGAAATGCTTTCTAGAAAAAGAAAAAGTCTTGAAGATACGATTCAACAACTTGAAGAAAGTATTGATTATATTGATTGGAAACAAAATCTTTATGATGATGTTTTAAGTGGTAAAAAGCCTTATGTAAGTAATTTAATTAATTTAGATAACGAAAAAGAGCGTTAGCTCTTTTTATTATCTAATAAAGTTTGTACGATGAAATTCTTCTTTTTCTGGTAAACCATATTTTTCTTTACCATCATGTATACATTTCATTAAAAATGACATATTTCTAGCAAGAACACGCATTGTTTGTAATCCTTCTTCATCTTGGCTTGCTTCTCCTATTTCTCTTCCATGAATAGAATTCCAATATTGTGAAGAAGCAATTGGCATTCCTGAAATAGCAAAGAATTTATTGATTTCATCATAAGTTGAAGAAATTCCCCCACGTCTTGCGACAATAGCACTTGCCCCAACTTTCATCGTTTTATCAAAGGACGTACTATAGAACAGTCTTGTTAGAAAAGCAATTAAGGTTGCATTGGCAGAACCATAATAAACCGGTGTTCCAACCACAAGTCCATCTGCTTCTTCAAACTTTTTAGAAATCTCATTGACACAATCATCAAAGACGCAATGACCTAATCTTGTTTTACATGACATACAGGCAATGCATCCTCGAATATCTTTATTTCCAACATGCACAATTTCACTTTCAATACCTTCTTGATCAAAGATTTTAACCATTTCATCGAGGGCAATCTTTGTATTTCCTCTTGGGCGAGGACTTCCATTAATTATTAACACTTTCATTTTTCTTCTCCTTTTTCCTTAACTATTTTCATTTTAATATGTGCTTTAAAAAAAGTACATTATCATTCAATTATCTCACTATAACTCAAACTCATAGTGTGTTATAATAACGAAAAAGGAAGTGAGACTATGATTGAATTTAACCAACTTGAACATCTTGTATCCATTGCGAAAAATAAAACCATTTCAAAAGCTGCTGAAGAATTGTTGATTTCTCAACCAGGACTGAC
Source organism: Bacillota bacterium (assembly GCA_030540195.1). Lineage (GTDB taxonomy): Bacteria > Bacillota_I > Bacilli_A > Erysipelotrichales > Coprobacillaceae > Faecalibacillus. The sequence goes on along the minus strand of JAUNWT010000001.1, from coordinate 35,549 downwards.
AAGATCGATGCAAAGATTAGAAGAAGATTTAGGACTTTCTTTATTTGATCGTAAGAAAAATAAAATTGAACTGAATGAAAATGGAAAACTTGCGGTAGAATTTGCGCAAAAGTTACTTAATGGACGAGAAGAAATGATTAAAGAACTTACAAAATTAAGTCAAAATCATATTTCTTTTGGTTCTTGTGCACCAGCTCCTTTATGGGGTGTTGAATATACTTTATTAAATAATACAGAAGCCCAAATTGAAAGTACCCTTGTTCAAGATGAAAAGACATTAATTGAAGGATTAGAAAAAGGGGATTATTCTTTAATTGTTTTACATCATTCTTTACAAGATAAAAAATATATCTCACAAGAATTTTTAAATGAATCCCTTTATTTATCTGTGCCTCCAGCACATCCTTTAGCACCTTTTAAAGAAATATCTTTTTCTGATTTAAACGGTCAAAGTGTTTTACTTCTTTCACGAATTGGTTTTTGGAATGAAGTCTGTCAACGTATGATTCCTGAATCACATCTTTTATTTCAAGATGATCCTTCTGTTTTTAATGAACTTACAAAGATGTCTGCTTTGCCTAATTTTAGAAGTGATATCACGATTCAAAGAGAAGAGGCAGAAGATAATCGTATTCTAATACCGATTACTGATCCAGAAGCCCATGTTCGTTATTATGCGATTTATCCAAAAGATAAAAGAAATTTATTTCAATCTATTATTAAACAAATCAAAGATATTGATTGGAAAAAGACAAAAGAGCTATCCAAATGATAGCTCTATTTATATTGTATAAACATTTTTTCAATTCTTTTTTTCATTTCTTCTTGTAAAGAATAAGGTTTAATAACTTTTACATGATCTTGTAACATCATCAACCATCCTATCAACCCATCAGAGATAAGAACATCTTCTATAGTAAGATGATAACGATTTTCAAAGTCTTTTTTAACTGGATGATCTTGTCCAAATTGATCGATAACTTCCCTTAAAACCACTTCATCAAAACTAATTTCAAGCGTATCTTTTTGTCCTGAAACATACATATTTATATGATCAACTTCTTGTTCTAAATCAAATTGTTCCCCTTCTTCAAAAGGGCTTTTATGATTTCTTACAAGACGCATACGATCAAGACGATAAATAGAAAGTTTATCAGGGCGTTGATTAAAATAACCTAAAACATAGTATTTAGAATCTCTTTGAATTAGTTTATAAGGAGAAATAATATAGAATTCATTATTTTCTTTATGATTTCCATGATTATGCGCAATTTCTACAAACTTATTTCTTTTGATTTCATAACTTACATATTTAAAATAAATATTTTTCTTTTCATGAATTGCTTTAATGACGGTTGTCATATTTAAAAGTAAATCATAATTTCTTGGTTGTGTTTTTCTTGGTTGATTTTGAATACGTGAAAGTTGTTTACTTGAACTTAAGGTTTGTAATTTTGTAAGTAAAGCATTTACTTCATTTTCATTTAAGTCATTGTTGAAAAGCACACTGTCCCATAGATATTGAAATTGTCCATCATTGAAAAATTCTTCATCAATACTATAGCCTTTTCGATGTTTCATTTTAATGATTTCTTTTTGATAAATATAGTTTGATAATTCATTAATATTTCTAATCGCTTGATAAACTGTTTTAACATCAACTTTGATTTGATATTTTTCTTCAAGTAGCCTTTTTATTTCAATAGCGGGTATATAATCCAATGATTCTTTAATAATAAGATATGTGTAATAGAGTCTGTCCATGATTTTCTCCTATCTTGCATAATTAAGTGAATATGTCTTGTCTTTATGATACAACATTTCATAGCGATATGGTGAATAATTATAAAGAGATTTTTCAAAGCGTTTAAATGATTCATCTAATGTGACAAATGGTAAGTGTAGATAAGCTTGTTTGTATTGTTTTTCTAACAAAAGAATAAGACTTGCATAATAATGTGTTTGTTCATCACTTAACATTTTATAATTTGTCATTCCTAAAATTACTTTATTTAATTGATTCATTTTAAAAGTAAGTAAATGTCTTAGTAAACAATAAGTTTCTAGATTAAAACTACTTTTATCTAAAATATAATAAAATAAATTATATTTATATTCGACCAAAGGACGAAAATGTTGGTGAATAAGTTTATTCATCATAATAAGATGATATTCCATTTCATTATAAGATAAACTACAATCAATATATCTTTTAATTGTTGTAAACAACCATAATTGAAGATCTTTTCTTTTATTCAATTTTCTTTTTAACTGAGAAACATCTAAACATTTATTCATTAAATCATAAATATCTTGTTGATAAACACCTTCACTATGAATTAATAAATATGTTTTTACCTCCATAATAGATACATCTGTCATTTGTTCATAACTTCTTGCAAACATCTTAATCATCCCCTTTTCTTTATCTTTATTATAGGGAATTGTTTCTTTTTATGATGAATTTGCATCTATTTTAAAGCCAAAAAAAAGGAGTTAAATAACTCCCTTGTTTTCTAAGAATTTTCTAATTTTTTTAGTTGCCGCTTTAAGTTCTTCTAAACTATAAGCATAAGAAACACGAATATATCCTTCTCCGGCTTCACCAAAAGCACTTCCTGGCACGCAGGCTACTAACTGATCGTTTAATAACTCTTCACAGAATTGTTCCGATGTTAAACCGGTTGATTTAATACATGGGAAAACATAGAAGGCCCCTTGTGGCGTAAATGTTTTAAGTCCCATTTCATTAAATGTTTTGACCAAGAAATTTCTTCTTGCAAGATAAGCTTGTCGCATTTTTTCAATTTCTTCATCACAATGTCTCATTGCTTCAATGGCTCCATATTGAGCACATGTTGGAGCTGACATAATGACATATTGATGAATCTTTTTCATCATTTTAACAAGATATTCGTTTGCAAGAACATAACCTAAACGCCATCCTGTCATCGCATAAGCTTTTGAAAAACCACTAACAAGAATAACTTGGTCTTTGATTTCATCAAAAGAGGCAATTGAACAGAATTTATGTTCATAGGAAAGTTCTGCATAGATTTCATCCGTGATGATCATGATACCTGATTCTTTAAAGATTGGTACCAATTTTTCATAGTCTTCTTTTGTCATGAATCCACCTGTTGGATTACTTGGATAGTTTAAAAGAATGGCTTTTGTTTTTTCATTGATAGCTTCTTTTAAAAGTTCAGGTGTTAATTTAAATTCATTTTCTTCTGTTAAAGTGATGTTTCTTACTACTCCCCCAGCAAGTGCAACACCTGGTGTATAAGCAACATAGCTTGGTTGTAATAAAATGACTTCATCACCTGGATTAATGATCGTTCTAAAGGCAAGATCGATTCCTTCAGATCCTCCAACAGTAACGATACATTGTTCTGGTTTATAATCTAAATCAAATTTTCTTTTTTGATATTTACAAATTTCTTTTCTTAATTCTAATAATCCTTGATTTGCAGTATAGAATGTTTTTCCTTTTTCAATTGAATAGATTGCAGCTTCTCTAATTGTCCAAGGGGTTGCAAAATCAGGTTCCCCTACCCCTAAAGAAATAACACCTTCCATTTGATTAGCAAGATCAAAGAATTTACGAATTCCACTTGGTGGAATATCCTTTACAATAGGATTTACAATTTTTTCAAAATCCATTATGGAGTTACCAATAATCTTTCTGCTGCATCTTTATTATCACCATCAACAAGTTTACCCATGTTTTTATATTGTTTTAAAACATACATTGTGGCTGTTCTTTCAATCCCTTCAATAACCGCTAAACGACTATTCACGAATTTAGCAACTTCAACCATTGTTTTTCCTTTAACAATTAATAAGAATTCATAATTTCCCGCTAATAAATACATTGTATCTACTTCTGGAAAATTATAGATTTTTTTCGCAATACGATCATATCCATAATCTCTTTCTGGTTTTGCATTAACTTGAATCACAGCTGTGCACACATCATGGTTTGTTTTATCCCAGTTGATTAAAGTATGATAACCATAGATTGTTTTATTTTTCTCTAAATCTTTAATTTTATTTTCAACATTTTCTTCTGATTCGTTTAAGGCGGCCGCAAGATCAACGACTTCCATTTTCGCGTTGTTTTCAATTAATGATAAAAGTAAATTTTCATCCATATCCTTCTCCTCCTTATAGTGACTTAATTATATACTAATTTAAGGTCAAGGTAAATTGAATTTTTATTAGAAATTAAAGGAATTGTTGCTTGTCTAGATAAGCAAAGTATTCTATAATATAGATGAGGTGAAATTATGATTATACAAAGTAAAAAAGTCTGGATTGCTGATCAATTCATTCCGGCACAATTAGAATTAGAAGATGGAATTATTAAAGAAATATATCCTTACAATGAAAAAGAAGTCACAAAAGACTATGGAGATTTAAGAATCCTTCCTGGTTTTATTGATATTCATTGTCATGGTGCTTATGGTTTTGATACAAATGATGCTAATCCTGAAGGATTAAGAAAATGGACAAAAGGAATCGTTGATGAAGGTGTTACTTCTTTCCTTGTAACAACTCTTACTCAAAGTGAAGAAGTTCTTACAAATGCGGTAAGTAATGTCGCAAAAGTTGTGGAAGAAGGTTATGAAGGTGCTGAAATCTTAGGAATTCATTTTGAAGGTCCTTATTTAAATAAAGCACATAAAGGCGCTCAACCTGAAGAATACTGTGTTAAACCTGATATTGAACAATTTAAAAGATATCAAAAAGCCGCTCATGGTTTAATTAAATATATTACAATGGCTGTTGAAAATGATGAAGATTTTGCTCTTACAAAATATTGTAGTCAAAATAATGTGGTTGTCAGTATTGGACATTCAAATGCAACTTATGACCAAGCTGTTCAAGCTTATGCTCACGGGGCAAGAAGTATGACTCATGTTTATAATGCCATGACTCCATTTACTCATCGTGCCAATGGACTTGTTGGTGGAGCTTTACGTATTAGAAATATGTATGGAGAAATTATTTGTGATGGAAATCATTCTACTCTTGCCGCTTTAAATAATTTCTTTACTTCAAAAGGTCCTGATTACAGTATTATGATTACAGATTCTTTAATGTGTAAAGGATTCCCTGTAGGTACTAAATTTGATTTTGGTGGACAAGAAGTTGTCATCTATCCAGACGGCAGTGCTCATTTAGTAGAAGCTGGTAACTTAGCTGGTTCTACTTTAAATGTAAACAAAGGATTAAAAATCTTAATTGAAGATGCTTTAGTTCCTGTCAATTATGCCATCAACGCTTGTACATCAAACCCAGCAAGATGTTTACATGTTGATGATCGTAAAGGAACAATTGGTGTTGGTTATGATGCTGATCTTGTTGTTTTAGATAGAGATTATGAAGTTGTTCAAACTTATTGTAAAGGTGTTGGACAAAAATAGAATTCAAGAGATGCCTCGCATCTCTTTTTTTCATATATAGAAAGCTTTTTCTAGTTATTTTATGGTACAATTATTTCAAAAGGAGGCGATTTTTGTGTATCGTTTTTATGTATCAAGTTACGCTAAAGGAAAAGAAAAAGGTCTTTATGTATGTACTTTAGATGAAACGAAAAATGAACTTCATTTAAATAAACATATTCCTACCGAAGATTTTCCTTCTTACGTTATTAAAAAAGATGATTATCTTTATGTATCTTTAAAAGATGCCCGTGTTGGTGAAGGAGGAGGTGTCGCAAGTTATCATATTGAAGATGATGATTTAAAACAACTTTCTTATTATAATTCTCATGGTCGTTCTTATACTCATTTATGTTTAAGTCCTGATCAAAAATATTTATTCACTGCCAATTATCACGTTGGGGCAACTGCTGCTTTCCCTTTAAAAGATCATCAAATTGGTGATAAACTTTCTGTTGTTCACCATCATGGTTCAGGAATCGATTTACTTAAAAGGCAAACAAGTCCTCATGCTCATTATGTAGGAATTACCCCAGATCAAAAATATCTTTATAGTGTTGATTTAGGTGCTGATAAAATTGTCATGTATAATTTCAAAGATGGAAAATTAGAAGAAACGTCTTTAAGTCAAGCTGTAAATCCAGGTAGTGGACCTCGTCATATGATTTTTTCTCATGATGGAAAATATTGTTATCTTGTTAATGAAATTGGCAATAGTATTATGGTTTATCAATATGAAGAAGGACACTTTACTTTGATTCAAGTTATTCATTGTGTACCTCGTCATTTCCATGGTTTTTCAAGTGCTGCCGCTATTCATATGACATCAAGTGGTAAACATATTATTGTTTCTAATCGAGGGCACGATAGTATTGTCCTTTATCGTGTTAATCAAGAAACAGGAAAGATTACTTTACTTTATATGGTGCATACAGGAAAAGGACCTCGTGATTTTAATATTATTGATGATCGTTATATTGTCGTTGCCAGTCAAGAAGAAGACCGTTTAGAGCTTTATACATTCAATGAAGAAAAAGAAGAAATTAAGCCTACAGGAAATACCTTAACTATTATTCAACCTGTTTGTGTGGCTTTATAAAAAGGAGAAAAATTATGAAATATGAAATTGTTGGAGATACTCTCCCTGCCGTTATTTGTCATTTAAATAAAGGTGAAAAAATGATTAGTGATAGCGGTGCTATGGCTTGGATGGATCCATGTATGAAAATGGAAACCAACGGTGGTGGCGCTGGTAAAATCATCGGTCGTATGTTTTCTGGTGAAACTTTGTTTAGAAATAGTTACATGGCAAATGAAGATGGTTTAATTGCTTTTGCCTCAAGTTTTCCTGGAAAAATTGTCGCTGTTGATGTAGAACCAGGAAAAGAAGTTATTATTCAAAAATCTGCCTTTCTAGCTAGTGAAGAAAATGTGGAAACATCGGTTTTCTTTAATAAGAAATTTTCTTCTGGTTTATTCGGTGGTGAAGGTTTTATTTTAACAAAGGTTTCAGGGCATGGAACATGCTTTATTGAAATTGATGGAAGTACCGTAGAATATAATTTACTTCCAGGTCAACAAATGGTTATTGATACTGGTTATCTTGCCATAATGGATGCTACTTGTAAGATGGATATCCAATCGGTACCTGGTTTAAAAAATAAATTTTTAGGAGGAGAGGGATTATTTAATACAGTGGTTACTGGTCCTGGTAGAATTGTAGTGCAAACAATGCCTATTTCAGCGGTTGCAAATTCACTTGCAAGATTTTTCCCTCAAGGTAAATAATGAAAAAATTATTTTGTTTTGATATTGACGGTACTTTAAGAACAACGACAGATCATCAAGTTCCAGAAAGTACCATCAAAGCTTTAAACTTATTAAGAGAAAAAGGTCATCTTTTGTTAGTTTCTACGGGAAGAAGTGTGGATTCTTTAAAGAATACGCACATTTATGACACCTTTGCCTTTGATGGATATGTATGTAATAGTGGACAAGCTTTATTAGATAAAGATTTAAAACTTATTCACAAAGAAAGTCTATCTAAAAATGTTGTTTTAAAAGCTTTAGAAGCTTCTAAAAAACATAATATTCCTTTAGCACTTAAATGTACTCCAAGAATCATTAATATGGAACCTAATGAAGATGTCATTCGTTCATGTAATTATTTTAATAACCCAATTCCCCCAGTTGGCAGCTATACCGATCAAGAAGTAGGTGCTATGATTGCCTATGGTCCTTTAGGTTATGACTATCAAGAATTTAAAGATATTAAAGAACTTGATGTGATGGTAGGTGAAAGTAGTTATGCGGATATTACTATTAAGGGCATTTCTAAAGCAACTGGTATTTCTTATTTTATGAAATTATGGAATATGGAAAGTTATGTGGCTTTTGGGGATTCTTTAAATGATGTTGAAATGTTTAAACATGCTTCTTTTTCGATTTGCATGGGACAAGGAAATAATGATTTAAAAAGACTTAGCGATTTTGTGACAACTTCTATTGATGAAGATGGTATTTATTATGCATGTAAAGAATTAGGCTATATTTAAAATAGCCTTTTTTATTTCTTCTAAATCTTTACCTAATAAAAGAAGATCAAAGAGTTCTTCATATTGTGTTGTTGATAGATTTTCTAAAAAGAGTGGATTTACATCAGGAAAACGAATAAAAAAAAGTTTGAGGGCATTTCTTCTAGCAATCACCCTTTTTTGTTTTTCAAAAGAAGTATTTTCTTGATTCATAAAAAACCTCCTTCTTTCATTATAGAAAACTATATTTTTTTATAAATGGACAGATAGTCCAAAACACTTCTTTAAAATTATGCCCAAAATAAAAATGGTCTTTCGACCATTTTTAGATTATCTTAATTTTGTAATATCAATTAATGATGGCACCCCATGTTTACGTTTTTCTAGTGAATCAATAAGTGCTTTTGCTGTATCAAGTGAAGTATAAATTGGGATACCTGCTTCTACCGCAAAACGTCTAATTAAGAAACCATCTTTTAAGTTATCATTTCTTGTTGGAATATCGATTACTAAATCTACTGTATCCGTAAACATTAAATCAAAGATTGTATTTGTTTTTTCATTAATTCGATTAACAAAATGTACTGGGACATCATGTTCTTTTAAGAATTTATATGTTCCTTCTGTGGCATATAAGTCATAACCAAACATGTAATATTGTTTAGCGATTGGTAAGAATTCTTCTTTAGAAGAATCTTTAATTGTACAAATGATATTCTTTTTCTTAGGTAATTGAATACCTGTTCCCATGAATGCTTTATAAATAGCTTCATCTAAGTTTTTAGAAATACCTAAGACTTCTCCTGTTGATTTCATTTCAGGTCCTAAAGAAATTTCTGCACCTTTAATTTTTTCAAATGAGAACACTGGCATTTTAACTGCAATTGTTTCCTTTTCTGGAACAATACCATAAGAATAACCTTGTTCTTCAATTGTATGTCCCATGATGGCTTTTGTCGCAATAGCAACAATTGGGATATCTGTAACTTTTGAAATATAAGGAATTGTTCTTGAAGATCTTGGGTTAACTTCGATAACATAAACTTGATCTTCATAAACAATGAATTGAATATTGATTAAACCGACAACGTGTAATGCTTTCGCAAGACGTTTTGTATAATCCACAATAATATCTTTAATTTCTTGTTTGATTTTTTGTGGTGGGTAAACAGAAATACTATCTCCTGAGTGAACCCCTGCTCGTTCAACGTGTTCCATAATACCTGGAATTAAGATACCATGACCATCACAAACCGCATCAACTTCTACTTCTTTACCAGATAAGTATTTATCAATTAAGATTGGATGTTCTTGATATTGTCTATTAATGATTTTCATGAATTTTTTAATATCACCATCATTTAAGGCAATTTCCATACCAGCTCCACCTAATACATAAGATGGTCTTACTAAGACTGGATATCCTAATTTATTCGCTACTTCAATGGCTTCTTCTGCAGTAAAGACTGTTGAACCTCTTGGACGGTCAATATGACATTTTTCAAGAATTTCATCGAATCTTTCTCTATCTTCTGCTGCATCTACATCGTCAGCATCTGTTCCTAAGATTTTAACACCCATATCTGTAAGTGCTTTAGTAAGTTTGATAGCTGTTTGTCCACCAAATTGAACGATAGCGCCATCTGGTTTTTCAATATCGACGATGCTTTCTACATCTTCAGCTGTAAGTGGTTCAAAGTATAAACGATCAGCAATATCAAAGTCAGTTGATACTGTTTCAGGGTTGTTATTAACGATGATTGTATCATATCCTGCTGCTTTTAAAGCCCATACGCAATGTACTGAACAGTAATCGAATTCAATACCTTGTCCAATACGAATTGGTCCTGATCCCAAAACCATGATTTTTTTCTTTTCTCTTTGTGGTTCTACTTCATTGACCCCACCTTGAATTGAATAGTAATAAGGTGTTTGTGCATCAAATTCTGCCGCACATGTATCAACAACTTTATAAGCGGCAACGATATTATTATCTTTTCGCATTTGATGAATTTCTTGTTCTGTTTTTCCAGTTAATTCAGCGATTACTCTATCTGGGAATTGTAATCTTTTTGCTTGTTTTAATAAATCAACTGTTAATTCTTCTGTTTTAATTCTTTCTTCCATTTCTACTAAATGTTTGATTTTATCAATGAACCATACATCAATTTTAGTAATTTCATGGATTTCTTGTTCAGTAATTCCTTTTCTTAATGATTCAGCGACTGCAAAGATACGTTGATCATCAACATCTTTTAATTTTTGTTTTAATTCATCATGTGTTAATTTTGTAAAGGCATCTAAGTGTAAGTAGAAAACATTTTGTTCAAGTGAACGTAAAGCTTTCATTAAAGCACCTTCAAAGTTATTACAGATTGACATAACTTCTCCAGTAGCTTTCATTTGTGTTCCTAATTTTCTTGAAGCATCAACGAATTTATCAAATGGCCATTTAGGAATTTTACATACAACATAGTCTAATGTTGGTTCATAAGAAGCATATGTTTTACCTGTAACGGCATTTTTGATTTCATCTAAGGTATATCCTAAAGCAATTTTAGCCGCTAATTTAGCGATTGGATAACCTGTTGCTTTAGAAGCTAATGCTGATGAACGAGAAACACGAGGGTTTACTTCGATAACACAGTATTCAAAGCTATTTGGATTTAATGCATATTGAACGTTACATCCACCTTCAATATTTAAAGCAGTAATGATATTTAAAGCTGATGAACGTAACATTTGATATTCTTTATCTGATAATGTTTGGCTTGGTGCCACAACGATACTATCTCCTGTATGAACACCAACAGGATCTAAGTTTTCCATGTTACATACAGTAATACAGTTTCCTGCACTATCTCTCATGACTTCATATTCGATTTCTTTCCATCCGGCAATACATCTTTCAATTAAACATTGACTTACTCTTGATAGACGTAAACCATTTGAACAGATATCATGAAGTTCTTTTTCATTATTAGCGATACCTCCACCAGTACCACCTAAAGTATAAGCCGGTCTTACAACAACTGGATAACCAATTTTTTCTGCGAATTCTAAAGCATCATTAACATGGTTAACAACGATAGAAGCAGCACATGGTTCACCAATTCTTTCCATTAAGTTTTTAAATTCTAAACGGTCTTCTGCAAGTTTAATTGTATCTGTATTTGTCCCAATTGTACGAACATTATGTTCTTCTAAGAAACCTTCATCCGCTAAAGCCATCGCGATGTTTAAGGCATTTTGTCCACCTAATGTTGGTAAAATGCTGTCTGGTTTTTCTTCCATGATTAATTTTTTAACAACAGGTACAGTTAATGGTTCGATATAAACTTTATCTGCGATATCCCCATCTGTCATGATTGTTGCTGGGTTTGAGTTAATTAAAACAACTTCTACCCCTTCTTCTCTTAAAGCACGACATGCTTGTGTTCCAGCATAATCAAATTCTGCTGCTTGACCAATGATGATAGGTCCTGAACCGATAACTAATACTTTTTTAATACTTAAATCTCTTGCCATCTTATTTACCCTCCATCATTTTTTCAAATTCATCAAATAAAGCATCTGTATCTAATGGACCAGCACATGCTTCTGGATGAAATTGTACTGTTTTAATATTTTTACCAATATATTCAACGCCTTCGATTGTTTGATCGTTTACATTTATAAACCAAGGTTTTGCGATATTTCGATCAATAGAATCATCACAAATTACATAGTTATGATTTTGTGTAGAAATATAAACACGACCTGTATTTAAATCTTTAACAGGATGGTTTGCACCATGATGTCCATATTTTAATTTTTCAGTTTTAAATCCATGAGCTAAAGCCATCAATTGATGTCCTAAACAAATTGCAAAGATTGGTAACCCACTTTCAGATAGTTTTTTAACTTCTTTAATGATTTCTACATTTTCACTTGGATCCCCAGGACCATTTGATAACATCACTCCATCATAGTTTCCTTCAATGATTGTACTTGCTGGAGTAGATGCTGGATAAACTGTAACTTCTATATTTCTATTTGCAAGTGATTTCGCAATATTTTTCTTAGCACCAAAATCTAATAAAGCAACTTTTCGATCTCCCTCACCTACTGTATAAGGTTGATCACATGTTGTTTTTTCAACCACACCTGTTACTTTAAAGTTATGTATTCTTTCCATGACTTCACTTAAATCATCGTATTTTGTTGTGGTAATCATTCCATTCATACAACCTTTATTTCTAATGATTTTTGTTAAGTGTCTTGTGTCAATTCCTTGAATACAAGGAATATCATGTTCAATTAAGTAATCTTTTAAATCTACATTTTTTCTAAAGTTACTTCCAAGTCTTGCAAGTTCATTTACTACAAATCCTTCAACATAAGGTTTTGTAGATTCTTGGTCTTCTAAACATACTCCATAGTTCCCAATCAATGGATATGTCATAACAACGGATTGTCCTGCATAGGAAGGATCTGTTAATACTTCTACATATCCTGTCATTGAAGTATTAAATACAAATTCACTAACAACTTCTTTGTTGGCTCCTACGCTTTCGCCTTCAAATACGTTTCCATCTTCTAAGATTAAATAGGCTTTCATATATTGTCCTCCTTTTTTTTGTTATAAAAAAACATATCAATTAAAAATGATATGTTAGAAACAATGAGAATATAAAAATGAGGCACTCGTATTCACTTGTAAGCAATCATATTTGACACTTTGTTGTAACATAGCCCTCATCTCCTTTTGTTCTTGAATAGTATAGTAGATTTGATAACATTTTTCAACACTAATTTATAATTTTTTATTATTATGTAACTTTATTTTATTAACAATTTTTTAGTATAAGAAAAAAAGAGATTTTACTCTCTTTCTATGATTGAAAATACTTTTCTATTTCTTTTACTTCCTTTTCTGGCATTTCTAATACATTAACCACTTCTTTAAATGACATCTGTAATCTTGCCATAAGTTTTTTTACATATTCTATATTCTTTTCTTTACGTTCTATTTGTTTACCTTGATCAATTCCTTGACTGATTCCTTCATTTCTTGCTTCTAATACTATGCTTTCCCCTAAATCACACATATCTTTGACCTCACTTTCTATTTTCTTTGTATCAAATCCATACTCTTCTATAATCATCTGTTTTCCTTTATAATCTAATACATTATTTAAAAGGACCATCAATGGTGTCAATAATTCATCATATTCTTCATACTTTTTATTTAAGTCATGTTCTTTGTTTAAGTATATCACAAGAATAACTACTTCTCTAATACTCTTCCTATCCTTTATAAAAAAGGCAGATCTTATTGACCTGCCTATAATCCAATTTCATTTTACTTATTATTTCTCTTTATGACCCACAACAATATAATTCCTACCAATAAACTAATTGCTATTCCAATTGCCATCAATTGATAATTAAAATATGAATATGTTGATTGATCAATAATCTTTGTAACAGGGTTCATACTTGCTATTAGCCAACTAAATACACATCCTATAAGTACAACAAATACTGGAACTTTTTTCATAGTAATCACTCCTCACTTGTTTTTAACATATTTCCTTCATTATTTATTTTCATTAAAATGATAAATGTAACACATGGTACAAAAAGAATAATCAAATTCACAATCATCAAAACACTAAACGCTCTTTCTATAATTATACTTGCCAATGTATGGTATTGTAAGTAGAAAATACCCATTACTGAAACTTGCGCTAAAACAATAGATAGTAAACAATAATTAATCCTTTCTTTTAAAATAAGTTTTAAACATTGTTTTTTATTGAATCCATTAACAAGCAACAATGCGTATTGATAACGCCTTGTGACAACATCAAATATTCCTATGATAAAACATGAAAGTACAAAGAGTATAAATATAATTTTTGAAAAATTGTAAATCATTTCAAAGCCAAATGATGTTGTTTGATTTAGAATCGTAGAAGATACTGGATTGTAAACTTTAATTTGTTGATCGTGTTTTTTAATAAAATCTGTCACTGCCTGTATGTTCTTATAAGAATTTATTTTTAAGATATAAACATTTGATTGATACGAGTCATCAGGAATACATTGATTGATGATTTTTTGATAGAGATTTTGTGAAATATAAATAATATTTTCAGTTGATTTCGTATAGCGATTACCGATATCCTTATCAACAGTATCTGCATTTGAAAGTTCAAAAGGAATTTCAACAAATTCAAATTCATTGTTTTTTAGCACCTGCATTGTTCCCGTCAAATGAATATGACCTTTTATTTTTTGATAAAGAGAATAAGAAATATAAATCTTGTCTGTATTTATTTTTTGTTTATCAATTGAAAACACATGGTTATTACTTCTTTTGACTGTTTTCATTTTCTTATAATAGGGTTGTACAACAACTGTTTCTTTAAAAGCTGAATCATTGACTGTCATATGAACCACATTCCATTCAAAAAAGGGAGAAATATTTTTAATCATATGATTTTGTGATAAATCTTGTATAAGTGTTCTAGAAACTGGCGTTCCAGCCATATCATAAGCATTTCCACCATCCTTATAAGAAATCCTTAATTCATTATCAATCGCTTTATTAATCATTCTTTCTGTTTCTTTTTGATAATAAGCTTGAAAACACATCATATAAGTCATAATGATCATCAAAAAGGAAATGATGATATTTCTTTTATAATGTATTTTATTTGATTTTTGTGCATGTAAATAATAATTAAGTGGAAATGTTTGAATTGTTTTTCTTGCAATTAAATTCTTATTTTCTTTAATGATATTTTTCTTTAATAGAATTTGTTGACTTTCTATATGATAATGTTTATCTGCAATCTCTAACATATCTAAATCATGAGACGCAATGACAACTGTTTTATGATATTTATAGCATAGGTCATAAATAATTTTTCTCATACGTCTTCTATTTTCATCATCTAAATACGCTGTTGGTTCATCTAGAAAAATGATTTCCGGATCTTTCATCATACAGCATAAAATCAACAGTCTTTGTTTTTGCCCTCCTGATAAAACGTTTACTTCGCCATTTAAATCAATATTTAAATCAAGTTCATCTAATAAATTCATCATTTTATCTTTTTTAAATTCAACCTGTCCAAGTTGACTAAAGAATTTAATATTTTGAATGACGGATAGATCATTAAAAAGTCGACAGTCTTGAAAAACAAAAGCTATTTTTCTTCTAAATGATTCTTCATCTAAATCAGACATTTTTTCATTTTCATAAATATATTCCTTATTTGCATAATCTGTAAGTCGTGCAAGTTCAAATAATAGAGTCGATTTACCCGAGCCACTCTCTCCTGTAATCAATGTAATTTTTCCTGAATCAATTTTAATTTCTTGATCAGAAAATAAATCTTTATCCCTAAAAGATAAATTGATATGTTTCATTTCAATCATAGTTTCACCTTCTTAACAAAATACTTACTATAGAGTAAATACAAGATGTAAATAATGATAGAAACGCCTATTTGAATGCCTAAGAAAAGTAATAAACTGATGATTAAACTTTGATCATTGACTGCAAAAAATCCCATCTTTCTTGCGATAAAGAAGCCCGGTATACCGAATATTATTGTCAATAATAATTGAACAAAGCCATTTTCATTAATCAATGAATGAACATTCTTATCATTTAGTCCATAAAGTTTTAATAGTTTTACTTCATTTTTACGATCATCAAGTGCATTGATTTGTACCATTGCATAAAGTACAATTGCGACAAGAACCACCATAATCATGTAGATATATCTTCCTTTTCTTTCTTCTTTATAGACATCCGTTGTATCAATGACTGAATTATATTGATCATATGTTACAAGATTTTTAGAAATCTTTGTTATTTCTTTCTCTACTGTTTTTAAATTACTTATACGATCTACTTCTATAACATAATTTTTACTATAATAAGGTGTAATTGTTGCATTTAATTCTTTAGCGTCTAATAAACTATCTGGTGTCTGATTATTGTATTGATTCAATAAACTATAAAATGATTTTTCTGGCATTAAAATAGTATATCCTGCACTCAAAAATTCATTATAGTAATCATCGACAGAAATGATATGATCTACTTCTAAATCAAGTTTTACTTTTTTAGTAAGGACTTGCGACATCTCTGCCTTTAGCCCTGATTCATTCATTTCTCCTTGATAACTGTATTGTTGGACAGGTATATAGACCTCTACAGAAATCTTAAAATTCTTTTCATCCTTATCTATTCCTAGCTTATTAGCCAATGACTGACTGATGGCATTTCCTTTAAGCTTTTTACCATTTGATTTGATATTTTGAAAAGAATAATAAGGTGCTACCAGTGGACTGCCACTTTTAAAATAATCAAAATTTACTTTATCCCCCTCACAATAGACACTTGTCGTTGTAACATTTTGCATTTGATTGATCGTATCAAAAACATCGAAAGGATAAACACCTTTAACATGTTTGATTGCTTTCATTTGTGCGAGTTCATCATCACTAATATCAAGATTGTCTTCTTGATTAGCTATATAATAACTATCATTTCCTAAAAAAGTATCATTTACTTTTCCTGTATAGACTTCTGCTTTATTTGCTCTTTCTATACCGTTTGCAAGTTGATTTTCCTGTAAAATACTGTCACTTATATTGATAGAAATAGAGACTGTCATAATAAATCCTAATAACATCACCAATATAAATTGAAACCATTGTCTTTGATTTTTATAGAAAAAATATTTTTTGATTCTTTGATGTTTTGTATTTTCTATTTTTAAATCCTGTTGAACTTCTTTTATTTCCTGATGACAATAAAGCTGCTTATTTTCTATTTCATAAACGATATCTAAATGTTCTATAAGGAAATCATCATGTGTCGTAATAATAATATATTTATTGTCTTTCTTTAGATTTTGTAACAGGTTTAAAATAATTTCTTTATTTTCTTGATCTAACGATGCCGTTGGTTCATCAATAATAATGATTGAAGCATCTTTAAACATTGCAAGTGCTATTAAAAATCTTTTTCTTTGTCCTATGGATAAAGAAGAAGGAAAGTAGGATAGATCTATATTATCTAGTCCTACTAAATGAAGCACTTCTAACATTCTATCTTTGTCAAACTCTTGATTCTTTAATTGACTTATAAATTCAAAATGTTCACGTATTTTCATATTTTCGAAGAATGTACCAAATTGATCAATATAGCTGACACAATTCAATAAATAATCTTCCTTGTTTTTTTCCGTGATTGTTTGTTTATCTATAGAAAGTGTTTGATTACTGTATTGATAGATTAATGCTTTTAAGAATGTTGTTTTTCCACATCCACTTTTTCCTATGATACCTGTTATTTTTCCTGAACATGTTTTAAAATTAGCATTCTTAAATATTATTTGGTTATCAAATTTGATGTCTAGATGTTTCATTTCAATCATAACACTTCACCTCTTCCTGATTACATTGTAACAATCATTAAAAAAATGATAATGCTTTTAGGACGTTTGACCATTTTATGAGGATAATTGACATAAAAAATACCTGTCATCGACTGACAGGTATTAATAGTGAAATAGTTATATTTTGATTTTCTTGACTAATTTTCATACTTCCTTGATATTTTTTTAGAATTAATTTTAATGTATCATATTTCATACGATCAATATTTTTAATTCCTTGATTAATAAACATTGTGATTTCAAATGCACATTCATCTTGAATAATTTTTACTTCCAATTCATTATTTTGAATACAGCTTATTGTTATATCAAAAAGATAACTAATGATAATATTTAAATGTTCATCATTAATAAATGAAATGTCTTGAATTGAAACAATCATTGTTGGCGTAATATGTTCTAGTTTTAATTGTTCTAATTTCATGTTTACAAATGCATCAAATAATTTATTTCCTGAAGTAATTATTATTTCTTCTTGATCAAGAGATGCTATCTTTTGATCAATCATTTGATTTACTGTTTCAAATTCTTTCCTTTTAACATATTCTTTCATTTGTAAATATTCATATTTTAAATCATGTTTTAATTTATTTAATTCGTTATTTTTCTTTTCAATAAATGCATAATTTTGTTGATCGTTCTTAAAATAACTTACGGCTTGATTAAGTAACTGTTGTTCATGATAAAGTTTTGTATACCTAAAAAATAGATAATAGGAAAAAATGATTGTTAGTACTAAGGTTATTAAAATAATTAGATTTCGATTTACGCCTAACATATCTAAAAAATCATAATAAAGGATGTGATATACACATAACGTACTTATCGAAATAAGCATTAATAGTCCCCAATACATATTTTGATTATCTATAGGATAAAAATGTTTTATATACATTATCAAGGCAATAATAATCATGAAAACAATAAATGAAATAGCTTCATAAAATGGTAATAAAAGCACTATATCTTTTATAACCAATGAAAACGAAAGATAAAATAAAATTTCCGTTATATTCCTATCTATAAAATAAAAAAGAAAAAAGCATATAATTTCTAGAAATAAAACATCTTGTAATAATAAGGTTGATGCAATAGCGTTTATTAAACTATTTGATAACAGACAAACAATTAAATATTTCTTAAAAAATTCTTTTGGAACATTCAAAAGATAAATCAGCGCAAGTTCAATACAACAAAAATATAAAAAAGTAATCATTGTAAGTATCTCCTATATGCATGATATTTTTCTACAATATCTTTTGATTGTCTAGAAACATTGAATGTTTGTTTATTAGAAAGTGTCACACTTTGACTATTGATTTTCGTTACATATTTAAAATTAATAATTGTATAAGAATTTATTTTATAAAAAGCAATATTCTTACATAATGTTTCTGCGCATCTTTTTAAAGTTATATACTGTTGATACTCATGATTTACTGTAAAAAAAGTACATACATTTCTATGAGATTGAATATAACAAATATCTACATAACGAATGTATTGATTATTTTTTTCATCCACCAAATATTGTTTATTACTTTCTGCTTCATCTTTTTCTATTTTAGTAAGTAATCTTTTAAAATCATCTTCATAAAATGCTTTCCTTATAAAAAAATAAAGATGTATATCAAAACAATCATAAACAAGTGCTTCGTTATTAGAAATAAATATAATTTTGGTTGTTTTATTGTTTACTTTTTTTGCTAAAGAAATTCCATCATCTTGCGCTAAAATAATATCAATAAATAAAAAATCATAATTTTCTATATCAATTGTTTGAAAATCATCATTATAAATATCTATATCATTTCCACAAAAATAATTACTATTCTCTATTTGTTTTTTTAATATATTACTAAATGCAAGATCATCATCAATAATTCCTATTTTCATAAATACTTACTCCTTTTTTTAATTATATAAAAATGTATAGGTAATTAATAGTAAATATTTCTTTTAAAAAAAATTGTTAGGAAATCTTATGACTTCCTAACAATCATTCATATTAATCTTTAATTGCTTTATGATATTCTTGAAGTGATTTTACTTCATGTGTTCCATGAATTTCAGCTTCTAAGATACCTTCTACAGCTGCATTTGCGGCAGCGATGTTTGTCATATATGGAATTTTCATTTTAATAGCTGTTTTTCTAATATAACTATCATCATGTGCAGATTCTTTACCATGTGGCGTGTTGATAACCATATCAAGTTCACCATTTGTAAGAGCATCTGTAATATTTGGACGACCTTCATTGATTTTTTTGATTTTGATAGCTGGAATGTTGTTGCTGTTGATCAATTCAAATGTTTTACCTGTAGCAACAATTTCAAATCCGGCATCATAATATTTTCTTGCAAGTTCAACAACATCTTTTTTATCACGATCAGATACTGAAATTAATACACGTCCTGATGTTGGTAATTTTGTTTGTGTTGCTTCTTCTGCTTTAAAGATAGCTGCTCCATAAGAATTAGCTAAACCTAATACTTCTCCTGTTGATCTCATTTCAGGTCCTAAGATTGGATCAACTTCAGGGAACATATTGAATGGGAAAACAGCTTGTTTTACACCAATATGTGGAATCTTTCTATCTTTTAAATCTTTAACAGGTGATGGTCTACCTGTAAGTTCACGTGTAACGATATCTGTTGCGAGTTTTACCATGTTGATGTTACATACTTTAGATACTAAAGGTACTGTTCTTGAAGCACGTGGATTGGCTTCTAAAACATATACTTTATCATCAGCAATCGCATATTGCATATTCATTAAACCACGAACATTCATTTCTTTAGCAATTTTCTTTGTGTACTCTTTAATTGTTTGAACATGTCTTACTGGAATATGTTTTGATGGTAAGATACATGCTGAATCTCCTGAGTGAATACCGGCAAGTTCGATGTGTTCCATAACAGCTGGTACAAAAACATTTTCTCCATCAGAAATAGCATCTGCTTCACATTCCATGGCATCATTTAAGAAACGATCAATTAAGATAGGACGATCAGGTGTTACCCCAACAGCAGCAGCCATATATTGTTTTAATGATTCGTCATCATAAACAACTTCCATTCCTCTACCACCTAATACATAAGATGGTCTGACCATTAATGGATAACCAATTCTTTGTGCGATTTCTAAAGCATCATCAATTGTAACTGCCATTCCTGATTCAGGCATTGGAATTTCTAATTTTTCCATCATTTCATTAAATAAGTCACGATCTTCTGCCATATCAATTGTTTCAGGTGTTGTTCCTAAGATATTGACACCATTTTCTTTTAATTGACTTGCTAGATTTAATGGTGTTTGTCCACCAAATTGAGCAATAACTCCTAATGGTTTTTCTTTTTCATGAATACTTAAAACATCTTCTAATGTTAATGGTTCAAAATAAAGTTTATCAGATGTATCATAATCCGTTGAAACTGTTTCTGGGTTACAGTTTACAATAATTGTTTCAAATCCTAATTTCTTTAAAGCAAGAGAAGCATGAACACAGCAATAATCAAATTCAATACCTTGACCAATTCTGTTTGGTCCTCCTCCTAAAATCATGATCTTTTTATTATTTGAAACTTCATCTTGATCTTTTCCATTATATGTAGAGTAATAATAAGAACTATCTTTTGTACTTGAAACATGAACTGGTTCCCATACTTGGTGCATACCCATATCAAGTCTTTGATTTCTAATTTCTTTTTCTTCAACATCTAATAACTTAGAAATATATTTATCAGCAAATCCATCTTTCTTTGCTTGTTTTAAAATGTCATCTGGTAATTGATTTCCTTTATAAGAAGCAATCTTTTCTTCTTCTTCAACGAGTTCTTTCATTTGTTCAATGAAATAATGTTTAATTTTTGTAAGTTCAAATAATTCATCAACAGTAGCCCCTTTTCTTAAAGCTTCATACATAATGAATTGTCTTTCACTTGTTGGATTAATTAATAATTTTAATAATTCATCTTTAGATAAATCGTTAAAGTTTTTAGCATACCCTAAACCATAACGTCCTGTTTCTAAAGAACGAATTGCCTTTTGGAAAGCTTCTTTATAAGTTTTACCAATACTCATAACTTCCCCAACGGCTTTCATTTGTGTTCCAAGTTTATCTTCTGCCCCTTTAAATTTTTCAAAAGCCCAACGAGCAAACTTAATAACAACATAATCACCATCAGGGTAATATTTATCTAATGTTCCATATTTACCACAAGGGATTTCATCTAATGTAAGCCCAGCCGCTAACATTGCTGAAATTAAAGCAATAGGGAAACCTGTTGCTTTAGAAGCTAAAGCAGATGAACGTGATGTTCTTGGATTAATTTCAATAACAACAATACGATCAGTTACTGGATCATGCGCGAATTGCACATTTGTACCACCAATAACCCCAATTGATTCAACAATACGATAAGCTTGTTCTTGTAAACGATCTTGTACTTCTTTAGAAATAGTAAGCATTGGGGCACTACAGAATGAATCCCCAGTATGTACTCCTAATGGATCAATGTTTTCAATGAAACAAATTGTAATCATGTTGTTTTTAGCGTCTCTAACAACTTCTAATTCTAATTCTTCCCATCCTAAAATTGATTCTTCAATTAAACATTGGTGCACCAGACTTGCTTGAAGTCCACGATTGACAACTGTTCTTAATTCTTCTACGTTGTAAACCAGTCCTCCACCGGCACCACCCATTGTATACGCAGGTCTTACAACTACTGGATAACCTAATTTATCTGCAATCGCAAGTGCTTCATCAACAGTGTTCGCAATTTCACTTCTTGCCATTTCAATACCAAGTTCATTCATCGCTTTTTTGAATTCTAAACGGTCTTCTCCACGTTCAATAGCATCAACTTTTACACCTAATACTTGAACATTGTATTTATCTAAAACACCAGCATTACTTAATTCTGAACAAAGGTTTAATGCTGATTGTCCACCTAAGTTAGGAAGTAAGGCATCTGGTCTTTCTTTTTCAATGATTTGTGTTAATCTTTCCACATTTAATGGTTCAATGTATGTCACATCCGCAGTTTCTGGATCTGTCATAATTGTTGCTGGGTTTGAATTAACTAAAACAATTTTATACCCTAATCCTCTTAATGCTTTACAAGCTTGTGTCCCTGAATAATCAAATTCACAGGCTTGTCCAATAATGATTGGTCCTGAACCAATAACTAATACTGTGTTAATATCTTCTCTTTTTGGCATCTTAAATCCCCCTTTTGATTGTAAAAAAAACATATCTTAGAAAAGATATGTTTCAAATTAAAAAATAAAAAGCGAAAAAGAGGCCTTGTTGTTGTATTGAATTGTCATAAGTAAATCTTTCATAATGACCTCCTGTTTATTTTAAATAAACTTTTTCGCTCTATCTATAGAAAGATTATATAAGATAATGACTTGAAATTAAATAAAATGAAAGAGACTTATTACACTAACTTTTTATTCCCATGACAAATAATAGTCATTTAATATTTCACTTTATCGAATGCGAAATATCTAGTACAATTATTTAAAGGAGGGTTTCTATGAAAAGGAAAATACTATTTATATGTTGTTTTATTCTTTTATTGTGTGGTTGTTCAACTTCAAAAGAAAAGAAAGACGAAGAAGAATTACTTACAGATAATGACTTTGGTTTTACTATTATCTTAGATAATGGTTTAGGTCTTCATAAAGGATTCCAAATTAAAAATATGAATGATTATATTGGTGATGAATATGAAGAAACCAAAAAGAATAATAATACGATCTATTCTAATAAAAATATTCAAATCACATTAGATAAAAATAATAAAATAAAAAAAGTAATTCTACTTACAGACTACTATCAAGTGGAAGGAAATATTCGTGTTGGAAATAATAAAAATGATTTAAATTATTCCAATAATAAAGTTACTTCTACTAAATATATTGCCTCTAGTGAAAAGAAAACTGTTAAGATGACTTATCTTCTTTCTAACAATCAAATTACTAAAATCATATTATCTTAAAAAAGAAAGTACAAAAAAATGAATAATAATTTTATCATTTTCACTGTACTGCATATAAGTCTTTTATCTTATACATAAAATATGTATCATAAAAAAACTGTTACTCCATATCGTGTAACAGTTTTTTTATTATTTCATTTTAGTTAACTTATTTCTTTTAAAATATAGAGCTACAATAACTATAATTGCTAAAAAGCCACAAATAAATAATATTTTAGTATTCATACTTGCTAATGTAGGAATAGTACCATCTTTTGTATTTGTGAAAGTTATTTCTTCATCCTTTGTTAAAGTACTAGCCGGTGAAGAGTCTGTTGTAACAGAATAACCATTCTTTATTCCATCTACTTCTTTAATAGAATATTGAATATTGTCTGGCAAATCTTTGAATATAATCGTTTCATTATGAGATAATGTAAATTTAAATTTATTATCATTACCTTGAATAGTTCCTGTAGCACCATCCTTTTCATAAGTAATTGAGCCCAATGTACTTGTTGAATCTGGTGAATCTAACGTCATTTCAAAATTAAAATCTTTTGATTTATCACCTAAGCTTCCTTTTACAATTTTATGTAATGTTAATTGATGCTTATTCTCAAAGGTATTTTTTACTTTTACTTCAGACAACTGATCACCATTAATACTTCCTGTCCAACTTGTACCATCTAGTAAAGAAGCACTCCAATTTGTATAAGAATTTTCTTCAACAGTATACTTTGTTCCCTCAGGTAATCCAGTAATATAAGCTGACTCTCCATCTTTCAAAGAAATTTCAGCCTCACCATTTTCATTAAAATAAACGCTTCCTGTCTTAGTTCCTTTGTTTTGATCGCTATTTAAAGGATATGTTCCTTCAATAGCTTTGCTATCTTTTTCTAATTTTATTTTAAATTTAAAGTTTTTATCTTTATCTGCAGTTTTTCCTTCAACTGTTTTAGATATCCTTAAATCACCTATTTTTTCATTAGAAAGAGTATTCACGATTGTAAAATCATTACCAGATTTTGTAATATTAGATGTATATTTTGGAACTGCTTCTTCCTTAACAGTATAAATATATTCTTTAGTACTATTTTTTTGATATCTATCTAAATTTTCAAAAACAGTTTCCCAGTTGTTGTCTTTATCTAATCTAGCTGTTGCAATCATGTCTCCATCTTCATCACTTGAAGTACTTTGATATAAATGAACTACAATGTTTGATGGACGTATCTTTTTTTCATCATCATTATCATTCCATGTTTTATTAACCTTAATATTTATAGCGTTCTTATTCACTTCCTGTTTACTATTCGTAAATGTGATTAAGGCATGTTCATTTTCATCCAATGTTTCCTTTTGGGTAGATAACTCTTGTTTAGCTTCATAATTTTCTTTTTTAGACATTACCGCGTTTAAATTGCTTGCATTGTCTTCATCTGTGATTTCATAAGAAGCTATATAGTCACTAGAATTTTCTTGAATTTGATATTTACTTCCAATAGGTAGATTTAAAAATTTAATAGTATCTTTATTCTTTAAATCAAAATCCAAATAAGCTATACCACTTGAATTTGAAGTATATATAAGTGTCTTTTTTGAATTGTCTGCATTTGTAATTTCTGCTTTATAATCTTGTTTTACCTTTAAGCCTGTAATTGAAGCAGAAAAGTTAAAACTATCATCATTATTTCCATTTTTAACAACTTTCTTCACTTTAAATGAACCTGTAGGTGCTTCACTTGAACTTGAGCTATTTTTTGTATTAGTATAAGTGATACCTGTTATTTGATTTTCAGAGATCGTACCTGTTGTTGTATTTGTTTCATTTGCAACAACCGTTCCTCCATTTATCGATGTTTGATAGCCATCTACTGCATCCTCAGAAATCTTCCAAGTCACTCCAGCAGGAATATTCTTCATTTCAACACTTTCACCATCTTTTAAATAAACAGTACCTTGTCCATCTTTAAAAGTCACATCTCCAAAAACTTGATTTCCTTTTAACTTATTACTTATTGTTGTATCATTGGAAGATAATGCTATATTAAAGCGAAAATTTTGATTCTTTTCTGCCGCATTACCACTAACAACCTTACTAAGTTTTAAACCACCGTACTTCAACTCTTGATAATTATCTTGTTGATTTGTGATTGAGAGTGATCCTTTTACATCACTCGTAACAACCGCATAATACCCATAACCATTTCCTACTCCAGAACTATCAGAAGAAAAGCCAAATGTTACTGAATCTCCATTAACATCAAATTCAACTGTTCTTTTTGCTCCAGTAAATTTTCTTACACCACTAACATAAATGACAAATCTTGAATTTGAAACACCCTTTGCATCTAATTCAGGGTGCTTTCCCGAACATGCAGAAACAAAATCCGAATCTTCTCCACCATAAGTCAATTGAACATGAAGTTTTTTTGCACCTGGAATAGTAACTACGTCATTGATATTTTGACTATTTGCGTAATTTTCTAGTTGTATTCCTTCATCGGTAACATTTGATGTATGAGAATATTTTTTTTCTGCTGCATTTGTGACTGGATTGGAACGCTCACCTTTTCCAACAATTTGATAGCCATCAGGTACTTCATTTTCCCAGCCATAGTAATCCGCATCTTTATCTGCAACATTAAAATCATATTCCCACTGATCACCTTTTTTTATCAAAGTAATATCTGTAATGCCGTCTCCATCTTTATCCATAGTCCAAGTATTATCATCTACTTGTACCCATGTACCGCCCTCGGTAGTATAAGTCGCTTCATTCGAATCATTTTCTGCAAGAACAGCAGTTACAGTAATAAGCATTAACGCAACTAAACAAGCTAATACTTTTTTTGAAAAACGAATTGTATATTTTTTTATCTTCAATGATTATCAACTTCTTTCTCTATTTTTTATAGAATAGGAGATTTCTCTCCTATTCTCACTATCTTGATAATGTGAATCCAACAGCAACATCACTAGTATAATTTGCACGTGACCAATAACTTGTACCACCCGAATAATTAATAGAACTTACCCAAACAATATTTGTTGTATACTGTGATCTTAATAGCACTATTCCTTGATAAGTGAAATACTTTGGATCAGAATCCATACGTACTGATTTCCTCATCGTACTATCCGCTGGAAAGTCACCTGCATTTTTCATTTTTGCATAAACATTTCCTTCATCAGGATGATTATACTTTTCATCACTTACAGTAGGACTCAATTCGTTTATACTGAAAAGCCATAATTTATCGTAAGTTGTTTCTAATGCTTTATTTTCACAGTTTTTACCAAAGTAAGCCTCACATTTAATAGTCTTCTTTCCAATGGCATTTTGTAACTCTGTTGGGAATGTCGCTAATAAGCAATTTTCATTTGTATAAATCGATGCCTCTTTATGAATGTCTGAAGATGTTCTATATTCCTTATCATTAGCATAATTATAATCTTTATCAGTAACATCCGTTAAATCGTCTGCACCATTTAACATGGCACGCATTCTACTAATTCCCCATGAATTTGAGGAAATTTCATCATTTTTTGGATAGTATCTAAGATTTTCATAACATTTTCCTTTATCTGTTTCTGTAATCAATTCATAATATAAAACACTTGGTCCATCGCCTGTTTCTTTTGAAGAATCAAAATTAGCATTTAATATTGTTGATGTTGTATTTTTATTAAGTTTGACACTATGTGTACAACCTTCATCTATACATTGTTCATAAACATATGGATCTGTATGATTCCATTCAATAATTGTTGACCAATCATCATCATGTACACAACGATGAGCATGACCTGAAGCAGTTGTTCCCGATGGTATATGGCTATGATATGTTTGTACATATCCAGTTTCAGCCTCTGCACCTAATGCTGGACCAAATGTTAAACCACCTTTAGCTCCGCCTTCCATATCATCAACACCTATATCATAAATAGCTACAGCATATTTCATCGATGGTATATAGTGTGCATAAATGGTTGTATCTTTTTTTATTGGAGTAGTTGGATTATTATTTTTATCTAATTCAACTTCAGTTCCACCTTTAGCTTGTGTATACCATCCTATAAATGATCCATCATTATTCGTTGGAAGTTGATATGTACCATCTAATAAGACTCCATCTTTTGAATATACAATACCATTTGTTTTTATGTTATTTGTAAATGTTCCACCATTTGCATCAAATGTCAAAGTATATCCTCTTGGATCCTTTGATGGTAATTGAGTAGAAATAGTCATATTTGGAACAATTCTTTCTGCATTAGATTTGTTATCTTTCCAATTTTTAATTAATTTAACAACTCCCGATGTTCTAACATCTTTGAATTCATATAATTTTATATTTTCTAAATCATATGTTTTATGTAATCCATCAATTGTAAAACTTCCATCATTTTTTACATTAACCGTGTAAGTTGTTGTACTTAATTCATGGTTTTCTGGCGCTTTCGTTTCTTTTAATTGATATGTACCAGGTTCCAATCCATCAATTACAACAATTCCTTCTGCAGTAGACTCACCTGTTTTATTCACATTTGTTCCATAATCTGAGATACCTGTTAGTGAAAATTCTGCTCCTTGAAGTGTTATATTTTTTCCATAAGTACTTGTTTTTACAAAGCGAATAGAATGAAGTGGTTCATTTTCTATTTGATAAACATCATCCTTATCTTTAGTTACTTCATTTCCATCAGCATTATAAAGTGTAACAATTCCCCGATCATCGACTTTAATTGTCCAATCTGTTTGACTAAGAATATAGCCTTCTTTTGTTTTTACTTCTGTAAGTTTATAGGTACCTAATTCTAAATTATCAATACGAATGTTTCCTGTAGGATTCTTACCTTTATCTTCGCCAGATGATGTCATATGTCTTGAGACATCTGTTCCATAATCTGATGTTCCTGTTACTAAAAATTCTACATCATTGATTGGATTTTTAGTTATGCTATCTACTTTAGTTATTTCTATATTTCCATGAATTCGAGGTTCATCTTCTACAATGTATTGTCCATTTGAATTTTGTACACTTCCACCTAATGTCACATTCCCATTAGAATCAATTTCAACTGTATAAACTGTTTGATTAATAAGCCAATCTTCACTACATGATGTTTCTACAATTTCATATTTTCCTTTTTCTATATTTTCAAAATTGAATTCTCCATTACGATCAGTAGTTTGTTTTGTTTCATAAACAGTTCCATAATCCGATGTTCCTCGAAGAAGATAAGTGGCTTTAGAAACAGGGCTTACACCATCTCTTTTATCCACTTTTTTCATTGCTAGATTTCCAGTTACACGATAATGTACCTTTGTATAATCTTGATGAATAAATTGAGTTAATACATTGTTATCTTCTTGATAAATATCACGTTGCATATAAACATTATTATAAGTTACAGGATCTGTTAGATTTGTAGTATCTGTAATAGGAGCCTTCATATAAATATTAAAGACTAAAGATTCTTTTCCTTCTAATATAAAATCTGTTCCATCTGTTTTTTTACTTACATCAACTGCTATAGCATGTGCTTCACTTAATCCATATTTTTTAACAAATTCACTATATTCTACCCAAATAGGTTCTCCATTTTCTTGCTCATTAATATCATGATGATTTCCCATGTTCATCTTATCTATCCGCGACAAATAAACAACTGGTTGAATTTCTTTTGATTTTAGCATTGAGAAATCAATCCCTGTTAGCGTACCCTTCCAATCAGAAGGAATAACTTCTTCTGTTTGATCTTTACGTTGATAAAAGTTTTCTAATGAATCAAAGAATATCATATTTTTACATCTTGTTGTCATATCATTAGCTACACGTATTTGATATGAATAGTTTCCTCCTTGATTCACATATGTTTCTGAACTATATGCTGTATCTTTCTCACTCTTAACTTGTTTTCTTAGACCATTATTTCCTGCCATTAAAATACTGATTGAATGTCTAGCTTCATCATAAAGAAATTTATCACCTTTCGAACTTGAATCCAAATTAGACATTAAATCTTTATCTGTAATTTTTCCACCATTATCTTCATATCCATCAGCTATTTTAGAGTTTCCTGTCTCATAAGCTACAGAATTCAATAGATTTTTTCCATAATCTTGTATTGAATCATAAGAATGACAAGTTTTATAAGTCACTTGATAAACTGTTGTTGTCGGATTTTTAATGTGAATAATGAGCATTGTACGCCCTGAATCTTTATAGTTTTCAATCGTTTTAACCGTATAGGTTCCAGAAGTTAAGCTTTCATTAGATGCTTGTATTGAAATAGAGCTTTGGTCTAATAAAGCACCCAATGGTAATAAATCATAAAATGTCCCAGAATCTTGGCGAATACTATGTGGCCCATTATTATCTGAATATTTTTCTTGCACATTTAAACGCCATGTAACAACATACTGTTTTTTACGTTTATTGTTAAAAGTTTGAATAATATCTTTTTCAATTTCAGATTCAGATGTTACTTTTTGAATATAGTCCGTTGCCTGTTTTGTTTTTTCGTAAAGTACTTTATCGTTTTGTTTCATACTACCTGAAACCTCATTCAATAAATGAAGTTTCGATATATTTCCAATGATTCCAATAACATGATTTGTACGTTTTAATGAAATGGTTGGAAAAACTTTTAATTTAGTATGATAATAAGCATTTGAACAAGTAAAGCGAACACCTTTAACATGGGAAATGAAACTTATATTTTCACCTTCTGTCGCTTTCACTAATGACGTATCCGTATCTTTATAAGTTCCTGTTTTCATATCATAAACAGTTGCTTTTTTCCATGTACTATTAACACGCACCAATATTGTAACAGCGTCTTCATCATTAAAAGTCTCAATCTTTTTTTCTATAAATTTCATTTTATCTTTATCATAGACTGCTGTAGTCATTGTTGGTAACCATTTAATTCCTGTTACATCATAATCATCATCGTTGAGTTTATTTGTTTTATCCTCTAAATAGAGAGTATCATCTGTAAATTCATAAGATACCTTTTTCTTACCATATTTGTTATTTTCAGCATCTTCCTTCGTTCCAGTTGCACCATCTTCCAAAGTATAAGGATAAGGATATCCTTCTAAAATAGTTTCATATTTTAAATTATCAATACTTTGCTTATCATTATCTACAAATTCTTTTAAAGTATAATCTGAAATATCTTCCGAACTACTTACTCGATTATCTTGACCATAAATCCCCCATTTACTAACATCAAAATATCCTGTTGGTTCAGTATATTTTGTTTTTTCATAAGTCCATGTTTGGGAAGAACTTGCTGATGTCTCTTGGTCTAAACCATCTTTAGGTTTAACTGTTGCAGTAATTCTATTGGTAATATCATATGTATTTTTATTTTCTAACAATTCTTCAGCTTGGTCTTTTCTATAACGTGTCAATACATAATCATAGCGATCTCCTGAATCTTTTTGATCATCCACCTGATTATTCATAGTAAATTCTTTTTGTCCACTAAAGCGATAACCAACCACATCACCACCTAAGTCACTAAAATAATCGTAGAGCATAAAGCTGTAAGGTGATGTTGCCTTTGAAATATTACTACGTATTGTCCATACTAAATAATAATATTCATTTGCATCTGAGGGTCTTGTACCCCAATTGCTTTGCCAGGATGTATAATAAGATGGATTAGCTTTCTTTTGAGTTGAAGTTATTTGAACATTTGTATCAATTGATACAGGCTCTCCTATTACATCTTTAGTAACTTCTTTTTCATCTTTACCAATAGCCGTAATTTTAGCAGGCACATTGGTAGATTCTGTCATATCTTTATAATCTAATGTGCTTTTTGTTGTACCATATGCAAATTGTATATAACCTGCTTGTGCCGAAGTTAAAATCTTATTATTTGTTATAATGATTTTATTGTTTGCTTCGTCAATTTCATAAACAAAATCAACTCCTTCATCTCCTGAAGATAATTCAGACTTTGCAATATAAGGACATTCAAAAGAATCTGCCCAGTTTCCATCACGATCTTTAAGAATATGAAGTGGCAGTTCAATTCTTAAAGCCCCTGGTTTATCAAGATATGTTCCTGAAATAGAATAATCTAATTGATATGTAAATAAATGCCCTTTATTAGTAGAAGAAGGTGACCATACCCAGCCACTATTTGTTTTAGTAGCACCATCAGTAAAACTTATGTTCAATTCATCAATAATAACATTTTCAACATTATTTGTACTTTGTGTAACACTTTTTTCCTTTGACGTTTTTGTATTTTTTGTTTCAACAAAAAGGAAAGGACTAAATTGATTTGTTGTAAATTCTATATAAGAATTATCATCTTGATCTTTCATTTGAAAATCTATCTTTTCCCATTCATTTTTTCCATCAGATGTATTTTTCAAATGATAAAGTGATAATTTCCTTTTATTATTTATTGTTTTCAAATGATTATAAACTGTTTCTAACGATAATTTAACATTAACATCTTCGTCTTTTTCTTGTTCTTCACCATTTTTATTAACAAATCCAATTTGAAGGGGCAGATCAATATTTACAATCTCTTTTTGTTCTTTGGCAAGAAATAAACTTAATGATTGTTTTAAATTATCAAGTTGTTCATCTTCTATAACAGATATATTTTCTTGTGATCCCTGATCAAATTTTGTTTGAGCTATTAATGTAGCAGATATTAAGGGACTTAATTGTTTATTTTCTTTTTCTTGTTCTTCACGTTGTTCTCTATTATCACCTGTAAGTACACAGCTAGCATCTGTATTTTGCACCGATTGATTTTCTTCAGCACTTACATAGCGAAGGTTTTTTAACTGTGGAATAACTGAACTGCATATCATGGCCAAAATCAAAAAAACACAAAGAATTATACGATGTTTTCTTTCACTAATACTATCCTTTTTATTCACTCTTTCGAACCTCCTTTCTTTTATTTATTTTCCATAAAATAAAACCTATTAATAGAATGCTTGAAACCATTAGCATTACAATCCATGTGATTAAGTTCGTTGTATCACCTGTTTTTGTTGTATTCTTTATTACATCATTTAAAGATACTACAGGCGCACTTTCTTGAATATTTTTAAAATGTAATTGTGCCACTTTTGCATCAGAATCTTTTAAATAAAGAATTGGTTCAGCAAATAAAAATCCATTTTCATTTTCACTCACATAAACATCTACACAATAAACTGACTTGTCATACTTAATTTGTTGATTATTTCCAGAAACTTGCTTAACAAAAAAATGATACGTTCCTGGATAATTAAAATCAATTGCAAAATATTTAGTTTCATTACTTTTTAAATCAATCTCTGTGCTATTTAATTTTACATGATTCGATCTTGTACTTTGTATTTGATAATGAAAGGTTTCTGTTGCATTTGTTTGTTCACAATACACAGGAATACGAACAGAAATAGAATTATTTGTATTTCCTATAGCAGATACTTTAGTAGAACAAAACATACCAACACATAGAATAGTCAAAAACATGATTAAAAATGTTCTTTTTATGTTCTTGTTACACTTCATCTATATGCAACTCCTTTCTAAAAGGAAAATTCATTTCCTTTTTTACTAATCTTCATTAGTTTTTCTTTTCTTACTCATTTTGATTGTAACCATTCCTGCAACAGCAAACAATGTAATAGCTGCAAATGGAGCAACACTAATAATAACTCCAGTTGGAATAGTACCCGTTTTTTCATTTAAATAAGATGTTTTTAAATCAGAGCTTACGATAGTTCCACTTGTTGGATCATTATAATTTTCTACACTAGCAGCTTTTGAGCTATAACCATCGTTATCTTCAGTAACATTATATTTAGAGTCTTTTGCAATTCCTTCAACTTTAATTTCTTGTCCATGTTTTAAATAATAATCTGCACTAACCGTTCCATTAGTACCTACAGTAAGAGTTGTTGGATTTGTATGTCCATTGACTGTACTATCTGCATTGGTAAGATCTACATTATAAACTGTATTAGCTTTTGCACCTGTAATATTGACAGTAAATTTGAAATACTTATCATGTGATGCTTGATTACCACTTACTTCTTTACGAAAAGTCAAATCCGAAGTGTCATAATTATTTGTATATCCTTGTGATTTATTACTTCCCGTTCCAGAATGAAGCACATAGCCTGCAATCTTTAGAGAATTTCCTTCCGCATTTTCTACATAAACATCAATTGTACGAGTAGTAGCTTCATCATTCGTAATAGCTTGATTCACTCCTAATTCAGTTAAAACATAACGATAAATACCCGGTTGTTGGAATTGGCATTGTGAAAAATCTAAAGTTGCTTTCTTCAATGCATACTTTTGTGTAGAAGAATTGAAATTTTTAATCTTGTTATTTGCATCAGAAGATGTTGTGTCATTAGGCTTATATGTAATTGTATTTGCCGTTTCTGTATCTACGCCTTCCATTGTTACTTTATTAGCATCTACACCAGCTAAAATATCATTAGTTGGTGTACCTGCACTAATACTATAAGTAAAACTAGCGTTTGGAACATTTGCATCCTTATCCATAACAAGATATTTTTCAAATGTAGTTGTTTTTTCTCCTTCAATAGTGCCACTATAAGCTGAAACCATAGGACTTCCATTTAACATCATAATTGTTGTTAACATAGCAGCTGTTGTCTTTCCAAGTGTTGTTTTTTTCATATTCTTTTTCCTCCATTTTTCATATAAATCCTTTATTTTTATTACCTCTAATTGCTTTTCTCTATTTGATGTGGGTTATCTAATTTTGCAAATACGACAACTCGATACACAGAATCTGGATATTTACAAGTTGATAATGCAATAATACGATCTGTTAATTGTATATCTATTTTTTTGTTATAATATTTTGAATTTGTTTTAATATAAGATAAAACTTTACTTTGTCTTACTTCTGTTGAATCGAATATTTCACTTTCTGTTGCTTTTGCATTCATTACAGCAAAAATTTTAAGATTGTATATCGTATTTCCAACAATTAACGTTCCATGTTTATGTTTTTTAAAATACTTTTCTTTTAAAAACGAATGTAGTGAACCAAACATATGGTCTCCCTCCATATGATGACCATAAATTAATGAATATGTATCCGAAAAATCTGGTTTATTTCGACTATCTAAAAAAATCGAACCTGATAAAGAATATTCTCCATACGGATCCTTATTTAAATATTCCTCATTATTCTCACCTTGCATCACTGGATAATCAATATTAGTTTTATCTACCGTGAGCCATGCCACCATATTTCCTATAATTTCTTGATCATTGCTTTCTTCACTATATCCTGGTTTATATTTTAAAAGACTATCATCATTTGCATGTTCATAAACGAGGTAGCTGTCTATGATAGAATACAAACCTATTAAAAACAAGAACATGCAAAACATGAAACATAAAACATCTTCAATATTACTTAATATACTTACTATCTTTTTTAATTTTATCATCTGTCTAAAATCCTCTACGCCTCATAAGAAAAAGCAATTTTCCTTTTATTTGAGATTTGGATATTGCACCTTTTTCTCTACTATCTGTTGTTATTTTTCTAAAATCATTTAAAACAAAATACTCATCGTTTTTTAATTTTAATGGATATTTTACATTTTTCTTTTTAGAAGCATATGTCTTATAAGGATTTTCTTCTACTGTTTGATTTCCATCAACAAAATAACCACCATGTTTAGAAAACGCAACTGTTTGCCCTCTTGAAGCTATTACACGCCCCATACATTCTTTTCCATCTTTATCTTTGTAGATGATAATATCATTTAGATAAATTTTATCCATGCGATAGAAAATACACAAATCTCCATCCCTAATATAAGGTGACATTGTATTACCAGTTGCACGGTGAACTTTAAATACAAAACTTAGTAATAAAAATAAAATAATTAATAATATAAGTGTTTTAAATAAAAATTGAAATATAAAATCATACTTCTTTAAAAATATTTTTTTTAACATTCAAGCATTATCCTTCCTTTCATCAACCTCCCTTAAACACAAAAAGCCCAACTACACAAATGTGTAATTAGGCATAATAAGGGTATTGAAAAAGAATACTAATATACT
>JAUNWT010000015.1 GCA_030540195.1 Bacillota bacterium | reverse complement strand
TGCCTTACAAGCAGAGGGTCAGCGGTTCGAGCCCGTTAACCTCCACCATTTTTTTAAATGCCGGCTTAGCTCAATTGGTAGAGCAACTGACTTGTAATCAGTAGGTTGAGGGTTCAAGTCCTTTAGCCGGCACCATATTATGACCCGCTAGCTCAGTTGGTAGAGCATCTGACTTTTAATCAGAGGGTCAGGCGTTCGAGTCGCCTGCGGGTCACCATTTCAATGCGGGCGTGGCGGAACTGGCAGACGCACTAGACTTAGGATCTAGCGCCTTCGGCGTGCAGGTTCGATTCCTGTCGCCCGCACCAAATGTAAGAGACATCGAGAAATCGATGTTTTTTTGTTTTATAAAGATGAAACATAATATGTTATTTACGATTACATGTTGTGATTTTGAAAAAATAGTATTGTTTATAAAATATTTTTATTTAATATAGACATAAATGTTTAAGGAAATTTTTTTGATGACAGAAGAAAAGTTTCCTTTTTTAATTATAATCAAAAAAATTCAAATTAATTCAATTATATTTAATAAATATCAAATAAAATTCATATAAAATCATATAAATACGAAAATAAATGAAAAATAATGAAAAAAAATGAAATAAAATGATTGAAAACGCTATCTTTGTGTGCTAATAT
This sequence comes from Bacillota bacterium, assembly GCA_030540195.1. GTDB lineage: Bacteria > Bacillota_I > Bacilli_A > Erysipelotrichales > Coprobacillaceae > Faecalibacillus. The sequence goes on along the minus strand of JAUNWT010000015.1, from coordinate 34,361 downwards.
TGAAACTGTCAAAGGGAGGTAATGAAAAGAATGAAATTAGCAACAAGAATTAATTCTTATTTAAGAATAGAAGGATATGATTTAGAAAAATCATTTTCAGATTTTAAGAAAGTTGGATTGGGATATGTTGATTTAAATTATCCAGAACATGTTAAAGGTTATGATGCAAATACCATGAAATCATTATTAAACAAATATGATTTAAAATTAAATGGTGTTGCACTTAGATTTAGAAATAAATTTATTAATGGTGAATTAGGAAATTCTGACCCTGAGCTTGCAAAAGATGCACTTCAATTATGTAAAGATGCTGCAGATTACTGTAGGGATGTAGGGGGAAAAGTTGTTACAATATGGTTAGGTTTTGATGGATTTGATTATAGTTTTCAAATCAACTATAAAAAAGTTTGGGATCAATTAGTTCATGCATTCCAAGAAGTTTGTGATTATGCACCTGATTTACAAATAAGTATTGAATATAAACCATATGAAGAAAGATCATATGCATTTATTGATTCAATGGGTGTTACAGGAATGATGCTAAATGATATTGATAGAGATAATATTGGAGTAACATTAGATTATTGTCATATGTTAATGAAACATGAAAATCCTGCATTTGCTGCAGATATTTTTGGAAGTCGAAATAAACTTTATGGTATTCATTTAAATGATGGTTACGGGGTACATGATGACGGCTTGATGATTGGAACATCAACTCCATTTAAAACTTTAGAAATGCTTTATTATTTTAAAAAACATGGTTATAAAAATGCAATTTATTTTGATACATTCCCTGTTATCGAAGAAGCTGCGGCAGAATGTGAAAGAAACATTGAAATGATTAATTATATGAATGACTTAATAGATAAAGTTGGATTAGACTATATTCAATCTATTATAGATAGAAATGATGCTATTGCAGCTAGTAAGTTAATGCTTGGATTCTTTAAAGGAGGAGAAAAAAATGAATTATAAAGAAACTGCAAAAGGTATTCTTGAACATGTTGGTGGCGTTGAAAATATATCAAATATGTCACATTGTGCAACACGTTTAAGATTAAATTTGAAAGATGAAACATTAGCAAATGATGAAGATGTTAAAGCGGTAGATGGTGTTGTTAATGTCATCAATAAAGCTGGACAATATCAAGTACTTATTGGAATTGAAGTTCCTCATGTTTTTGAAGAATTTGAAAAATTAGTAAAAGGTAATGGAAATGTTGAAATGACAGAAAATAATGAAGATGAAGGGATTATAAGTAAAGTTTTCTCGGCAATCTCTGCAATTTTCGCACCATTATTACCTGCTTTAGCCGGATCAGGAATTTTAAGAGGTTTATTGATTTTGGCTGTACAATTAGGAATGATTAAAGAAGGTAGTGGAACTTATACTATTTTATATTCAACATCTATGGCAGTATTTTATTTCTTACCAGTTCTATTAGCATTTACATCTGGTAAAAGATTTGGTGCAAGTCCTTATATTTCAGCACTTATTGGGGCTGCTTTACTTCATCCAGATTTAATTGGATTAATGGGAAATGTTGGAAATGGAGCAACAACTTCATTCTTTGGTATTCCAACAGTTTTAATGAATTATAACTCTACAGTTTTACCTATTATTATTACAATTTGGGCATATTCTTTCTTATATAAATTTTTAGATAGAAAAGTTCCTGAAACATTAAAATTAGTTATTGTTCCACTTGTATCTTTAGTAGTAATGGTTCCATTAACATTAATTGTCATTGGTCCAATTGGAGTTTATGTAGGAGAAGGTATTGCAAATGTTGTTAACTGGTTAATTGAACGTAGTGGAGTTTTAACTGGTGTCTTAATTGGTGGTGGATGGAGTGTCCTTGTAAGTTTTGGTGTGCATTGGGCGGTTAATCCAATTATGATTAATAATATTTCTCAATTTGGTTATGATTACATTTGTCCTTTAACATTTGCATGTAACTTTGCAGTAATTGGGACAGCTTTAGGTGTTTATTTAAAAGCTAAAGATCCTCAATTAAAAGGATTTTCATTAACAGGTATTATCACAATTGCATTATCTGCAATTATTGAACCAACTTTATTTGGTATGTTAGTAAAAAATAAGAAATTGTTCTTAGCACAAATTATTGGTGGTGCTGTAGGTGGCGCTTATTTAGGATTAATGAAGGTTGTTACAAATGCATTTGTTTTTGGTAGTGTAACAACATTCCCAGCATTTATCGTAAATAATGCAAATGTTATTCATGGTGCAATTGGTTTATTAATTGCTACTATTGTTGGAGCAGTATTAGGATATATGTTTACAAACAAAGAAGACAAACTCGCATAGTATTGTTTTATAAATTATGGAAAATATGTTATCCTTATAAACAGGAAGCAGGTGTATTTAAAATATGATTCCATATGAAAGACAAAAGAAAATTTTAAGTATTATTGAAGAAAAAGAACTTGTAAAAATAGATGAATTACAAAAAATATTTGATGGTGTATCCGTTTCAACTTTGAGAAGAGATCTAAAGGAACTTGAAAAAAATAGGAAAATAGAATCTTTCTCTGGTGGTGCTTTTAAAAAAATATCTACAATTGGAGAAATACCAATTTCAACGAAAAATACATTAGAAAGTGAAAAAAAGGAAAAGATTGCTAGAATGGCATCTGAATTAATTGTGGATGGAGATACAATATATCTTGATTCAGGATCAACATGTACAATGATTTTAAAATATATTATCGGAAAAAAAATTACGATTTATACTACGAATACAGATGTGTTTTCTATAAATGAAAATGTAATAGCTGATATATTTGTGCTTGGAGGTAGATATAATCCCATCACCTCTTCATTAACTGGACCATTTACAGAAGATTTATTAAAAAACCTATATTTTAATAAATCATTCTTAGGAGCTAATGGGATAGATGAAACATTAGGCGTTACAACACCTACTATAGAAGAAGCAACAAAAAAAAGAATGGTAAAAAGACATTCAGATCAAATTTATCTTGTATGTGACAGTTCTAAGTTCCATAAGTTATCAAATGTAAAAGCATTTGATTTAGATGATGTAATTGTAATTTCGGATAAAAATGATACAAAATTAAATGAGAAAGTTTCAATAATTACTGAATTATAGCTAGAAATTATATTATGAAAATTGGCGAGTCACTGATAGTGTACTCGCTTTTAAATAAGGAGAAGAAAAATGATATTTGATAAATTTAAAGCGAAAAAAGTAGAAAATTATAATATTTGTTCCCCTGTAAAAGGGAATGTTGTTGATATAACTAAGACAAATGACCCATTATTTAAAGAGGAAGCATTAGGAAAAGGTGTAGGAATTATTGCTGAAGAAAATACTTTGGTATCTCCTGTTAATGGAGTAATAAAAACTTTTTTTCCTACTAAACATGCAATTGGTATTACTACGAATGATGGGGTAGATATTCTTATTCATGTAGGAATTGATACAGTTGAATTAAATGGTAAATATTTTAACGCCTTAAAAGAACAAGGAGACAAAATAAAACAAGGAGATAAACTTTTGGAAGTTGATTTTGATGGTGTCAAAGAAAGTGGATATGATGCTACAGTTTTATTTGTAGTTACTAATTCTCAAGAATATTCTTCTGTGAAAACATGCGAAGGGAATAAAATGATAACTGATACTATTATTGAAATTCAAAAATAGGAGTATTTATACGGAAAAGTTATTATGTCCAAGTATGATGTGTGCAGATTTTGCATCACTTAAAACAGAAATAGAAAATCTAGAAAAAGGTGGAATCGATATCTTTCACTTAGATGTGATGGATGGAAGTTTTGTACCCAACTTTGGAATGGGATTACAAGATATCGAATATATCTGTAAGACAGCTACAAAGCCATGTGATATGCATCTCATGATTGAAAATCCAGCAAAATATGTAGAAAAGTTTGTAGAGGAAACAAAGAACTATGAGGGATATGATGTGATGATCGATGGAGCATGTTCGCCAGAGAAAATAGAAATGTTATCTAAGATAGGAGTCAAAGAATTCATATTAGGAACAAGTGCATTATTTGGAAAAGGAAGAAGTTATCAAGAAATTATTGAAGAATTGAGAGCGTCATAATTATGAAAATAGGAATTGGAAATGATCATGTAGCAGTAGAATACAAGAAAGAAATCAAAAAATATATAGAAGAAAAATATGGCTATGAAGTAGTCAACTATGGAACAGACAGTACAGAAAGATTCAACTATCCTGTATCAGGAGAAGCAGTAGCGAATGCAGTAGTAAGTGGAGAAGTGGATAAAGGAATCGTTATCTGTGGAACAGGAGTAGGGATCTCACTAGCAGCAAATAAAGTCAATGGAATAAGATGTGTAACATGTAGTGAACCCTATAGTGCACTTTTATCAAGACAACATAACAATACAAATATGTTGGCCTTTGGAGCAAGAGTAGTAGGGATCGAACTTGCAAAAATGATCGTAGATGCATGGCTTTCAGGAGAATATGAAGGTGGAAGACATCAAGTACGAATTGATATGTTAAAAGAAATCGAAGAAAAACAAAAAAATAAATAATTAATTAGACAGAAATAGCATTATTTATAACATGCACCGATATTTTTCCTCTCTTAAATATCACATAAATAATGCAATATAAAATTTATTAAAAAAGCTTTTTGTAACGAGTGACATTACAGAAAGCTTTTTTAATTTTCTAATTGACTTGTACAATGTGGGCAACGAGTTGCTTGAATAGAAATTTCGCTTTGACAATAAGGACAGATTTTTTTAGTTGGTTTTTCTTCAACTGGTTTTTCTGTTTTTTCTCTTAATTTATTCATTGCTTTTACAATCATAAAGATAACAAAGGCCATGATAATAAAGTTTAATAAACCAGTAATAAATAAACCATAGTTAATTGTCGAAGCACCTGCTTTTTGTGCTTGTGCAAGTGTTTTATAGGTATTTCCATCTAAAGCGATAAATAAGTTAGAAAAATCAATCTTACCTGTAACTAAACTTAAGATAGGCATGATGATATTTTCAACAAGTGATGTTACAAGTGAATTAAAAGCACCACCAATGATTACCCCTACAGCTAAGTCAATCATGTTTCCCTTTAAGGCAAACTCTTTAAACTCTTTTAACATTTTTTCTTTCTATCTCCTTTAGATACAATTATATGTAAAACAAAAAAAGACATCAAGATGCCTTTTCGATATTCTTATTTGGGAGGATAAGAATATGTAGAAAGTAAATAGAGGGAATATGAATAGTAAAATCTATTTCTTTCTACAGCTATAAATATAGAAAGAAAAAGTAGAGAAAAAAAGGCACAAATGTCAAAAAATATGTGATTTATAATTCTAAAATACCTATCAACAAATAAATGATTTAGTGTATAATATTGTAGAATAGAGGAGAGTAGCATGAAAAATTTATTTTATCGTTTATTAATATATCTAGATAGTGCTAATGAAGCAGATACAAATTATAATATTGCTTGGTATATGGCACATCATATTTCAGAAGTGGCACACATGGGAATTTCCAAGCTTGCAAGTGAATGTTTTGTTTCACCAGCAACGATTTCTCGTTTTTGTCGAACACTAGGTTATGAAAATTATGCGCATTTAAAACAAGAGTGTGCGTGGTTCAGTTCGACATCAAGAAAGTTTAATAATTTAATCAATGTTCCTTTAGATATGATGAAAGATCATCCTGAAGAAAGTACAGCTTACTATAGTCAACAAATTTGTGCTTCCTTAAGTCAACTTTCTTCTTATTTGGATTGGAATATCATAGACCAAGTCATTCAATTGATTCACGATAGTGATAATGTGGCTTTTTTTGGAACACAGTTTTCCCATTCTGTTGCATTACACTTTCAAACGGATTTATTGATGTTAGAAAAATTTACAATGGCTTATATGGAACAAACAAGTCAATTACAATGTGCTAAGGAATTAGATGAAAATAGTGTAGCCATTATTCTCACTGTAAGTGGACATATTTTTAAAGGAAGTCAAAAAATGATTTCATACATAAAAAAATCAAATGCGAAAGTTGTTGTTATTACCAATGATCAAGATTTTAATTTTGATTTTGAACCAGATTATGTTATTGGAATAGGTGATCCTAAATATAAAAGAACAGGAAAACATAATTTACTGACAACGATGGAATTAATGGCGTTACGTTATTATTCTATTTATTATCCAGATGTTAAAGACAATATTATTGAATAGAGGGTGCTGATATGAAAGAAATAACATGTCAAAAAATTACAGAAACTTTAAAAACAATGTGTATTGAAGCTGCAACAGATCTACCAAAAGATGTTTATCAACAACTTCATCAAAAACATGAGGAAGAAGATAGTCCTCTTGCTAAAAAAACACTACAAGTTCTTATTGATAATGCCAATCTTGCAAGAGAAAAACAAATGCCAATTTGTCAAGATACAGGAATGGCTTTTGTTTATGTCACAATGGGGCAAGAAGTTCATATTACTGGTGGTAGTTTAAATGAAGCGATTCAAGAAGGGGTACGTCAAGGATACAGTGAAGGCTATTTAAGAAAGTCGGTTGTCAAAGATCCTTTATTTGAACGTACAAATACCAAAGATAACACACCTGCCATCATTTATTATGATATTGTAGAGGGTGATACTTTTCATATCACTTTAGCACCTAAAGGATTTGGTTCAGAAAATATGAGTCAAATCAAGATGTTAAAACCAAGTGATGGCTTACAAGGAGTCAAAGATTTTGTCATGAAAGTAGTCAATGATGCAGGACCAAATGCCTGCCCACCAATGGTTATTGGTGTTGGTATTGGAGGTTCTTTTGATAAAGTAACCATGCTTGCTAAAAAAGCGATGATTCGTGAAATTGGAAGTCATCATCCAGATCAAAGATATGCTTCTTTAGAAGATGAGCTTTTAAAGATGATCAATGAAACTGGAATTGGACCAGCAGGTTATGGTGGAAAGACAACAGCTTTATCTTTAAATATTGAAACATTTCCAACTCATATTGCTGGAATGCCGGTCGCTGTAAGTATTTGTTGTCATGTATCACGTCATAAGGAGGCTTCGTTATGATTTATTTAGAAACACCGTTAACAGTTGATAAAATTAAACAACTTCACGTAGGAGATGAAGTTTATTTAAGTGGAACGATTTATACTGGTCGAGATGCGGCTCACAAAAGATTGATTCAATTATTAGATGAAGGAAAAGAACTTCCTTTTGATATTAAAGATCAAACCATCTTCTATGTTGGACCAACACCTTCCAAACCAGGACAAGTTTTTGGTAGTGGAGGGCCAACAACTTCAGGAAGAATGGATGCTTATTCACCAAGGTTAATTGGACTTGGTTTACATGCGATGATTGGTAAAGGCTATCGTAATGATGCAGTTAAAAAAGCCATTGTTGATCATTGTGGTGTTTATTTTGGTGCAATTGGTGGTGCTGGAGCGATGATGTCATCATGTATTGAAGAATGCGAAATTATCGCCTTTGATGATTTAGGTCCAGAAGCAATTCGCAAACTTAAAGTTAAAAACATGCCACTTGTTGTCGTGATAGATCATTTAGGAAATGATCTCTATGAAATTGGTAGAAAAAACTATTTAAAAAATGATTGTCAATAGATAGGTTATTTTCTATAATAGCTATCGTTGATAGAGGTGAGAAAATGGGATTATTTAGAAAGAAAAAAATGGACTATGGGTATTATAGCTCTTATAGTTCAAAAAGAAGAAGATTAAGAGTAGATCGTGCAGCTTTAGCGGTAATTGCAGGAATTCTACTTGTTGTAGGAATTATTGTTTATTTTAATTTTAATCGTATTCAATTTTTAGTAAAAGGTTATTCTTGGTCAACAACAAGTGAACTTGTCAGATCATTTGATAATGATGAAGAAAAAGAATTATTATCTCATGATAAAATGACACATATTTTAAAATGGATCGATAATTCAAATAAAGTAAACCTTTATGATGAATATGAACGTTTTTATGCATTACATAAAGAATTATCTTATGATGATCTTGTAGAAGTAGTAGATTATATTTTTGAAAATCAAGTACCTACATTACATCAATTAGGTTATAAAGATTCTACTATTTGGAAAATGATGGAAGATGGTGCTGGTAAAAGTGATCTTCAATATCTTGTAGATAACAAACTTTCAAATAGTCAAACAGCTCCTTTTAGAAAAGTAAAAGGATATAACTTAAAGAAAATCAATGATTATATTGAAAAATATAAAGAAGTAAAAGATTACAATTATGCAGTAAATGTCGTTAACTATCCATTTATTATCTCAAGTAATGGAGATACCAAAGAAAAATATAACATTACAAATCCAGATGATTTATTAACACTTGTTAAAAAAGGATTCTATTTAAATGATTATGAACCAAAAGATTTAGTCAATGTAGATAGTGAATATGTGGCTCCAACATGTGATCATCCACAACTTCGTAAAGTAGCCGCTGATGCTTTAATTAAAATGATCAAAGATGCCGAAAAAGATGATATGCATTTATTATTAAACAGTGGTTATCGTTCTTATGAAGAACAAACAAAAATCTATGATGAAACTCAACAAAAATATGGTGAAGTTTACGCTAAAGAATACGTTGCAACACCAGGAGCAAGTGAACACCAAACAGGACTTGGAATTGATATGACATCACAAAGTGTTGTTGATAAACAAAGACTTGTTTTTGGAGATACAGTTGAATATAAATGGGTCGTTAAAAACTGTGCAAAATATGGTTTCATTGTTCGTTTTACTGAAGGAACAGATGGTATTACAGGTATTTCTCATGAACCTTGGCATTTACGTTATGTTGGTAAAGATGTCGCTAAAGAAATCATGAATAATAACTGGACATTAGAAGAATATTGTCTTTATAAAAATGCGATTCCAAAATATAAGAAAGATTAAAATCTAGAGGTTTCTCTAGATTTTTATATAGAAAGATATGAAAACATTAATTACAACACTCAATTCAAAATTTATCCATAAATCATTATCACTCCGTTTACTTTATGTCGCTTGTAAAGAAAAACATGATATTGATTTTAAAGAATATACCATTAAAGATGATTTAAATCATATCGTTGATGATTTGATTCAACAAAACTTAGATGTTCTTTGTTTAAGTGTTTATATCTGGAATGTCGATCTTATTCAAGAACTATGTCATCTTTTAAAACAAAAACAACCAAATTTAATCATTATTATTGGTGGACCAGAGGTCATGTATGATATCAATCATTTCTTAGATACCTTTGAAATTGATTATATTATGGCAGGTGAAGGAGAAGTTGCTTTAGATAAGCTTCTTACTTGCTTAGAAAATAAAGAAGAAGTTCATATTCAAGGGGTATCTACAAAAGAAAAAAGAGATGATCGTCTTATACCACCGGTAGATTTAAGCTATTTAGAAACATTAGATTCTCCTTATTTATTAGAAAGAGATAAAAAGGACATGAAAAATCGTATCTTGTATTTTGAAACAAGTCGTGGCTGTCCTTATCAATGTCAATATTGTTTATCTTCTTTAGAGAAAGGATTACGTTTCTTTTCGATGGACTATTTAAAACAACAGTTAGGTTTACTTTTAGAAACCGATGTAAAAGTAATTAAATTACTTGATCGCTCATTTAACGCAAAAACTGAACATGCATTAGAAATTCTTGATTTTGTCTTTAAACATGCTCATCCAGGAGTTCAACTACAATTTGAAATCAATGGGGATGTTTTAGATCAAAGAATTATTGATTTTATTAATGAAGAAGCACCAGATGGTTTACTTCGTTTTGAGATTGGTATTCAATCAACTTATGAACCAACTAATAAAGTTGTACGACGTTATCAAAACTTTGAACGTTTATGTGATGTTATCAAACAGCTCCAACAAAATCATAAAATCGATTTTCATTTGGATCTTATCGCAGGACTTCCTTTAGAAAATCTTCAACGTTTTTCTAAATCCTTTGATGATGTCTTTAGACTTTATCCAAAAGAATTACAACTTGGTTTTTTAAAGCTTTTAAGAGGAACAAGTTTAAGAAACGAAGCTAATAAATATGGTTATGTGTATCAACAAGAAGCGCCTTATGAACTTATTGAAAGTCATGATTTATCAAAAGAAGATATTGAAAAGATTCACTTGGCAGAAGATATGTTACAAAAATATTGGAATTCAGGAAGAATGCCAATTACAATGAATAAGGTATTAAGAGCAAGTGATTCACCATTTTATTTCTTTTTAGATCTTGGTGAATTTTATCAAGCGAATGATTTTAAATTCTTTGGTTTTCAATTAGATGAATTATTTCAATATTTAAATCTTTATTTAAAAGGAAGATACGAAGATGAACTTATTGAAGATTATTTAAGATTATCGAAGGTAAAACCTAAAAAATGGTGGAAACCAAGAATCGAAAATGAAAAAGAAATTAAGCATCTATTAATAGATACATACTATTTAAATAAAGAAGATGTCTTTAGATATGGCATTGTTGAAAAATTAAAAGAAGAATATATTCTTGTTCTTTATAAAAACTATCAAGTAAAGGTTGAAAAATATCATATCTAATGAAATAGCCTGAAATATTCGCTATACTAATAATAGGAGTGATACTATGATTAAAAATGTAAGAAAAAGAGATGGAAGACTTGTTGAATTTGAAGTAGATAAAATTGCGGGAGCACTCTATAAAGCTTTTGGTGCTTGTTATGATAAAGTGGATTTAAAAAAAGTATATGCCATTGCTCATGATGTTGAAAAACGTCTAGAAGATAATGAAAGTACTTTTCCTACTGTAGAACTTGTACAAGATACGGTAGAAGAAATTCTTATTGAAGAAGGTTATGTACGAGTGGCCAAGGCTTATATTCTTTATCGTGATAAACGAAGTCGTTCACGTGATATGAAATCTATTTTATTAGAAAGTATTGAAAATCAATCAAGTGATGATATTAATTTATTTGAAATATTTGAAAACTTGATGAATGATGCGATGGATAAAGCACGTAAAGAAGACATTAAAAAGACAGTAACTCTGTTAAAAGAACTTAATATTGATGAAAAGACAATTATAGAAAAAGTCACAACAACCTTTTCTATTACAGCAGACGCTTTAGAAAAAATAAGTAAATAAAAAAAGAACGAAAGTTCTTTTTTTATTGCCATACTTCTTCTGCGATTTCTTTAACAAGTTTGATTTTATTCCATTGTTCCTCTTTAGTAAGTAAGTTTCCTTCTTCGGTTGAAGCAAAACCACATTGAGGAGATAAAGCAAGTTGATTTAATGGAACGTATTTTTCAGCTTCATGAATACGTTTAATGATTTCTTCTTTGTTTTCAAGTTTTGCATCTTTAGAAGTTACAAGACCTAAGACAACTTTTTGATCTTGAATATAACGAAGTGGTTCAAAACCACCAGCACGTTCACTATCGTATTCTAAGAAGAAACCATCTACTTTACAGTGACCAAATAATGTTTTAGCAACAGGTTCATATCCACCAGAAGTAAACCATGTTGATCTAAAGTTACCACGACAAATATGCATTGTAATAACCATATCATCTGGTTTTGCTTCTAAAGCAAGATTGATCATATCAACATATTTTTTAGCAAGCTCATCAACATCAATGCCTCTTGCTTTGTAAGCTTCTCTTTTTTCTTTTGAACAAAATTCTCCCCATGAAGTATCATCTAATTGAAGATAACGACATCCAGCATTATAAAAAGCTTTGATTGCTTTTTGATAAGCATAGGCAATATCCTTTAATAAAACATCATCATCTTGATATCTTTCAATAGGTTGATAGTTTTCTTCTCTAATACAACAAATTAAATGAAGCATTGATGGAGAAGGAATACATTGTTTGACTTCTGTTTCTCCAGATACTCTTTGCATAAATTTAAAATGTTTTAAAAATGGATGATCTTCAGGAAAATCAATTTTATCTACAATTTTTAAAGTTTGGCTTTTTGGTTGATGTCCTTTAAAAGCAATTGAAAAGTGTTCAACAGCTACTTTTTCTACGCCTTTTAAATCCCATAGAAAATCTAAATGCCAAAAAGCTCTTCTAAATTCACCATCAGTAACAGCTTTTAAACCAACAGCTTTTTCCTCATTAACGAGATTTTCAATCGCTTTATTTTCAACTTCTTCTAATTGACTTTGATTTATTTTTCCTGAAGCAAAATCTTCTCTTGCTTGTTTGATTTCTTTATCTCTTAAAAAACTTCCGACAATATCATATTTATAAGGTGCGCTCATTTTACATTCCTCCTAGTTGTTACTAAAAGTATAAAAAAGAATATAATTATTGTAAAATACATAATATCTTATGTTTGATATAGTTTTAAACTATATCAAGAATAAAAAAATAACAAGATTTCTCTTGTTATTTAATGAATAAATTATTTAAATACCAATCTTTTTCTTCTTGTGTTAAATAATCTTTAATATGATCATAAGCATAGTGTTGGTAATCATTAATTGTTTGAATTTCATGATTTGATAAATAATCTAAATCTAATCCTTCAATATCAAATGGAACATAAGTGATTGGTTCAAATTTTAAGAATGTTCCATATTCATTTTCAGTATGTTTTACACATAAAAGTTCATTTTCATGACGAATACCATGAGATCCTTCTACGTAAACACCTGGTTCATCCGTTGTAATCATGCCTGGAACGATACATGCTTCATGTCCATAAAGACTCTTTGGACGAAGTCCATTAGGTCCTTCGTGAACATTTAAGAAATGACCAACGCCATGACCTGTACCACAACGATAATCTAAATCATAATCATAAATGACACCACGAGCTAAAATATCTAAATTAGCACCTGTTGTTACACCTTCAATAAAATGAGCATTTTGTAATCTAAACATCGCTTTTAAAGCAATAGTGAAATCTTTTCTTTCTTCTTGATTCATTTCACCTAAAACAAAAGTTCTTGTAATATCTGTTGTCCCTGTAAGATATTGACCACCACTATCAATTAATAATAAATGAGAAGCATTTACTTTAGAATATTGTTTTTTTGTTGGATGATAATGCATTAAAGCAGCATTTTCACGATAAGCACAAATTGTTGTAAAGGAAATATCTTTAAAGTTTGGTTGTTGTTTACGATACTCTAAAAGTTTGTTAGAAATAGAAAGTTCATCCATTTCTATCTTTCCTATATTTGTTTTTAACCAATACATAAATTTAGTGACAGCGACACCATCATGTAAGTGAGCATCTTTTGTTGCTTTGATTTCTATTTCATTTTTAATTGATTTAAGTAATTGACTTGGATTTGTTTGATCGACGATATGATTCTTATTGATAGAGTTAACTAATGTATAGTTTACAGACTTTGTATCTAAAAGAACTTTACCATCAATTGTTTTAATATCTTCATAAACATCAAAATAATCTTTAACTTCTATTTGATCTTTATTAAGTTCATCAATAACTTCTTGACTTACTGCTTCTTTTCTTAAATAAAGGGTTGCTTTTTCTTTTTCGATTAAGGCATAAGCTAAAGCTACTGGATTACATAAGACATCATTTCCACGAATATTAAAGATCCAGGCAATATCATCTAAAGTTGTCACTAAATGATATTTTGCATCTTTCATTTCTTTTCGAATAATTTCCAATTTTTCTTTTCTAGGAACACCACAATATTTTGTATCATATAAATAAACTTCTTCATGAGAAAGTTCAGGACGATTATCCCAAATAAGATCTACGAGATCTTCATCCGCTTTAATATTATTTGTAAATTGACATTCATGATTAGCCATTACACGACCATCAAAACCGATGGTATCATCAGGATATTTTTCAATGTATTCTTTCATTGTAGGAACACCTGGTGTACGCATTTTCATTAATTGAATATCACTTCCAGCAAGTTCTTTTTCTGCTTGAATAAAGTAACGACCGTCTGTCCATAAATAAGCTTCATCTTGTTTTACGATAAGGGTTCCAGCTGAACCTGTAAAACCTGACATATAATGACGGGCTTCAAAGTAACTTCCTACATATTCACTTTGATGAAAATCACTGGTAGGAATGATATAAAGATCAATTCCTCTTTCTTTCATAAGCTGTCTTAATTTTGCAATTCTTTGATTAATCATAATTACCTCCTAAGCTACTTAATTTTAACATTTACATTAAGGAATTAAAAGTCTTATAAAAGGTGTGCTTTTTTAGATGGATTTTCTCTTGAAAGTAGCGTGGACAATGGATTTGGCGGATTTATGCAAATGTGTAAATTTGTCTATTGACAAATGTTGAAAAGTGGGAGTAGAATAACGTGCGAAATAAAGAATAAGGTATGTATTGCAAGCGCCACATCTCTAGGAAGTGACATGAACAACACAAAAATAGGGGGAGGTGTTTTTGTTTTTACATACGTTCTTTAAAGAGGGTTTTTGATAAATTCTTATAAATTCGTCATAAATTTATCATTAAGAATGCTTTTGAAAGCTATATCTGTTGAATTTTGGAAGAATGAGAGTACAATAATCCTCGACAAGAAGAAGGGGGAAAATAAGATGGATGATATTATTCAAAAGTTAATAGAATTCGATCGCCAATGCGTAGAAAAAGTAGAACTTGCGAAAAAGAAAAAAGCGGAAGCTCAATCAAGTATGATGTCGCAAAAGTCTACGATTTATAGTGAGTATATTGATAGTCAACAAGATCAAGTTGAAAAGCATAAACAAGATCTATTGAATAAGAATAAAGAAGAAGCACAATTACAAGAAAATGAATTTCATAAATCAATGAAAAATATGGAAGATTTATTTACTCAAAATAAAGATAAATGGGTAGATGAAATCTTTACAAGATGTACTAAATAGAAGGTGTAAAGATGTCTTTATCTTCAAATGCCTTATGTGCAAAAGCTAAAGCAATGTATGGTGGACGTTTAAATAAGAATGTTTATCTTGATTTAACAAGAAAACAAACAATTGGAGAAGTTGTTTCTTATTTAAAATCTCAAACAAGTTATGCAGATGCTTTAAAGGATATTAATATTAGACATGTTCATCGTGGTCAAATAGAAGATTGTTTAAATCAAGAATATTATCATCGTTGTGCTAAGTTGATGAAATATTCACCTAAGTCTGATGAAGATTTTTATCTATTTGAAATTATTGGAGTAGAAATTAATTTAATTATGGATAAACTTGTTTCTTTACAAGCAAAGGAACAATATAGCTTTAATTTATCAATTCCTACTTATTTAGCGAAGAAAACAAGTTTTAATATTGATGGATTAGTCAACATTGAATCATTTAAAGATCTTTTACAATATCTTTCAAAAACAAGATATTATAAAGTTCTTAAAGAAATTGATTTCTCTGTTCCATTTGATGTTAAAGAAGTTCATATGTGCTTACAATCACTTTATTATGAAAATATTGTTGAAACAATTAAAAAACACTTCAAAGGAAGCGTTCAAAAAGATTTATTAAATATTCTCTATACTTCTATTGAATTAAAGAATATTTCAAAAATCTATCGTTATAAACAATATTTCCACGAATCAGAAGATTCAATCAGAAGTTCACTCTTTTTACAATATTCAAGATTGCCAAAAGATATGATGAATCGTTTAATTAGTGCAAGCGGTCCTAAAGAAGTATTATCTTTATTATCAACTTCTAAATATAACTTCTATATAGATGATAAAGAGTTTGCCTATATTGAATATTATGCTGATAGTATTCAATATAATATCGCAAAAAGATATATGCGTTTTTCAAACAGTGCACCACTTGTTTATATGACTTATAGTATTTTACAAAGAATTGAAATAGATAACTTGAAGCATATCGTTGAAGGTATTCGTTACAACCAACCTGTTTCAAAAATTGAAAATACATTGATCTATGCATAGGAGGGGAAAAAATGATTAAGAATACACATTTATATAACATTGTTTTCTCTAGAGATGATTATATGGAAGTTTTGATGAAACTTGAAAATCATCAAGATTCTATTTATCCAGTTAAAGCGAAGAAAGTGATTTCTAACTTAGATCATGCAACTTCTATGGAAGATAGAAATCCATATAACGAAGTATTAGACGAACTTTATAATGTGATGGATATCTTACATATTGAAAGAGTAGATAGACCTGTTCAAAGTGCATTTTTAAATGTTCGTGAAATTTTAGATTATATTTCAGAAATTCATCAAAAATTAGATGATATTAATGAAATTAAAAGAGGAATTAAAAAAGATTATTATGAAAATGAAGAAGCAATTGAATTAATCACATGTTTAAATCGTGATCGTATTTCTATCGATGATATTCATGAATTAAAATATGTTGCTTTAAGATTTGGTAAATTACCATTATCACAAATTGAAAAAATCAAATATTTTGATAGTTATCCATTTGTTTATCAAGAATTATCACATACTGATCAATTCGCTTGGATTGTTTATGGTGGGGTTGAAAATAGTATTGGTGAAATTGATAACATTTTCTCTTCAATGAACTTTGAAGAAGTAAAACTTCCAAAATTTGCCCATGGTAAAATGGAAGAAGCAGTTGCTGAATTAAAAGCAGAAAATAAAACAATGGAAGCTTATCTTCAAGAACTTGATCAACGTATTGAAAAAGTCAAAGAAGAAAATGAAGAACAACTACTTGGTGACTTCTGGAAAACCTATCGTTTGAAAGAGTTATACAAGAAAGGTAAATATGTTGTTGATTTAAAAACAAAAGCTGCAGTTTATGCCTTTAGTTCATTTAATAAAGATGAATTAGAAGCAATCGTCAGTGTTCCAGGAATTACAATTCATGAACTTCCTATTGATACGTATCAAGATCAAGGAATTGAAGGTCCTGTCTATGTTGAAAACAATGCTTTTTTCCAACCATTTGAATGTTTATTCACATTTAAACCTGGTGAAAAATTTGATCCAACAGTAATTGCTGGTGTGGTCATGATGCTTTCAGCACTTGTTTTACTTGGTGATTTAGGAGTAGGTGTTTTAGCTATTCTGTTATCATTTATTATTAAAGGTAACATCGGTAAGTTACTACAACGTGTAGGAGCTGCTGTTACAATAGGAGGACTATTAAGTGGAACAGTCTTCTATAGTATGTCACTTTATAATTCAATCTTTGTTGTAGGAACTAACTATGCAATGCAAATTGGATTATTCTTTGTTATAAACATTGTGGTATTATTAGTTTGTAGCTTAGTAAAAAAAGTGACAAAAAGATCAATAAAGAGTAAAGGGGGACTGTCATGGCAATAGCAAAATTAAACTTGGTTAGCCTTGATTTTGATAAAGAAAATTGTAATGATGTGTTACTTGAGCTTTATCAAAGAGATGATTTTCATCCCGAGCTAGCAAGCAAGTTTACGGATAGTGTTGCTGGTCTTTCAGCTTACAACAATGACAATCTTTATGAAGAATTGTTATCAAGAATTGAAGAAATGAAAACAAAATATCATTTTGAAGTTCCTGAAGTTGAAACAGATACGCAACTTAATGTATTTAGAGCTAAAGAATTTTTAGATGATTTATTTTTAGATATTGACCGTATTGATGCTGTTAAAAAAGAATTGACAAAGATGATTAATGAAAATGATGAAGCTATCATTACTTTAAATCACGTTGAAGGTTCTAATATTGACTTTGATCAATTATTTGGAACACAATATTTAAAAATAAGATTCGGTAAACTTCCTCTCAATAATGAAGGAAAGTTAGAGTATTATGAAACATTACCATTTGTTTATAAAGCATTCCAAAGAGATGATAAATATGTATGGTGTATGTATATGACAACACCTACAGATGCTCCTGAAGTGGATAATGTGTTCACATCGCTTTATTTTGAAAAAATTCATATTCCTGAATTCGTTCATGGTTCATGTGAATTAGCTGAACAAGAAATTCAAAATGAATCAGATTCAGCTAAACAATATAGCCAAGATTTACAAAATAGAATTGATAAAACAATTTCAGAAAATATGGAAGAATTAACACGTATTTATAGTATTGCGAAAAAACTAAATTCAGTTTATGCAATGCAAAAATACATTGTTAAATTAGGTGATAAATTAAATGTTCATGGATTTGTCCCTAAGAGTGATTTAGATAACTTCAAAAACACTTTTGAAAGTATCGATGGTGTTAAACTTGAAGTATTACCTGCTACATCAGATGTACGTCTAGAACCACCAACAAGACTTAAAAACTCATGGTTTGCAAGACCGTTTAGAATGTTTGTCGAAATGTATGGTGTACCTCGTTACAATGATGTAGATCCAACTTTATTAGTTGCTATTTCATATACTTTATTGTTTGGTATTATGTTCGGTGACTTAGGACAAGGTATTATTCTTTCTTTAGTAGGCCTCGTTGCTGAAAAGAAATTTAATTTAAAATTAGGTGGCGTGGGAGTTCGTTTAGGTATTTCCAGTGCAATCTTCGGTGTATTCTTTGGTTCATTCTTTGGAAATGAAGAAATCTTATCTGAATATTTTAAAGGTTTCTCATTCTTTAATGCAATGTCACCAGAAAATACAATGACATTATTAATGGCTGCCATTGGATTAGGTATTGTTTTAATTCTTGTTTCAATGACATTCAATATTATTTTGAACTTTAAAAAGAAAAATATGGGTGAAGCAATTTTAAGTCAAAATGGTTTATGTGGGGTTACATTCTACGTAGCTGTTATTGGTGCAGCTCTTGGAATGCTTACAGGTATGCATTTTGTAAATATTTTCTATATTTTAATTTTAATTGTGTTACCACTGATCTTAATGTTCTTAAAAGAACCATTAATTAGAAAATTAGAAGAACATGGTGAAATGTTCCCAAATGGTTTTGGAGCATTCTTTGTTGAAGGATTCTTCGAATTATTTGAAGTAGTCTTATCATTTATTACAAACACAATGTCATTCTTGCGTGTCGGGGGATTCGTTTTATCACATGCTGGTATGATGCTTGTTGTTTATACTCTTGCCGAAATGGTTGGAGGATTTGGTGAAATCATCGTCTTGATTTTAGGAAACGTTTTCGTAATGTGTCTTGAAGGATTGATTGTTGGTATTCAAGTATTACGTCTTGAATTCTATGAAATGTTTTCACGTTATTATGAAGGAAATGGAATTCCATTTAAAACTATTAAGGAAGATTAAATTCAAGGAGGAAATTTATTATGACAGTA
The DNA here is from genome assembly GCA_030540195.1 of Bacillota bacterium. Lineage (GTDB taxonomy): Bacteria > Bacillota_I > Bacilli_A > Erysipelotrichales > Coprobacillaceae > Faecalibacillus. Next base: position 15,100 of record JAUNWT010000015.1, on the reverse strand, counting down.
TTAGAAATTTTATTACCATTAGTTGCAGTAGTTTTATTAACATTACCATTAATTAAAGTATTTACAGGAAAAGTATCAGCTCAAAGCGCTAAAAGAAGATTAGGTGTTCATATCAGTGGTTTCGCTGGTGCCGTTGTTTTATGTTTATTAGTTGCTATGTCAAATTCAAGTGTATTTGCAGCAGGTGAAGTTGCTACAATCACTGGAACAATTGCTCAAGGTTTAGGATTCTTAGCAGCATCTTTATCAACTGGATTCTCTGCTTTAGGTGCAGGTATTGCCGTTGCTGCAGCAGCTCCAGCAGCTATCGGAGCTTTCTCTGAAAATGAAAAGAACTTTGGTAAATCATTAATCTTCGTTGCCTTAGGTGAAGGGGTAGCTATCTATGGTTTATTAATCTCTATCTTAATCATCAACAAAATCTAATTTAGAGAGTGATTTTTTATGAAATTTTATTTAATAAGTGACAATGTCGATACTGAAATGGGTTTAAGACTTGTTGGTATTGAAGGAGAAGTTGTTCATAAAAGACGTGATTTTCTTGAAGTTTTGGAAACAAAAATGAAAGATAGATCCATAGGTGTGATTTTAATTACAACGAAATTAATTGAATTAGCTCCTGATGTTATTTCTGAAATAAAATTAAAACAACAAAAACCATTGCTTGTAGAAATTCCTGATAGACATGGAAATTCTAAAATTGGTGAAACGATTGATAGATATGTTTCAGAAGCAATTGGAGTTAAGTTATAGGAGAAAGTGCTATGCAAAAAAAAGATCAAGTCTTTCTTTATATCAAAGATGAAATTGAAAAAATTTCATCAGCTGAAGAAAAAGAAATTTTAGATGAAGCCAAATCAATTGAACAAGAAGCTTATAACCAATTAAGAGGTGAAGCCGAAATTGATGCTAAACATCAATTAGATAAAGAATTAGCAGAAATTTCTTCTAAAGCAAGTATTGAAGCTTCAGCTCAACTCGAAGAAAGATTAAAAAAATTAGTTGAAAAAAGAGAAGAATACGTTAGTACAATTTTTACAGAAGTAAAAAATAAACTTGTTGAATTTGTTAACGGTAAAGATTACAAAGATTATTTATTAACACATGTAAAAGCAGTTAGTGATGAATATCAAATGACAGATTGTGTTTTATATGTAAGAAAAGATGATTTAAAATATGCAGATGATTTAAAGAAAGCATATGCTTTACCAATTGAAGTTGAAGAAGGTCAACAAATTCAATTAGGTGGATTCATTATTGAAAATAAAACAACAAATGTTGTCGTAGATGAATCATTAGACTCAAATTTAGAAGCTCAAAAAGATTGGTTCTATAAAACTTCTGGATTGATGATTAAATAGGGGGATTAAAGATGAGTGAAAATGTAATTTATTCTATTAATGGTCCCGTTGTTAAAGTAAAAAATGCCAAAGACTTTTCAATGTTAGAAATGGTTTATGTTGGTCATGCTAAATTAATGGGTGAAGTTATTTCTATTTCTAAAGATTTAACAACTATCCAAGTATATGAAACAACAACTGGTTTAAAACCAGGAGAACCTGTTATTTCAACAGGATCACCAATTTGTGTTACATTAGGTCCTGGTATTTTAAGAAATATCTTTGATGGGATTGAACGTCCATTACAAGCGATTGCTGAACAATCTGGTGCTTTTATCGAAGCTGGAAGCGATGTTGATTCACTTGACGTTGAAAAATTATGGGACGTTACAATGAAAGTAAAAGTAGGAGATGTTTTAAAAGGTGGAGACATCTATGCAACATGTCCTGAAACAGATTTAATTGAACACAGATGCATGCTTTCACCACTTTTAAGCGGTAAAGTTGTAGAAGTAAAAGAAAATGGTCAATATAAAATCAATGATGTCGTTATGAAAATTGAAGATGAACATGGTCAAATTCATGAATGTACATTATGTCAAAAATGGCCAATCAAACAAGCACGTCCAACTTTAGAACGTTTACCAATTTCTATTCCTTTAGTAACAGGACAACGTGTTATCGATACATTATTCCCAATCGCTAAAGGTGGAACTGCTGCTATTCCTGGTGGTTTCGGTACTGGTAAAACAATGACACAACACCAAATCGCTAAATGGTGTGATGCTGACATTATTATTTATGTTGGTTGTGGAGAACGTGGAAACGAAATGACTCAAGTTCTTGAAGAATTTAGTGAGTTAATTGACCCTAAGAGTGGTAAACCATTAACTGATAGAACTGTCTTAATTGCGAATACTTCAAACATGCCAGTTGCGGCACGTGAAGCAAGTATTTATACAGGAATTACTTTAGCTGAATATTATCGTGATATGGGATATCACTGTGCAATCATGGCCGATTCAACTTCACGTTGGGCTGAAGCGTTACGTGAAATCTCTGGTCGTCTAGAAGAAATGCCAGCTGAAGAAGGATTCCCAGCTTACTTACCATCACGTTTATCACAATTCTATGAACGTGCTGGATATATGAAAACTTTAAATGGACAAGAAGGTTCTGTTTCAATCATCGGTGCCGTATCACCACAAGGGGCAGACTTCTCAGAACCAGTTACACAAAATACAAAACGTTTCGTAAGATGTTTCTGGGCCTTAGATAAAGCCTTAGCTTACGCTCGTCACTATTTCGCAATTAACTGGACTCAATCTTATAGTGATTATGTTTATGATCTTGAAAAATGGTATGACCAAAATGTTGGTTCTGATTTCGTTAGTGATCGTCAACAACTTTCATTCATTCTTGCTGAAGAATCAAGATTAAATGAAATTGTTAACTTAATGGGACCTGATGTGTTACCAGAAGATCAAAAATTAGTTATGGAAATTGCGAAAGTGGTTCGTGTTGGTTATTTACAACAAAATGCCTTCCATAAGGATGATACATACGTACCACTTGCTAAACAATTAAAGATGATGGATGTTATCTTATATTTAAATAAAAAATGTCAAGAAGCTGTTGCTCAAGGTAAAGTTGTTCGTGCAATTAGTGAAACTGGTATTTTTGAACAATTAATTAAAATGAAATATGATATTCCAAATGATCATATTGAAAAATTAGATACTTATTATCAAGATATTGATAATGCATTAAAATCTGTTGCGTAGGAGGAAATGAAAATGGCACTACAATATGTAGGATTAAATGAAATCAATGGATCATTAGTCGTTTTAGATCACGTAAAAGGTGCCTCTTACGACGAAATGGTTGAAATTCAATTAAAAAATGGTACAACACGTTCTGGACGTGTTGTCCAAATTGAAGGTGAAAAAATCGTTGTCCAAGTATTTGAAGGAACAAATGATTTATCACTAGAAAATACAAAGACTAAATTATTAGGTAGACCAATGGAATTACCTGTTTCTAAAGAAATTTTAGGACGTGTTTTCAATGGTGCTGGTCGACCAATTGATGGTTTAGGTGAAATCTATGCTGAAGAAATGATGGATATCAATGGTTTACCATTAAATCCAGTAAGCCGTGTTTATCCACGTAACTACATCAATACAGGTATTTCATCAATTGACTGTCTTGCTACATTAATTCGTGGACAAAAATTACCAATCTTCTCTGGTTCAGGTTTACCACATGACCGTTTAGCTGTACAAATCGTTAAACAAGCCAAAGTTGCTGATGAATCAGGAAAAGGTTTCGCAATCGTCTTTGCGGCAATGGGTGTTACAAATGACGTTGCAAACTACTTTACACGTAGCTTTAAAGAAGCCGGTGTTATGGAAAGAGTTGTTATGTTCTTAAACTTATCAAACGATCCAATCATCGAACGTACATTAACACCACGTTGTGCTTTAACGGCTGCTGAATATTTAGCTTATAAACAAAATATGCACGTATTAGTTATCTATACAGATATCACTTCATATTGTGAAGCGTTACGTGAATTCTCTTCAAGTAAAGGAGAAATTCCTGGACGTAAAGGTTATCCAGGTTACTTATATTCTGATTTAGCTTCTTTATATGAAAGAGCGGGTATTATTAAAGGGGCAGAAGGTTCTGTAACACAAATCCCTATTCTAACAATGCCTAACAATGATATTACTCACCCAGTTCCTGACTTAACTGGATATATCACAGAAGGACAAATTACTTTATCACCTGAATTAAACTCAGCAGGTATTTATCCACCAGTTGATGTTTTACCATCACTTTCACGTTTAATGAAAGATGGTATCGGTGAAGGTTATACACGTGGCGATCACCAAGACATTGCCAACCAATTATTTGCATGTTACGCTCACGTACAAGATGTTAAATCATTAACATCCGTTATCGGTGAAGATGAATTATCTCCATTAGATAAACAATATTTATCATTTGGTAAATTATTTGAACAACATTTCTTAAATCAAGGTTTCGATGTTAATAGATCAATTGAAGAAACATTAGATTTAGGATGGGATTTAGTTTCTGTTTTACCAAGAGAAGCACTTGATCGTCTAGATAACAAATTATTAGATGAACATTATGATCATGATCGTGCTGTAAAACGTTTCCATATTAAAGAAAAATCAATCATCAAAGAATTACAAGAAGCAGGTGATTAATTATGGCTTTAAAAGTTGTTCCAACAAAAGGAAATTTAATTTCTACAAAGAAACAATTACAATTAGCTGTTCTTGGATATGATCTATTAGATAAGAAAAGAAACGTTCTTATTAAAGAAATGATGTCTTTATTAGATGACGTTAAAATGGTCAGAGATGAAATTACGGAAGCTTATCAAAATGCTTATGATGCTTTACAAGAAGCTAATATCTCTTTAGGGTTGATTAGTGACCTCGTTACAGCAACACCTATTGATTATGGAATTAGTATTGCTTATCGAAGTGTTATGGGTGTGGAAATTCCTAAGATTACTTATCATAAACAACCAATGGTATGTAGTTATAACATGGACCGTTCTAATTCAAAAGTGGATTATGCTTATGAATGTTTCTATCGTGTTAAAGAGTTAACTGTTGTTTTAGCGGAAGTAGAAAACTCAGTTTATCGTTTGGCTAATACAATTAGAAAAACTCAAAAACGTGCCAATGCGTTAAAAAATATTTCAATTCCACGTTTTGAAGAAACAATTAAATTTATTAGTGAATCACTTGAAGAAAAAGAACGTGAAGAATTTTCAAGACAAAAAGTTATAAAAAATCAAAAGCATTAATTAATTTTAATGCTTTTTTTTGCAAATTATAAAAAAATTAACATTATGATAAAAAAATATGATATTATTATGCTGTTGAATTTTAAATAATCAAAGAAGGTGTAATTATGAGTATTAATGTCAAAGATATCACAATAGGAGAAGGATTACCTAAAGTATGTGTTCCTATTGTTGAAGATAATGATGAAGCAATCTTAGATAAATTAAAAGAGTTTGATCAATTAGATGTTGATATCATTGAATTAAGAATTGATTTTTATAAAAATATTTTACAATTTGATGCATTGAAGAATTTATTTTTAAACATTGCAGCTTTACAAATTAAAAAAACAATCATCCTAACAATTCGTACAGCAGCAGAAGGTGGAGAAATTGAAATCGATCCAAAAGATTATTTCCATGTTTATGAACTAGGAATTGAATCAAAAGCATTTGATATTTATGATGTCGAATTAGCTTTAGGAACAAATATGGCAATTGAACTTCGTACAATAATTCATGATGCAGGAAAATATATGTTAATGTCTGCCCATCATTTTGATCGTACGCCAGAAGTAGATTCATTAATGCAAAAATTTAAATCAATGGATTCATTAGAAGCAGATATTATGAAAATTGCGGTCATGCCAGAAGATTATCACGATGTTTTAAATCTTTTGACTTTCACATTAGAAGCTAAACATGAATACAGCAATAAACCAATTGTGACAATGTCAATGTCTCCATTAGGACTTACAACACGTCTTGTAGGAGAACAATTTGGTAGCGCCATTACTTTTGGTTGTGTAGGAAAAGCAAGTGCGCCTGGACAAATCAATTATCAAGAATTAAATCAAATTTTACAATTAATTCATAAAAATGTTCAAGAAGCCTAGGCTTCTTGATTTTTTATACATAGAATAAAAGTGGTGAGAGTATGAAAATAGATGCGATAACTTTACAAAAGCTTGTATGGATCATTTATAAACGCTTTTTTATGGAAAAAGGAAAGCTTAAAGATGTTCAAATAAAGATAGATGAATATCTTCATGTTTTACTTGTTTTAGATTATAAAGGAATTGAAACACGTATTACTTTACAAGGTGATCCTTATATTAATCATGATCTTGTTCTTGATACAAAAGGAACAATACGTTATGGTTTTTTAAAACTTAATTATGAAAAATTATTAAAAGATTGGACAAAAGATATTCCTGAAATACAAGTTCATGGAAAACAAATAAGAATAAAAAATGAATATCTAAAAGATATTCATCTACAAAATAATGAAATAGAATTAGAACTTCTTTAGAGTTCTAATTCTACATGATAAATTTTACCCCAAACATAGATTTGATAGAAGTAAGCAAGAAGTTGTGGTCCCATCATCAATTGACCAAACCAAGGGACTTCAATAGTTTCACTGTTTTCAATGAAGTGTTTGAGTTTTTTTATATCAAAGAGTTGATAGAGTATATTATTTTTATCATTGAGGGTTTCTAATAGAAGCCGTTTAATATAGGTAAGGAAAAAAGGAGAGTGGGTTTTAGGGTAAGGATTCTTTTTACGATTGTAGATATCGTTAGGAAGGAAATCTTTAAAAGCATCACGGAGAACACTTTTTTCTTGTTGATCTTTATACATATAAGCCCAAGGAACGTTATACATATATTCAATAAGATCTTTGGAAGCAAAAGGGACACGTAGTTCAACAGCGTTATACATTGATTGACTATCACTACGAGTTAGAAGGGTTTGCATAAACCATTCAATATTAAGATAAATCATTTTTCTTTTATTGGTATCATAGAAACTTTGATCAAGATAATCGATTTCTTGTAAAGTTTGATAATATTGATTTTGAACATAATCTTTGATGTTCAATTTTTTTATATTTTCATTTAATAAATCAAGTCTTTGATCAATATCTCTAATCCATGGGAAAGTATCTAAACTATAGAGCTCTTTTTTATAAAACCACGGATAACCACCAAAGATTTCATCAGCACATTCCCCTGATAAAACAACTTTATGATGTCTTTTAATTTCTTTACAAAATAAAAGAAAACTTGAGTCGATATCTGCCATACCTGGTGCATCACGCGCAATCATACTTTGTTTTAAAAAGATAATGAGGTTCTTTTGTGAAAGTACGACATTATTATGATGACTGTGATAACGTTCGACCATTTCATCAATATAATCACTATCACGAGTTAATTGATAATCATAAGGTTTAAAGTATTTTTCTTGATCTAAATAATCAATACTATAGGTTGATATGTTATTGACATATTGGCTGCTTAAAGCGGTAATAATACTTGAATCTAAACCACCTGATAACATACAAGAAATTGGCACATCACTTAAAAGTTGCCGTTGAATACTTTGGTTAACGAGATAACGTACATCTTGTACTGTTTCTTCATAGCTTTTAAGATGAGGCTTTTTTTGTAAGCACCAGTAACGTTCAATGAGACAGTCATTTCCATCATAAAATAAATAATGAGCTGGTCTTAAACTTGAAATATCTTTATAGAGTGTTTTTCCTGGAGACAAACTAGGACCTAATCCTAAGAGTTCTTTAATACCTGTTTTGTCAACGATACATTTTCCTAAATACATTAAAATGGCTTTGATTTCACTAGCGATAATAAGATCATTATCTTTTAAATAATAATACAAAGGTTTTACCCCTAAGTGATCACGACAAGCAAAGATTTGATCATCGTAATAAATAACAAAAGAAAAAATACCATCTAACATATTTAAGCACTTTTCTTGATAAGCAATAAAACAAACAAGTAAAACTTCACTATCACTTTGACTTGAAAAATGAAATCCTAAATCAATAAGATGCTTCTTCAATTCATTCATATTGTAGATTTCACCATTAAAAATAATACGATATGTTTTTCCTTGATACGTATATTCAAAAGGCTGTTTACCACCCTTTAAATCAATAATCGACAAACGACAATGACCTAATAAAACATGACTATCAAAATAAGTCCTTGAATCATCAGGACCACGATGTTCCAATAAATGAAGCATTTGATTAAACTTACCACAATCCTCTAAAACATTTCTTTGTTTATTGTATAAACATAAAATACCACACATAGTTTTTCACCCTATACACTATATGAGATAAAAAAAAGAATATGAAAAAACAGTCCGAAGACTGTTTTTATTATTCTTTATCTTTCTTTTCTGTTACAACTTCTTTTAAAGTTGTCGCAAGACCAGCGATTCCTTGTAATTCACTTGGAATAATGATTTTAGTAGCATCACCCTTAGATAAGTTTTCTAAAGCTTTGAAACCTTGTAAAGTGACATAAGCTTGATCTGGATGGGCATCGTTGATATAAGTAATACCTTTTGCTTGTGCTTCGTAAACTAAACGTAATGCTTCTGCTTGACCTTCGGCTTTAGCGATGGCTGCTTCTTTTTCAGCTTCTGCTCTTAAGATTGTTGATTGTTTATCCCCTTCAGCATTTAAGATAGCCGCTGTCTTTTTACCTTCAGCTTGTAAGATTGCTTCACGTCTTTCACGTTCAGCACGCATTTGTTTTTCCATTGCTTCTTGAATATCACGAGGTGGAATAATGTTTTTAACTTCCACACGGTGAACTTTGATTCCCCAAGGATCTGTTGCTTCATCAAGAATACTTCTCATACGTGAATTAATAATATCACGTGATGTTAAAGTTTCATCTAATTCTAGATCTCCAATGATATTACGAAGAGTTGTTGCTGTTAAGTTTTCAATAGCGTTAATTGGACGATCAACACCATATGTGAATAAACGTGGATCGGTAATTTGATAATAAACAACAGTATCAATTTGCATTGTAACGTTATCTTTTGTAATAACAGGTTGAGGTGCAAAATCAACAACTTGTTCTTTTAAAGAAACTTTGTTGGCAACACGATCTAAAAATGGAACAAGAATATGAAGACCAACACCGCATGTACGATTGTAGGCACCAATTCTTTCAACAACATATGCTTTTGATTGAGGAACAATACGAATAGCAAAAGCAATAACACTTACGATAATAAGTAAAACAATAATGATAAAAACTAAAGTAATAATGCTCATTTTTCTTCTCCTTTATTAATTTTTTTAACCACAAGATGGGCACCTTCTACGGCAAGTATTTCACAATAATCGCCAGCTTCTAAAGTAGAATTATCTACACTTGAAGCAGACCACTGCGTGGAAAGTACTTTGACTTCTCCTCTTGTGTCAGCGTCAATTCTTTTTAACACTAAACCATGTTGGCCAATAACACGATCGTAGTTGGTACTAACGGTTTGTGTTTTTAAATACTTTTTAGCAAGTGGACGACTTGCGACAATACAAATAACACTCAAGATTACAAAAACAACAATTTGCATTGTTTGACTTAATCCAAGAGCATACGCAATCAATGCGCCAATTCCCCCGACAGTAAACCAGATACTTACTAAGTCTATTGTGATTAACTCAACAATAGCTGAAACAATGGTAATACCTAGCCATATCCACAACATCATATCTATACCTCCCTTATAGATGAACTGTTAAAATCTGATGAACAACATCAAAGTTTGCAGGATATTTAATTCCTTGCTTATCACTTAAGTCTAAATGATAATCTCTTGCAAGGTTTTCAATAAAGTTTTTATTAGAAACACGTCCATAACTTTTACCAATTGAAATACGATGTAATTGATCTTTGGGATAAAGACCTTCATCAATTGCCGTTTTATCAACAGGTTTAATTCCTAATAAATTATTTTCTTTATCAACACCTAATAAAACATATTGAACATTTTCAAAATTTTTACATGCCGCGGTGTTTAAAGTAAGATTTGTACTATAAATAGTCACTGTTTTCTTTGAAATTTCATTTGTTGACCATACAAATGCCATAGCTATCACCCTTTCTACTTGTATTATATTATATTTATTATTTTTGTTCAATATTAATTATTATTAATATTATTTATCTTCATCACATTTCTTTTCATTGAAAAATAAATGCGGTATAATCATTGAAACAGGAGAAGATGATGAAAAAAATATTGATTCTATTTTTACTTATATTATCTGTAGGATGCCAAGGAAATAAGTGGAAAGATACCTATTATCTAACTTATTTTTATGTTGAAGATTGTTTAAACTGTCAACACTTTAAAAAAGATGTTCTTCCTGCAATTGAAAAAGAATTTGGAAAACATATGAAAATTAAAGCATATGATATGGATGATGAAAAGACATTTGAAGAAATGAAAGCAAGTTATCAAGAACATATTGATCAAATCATTGATTTTAATGAAGATGATTATGGCTATGGACCAATGGTCTTTTTAGAAGGTTATCTTGCAATCTTAGGTGCAGGAAATGAAGATGATTATGTTAAACATCTTGTAAATGCTATTCAAGGAAAAGAATTAAATGAAGCATCCCAAAATGAAAGATATTATTATTTAAGAAATGGTAGGGTGAAACAATGAAGAAAATAAAGAAACTTTTATTAATTATAATCTTATTAATTCCTTTAGTAGGTTGTCAAAGTCAAAAGAATGAATGGAAAGGAACATATCATTTAACCTATTTTTATTTAAAAGATTGTTCCAATTGTCAACACTTTAAAAAGAATGTTCTTCCCGCAATTGAAAAAGAATTTGGAAAACATATGAAAATTAAAGCATATGATATGGATGATGAAAAGACATTTGAAGAAATGAAAGCAAGTTATCAAGAACATATTGATCAAATCATTGATTTTAATGAAGATGATTATGGCTATGGACCAATGGTCTTTTTAGAAGGTTATCTTGCAATCTTAGGTGCAGGAAATGAAGATGATTATGTTAAACATCTTGTAAATGCTATTCAGGGAAAAGAATTAAATGAAGCTGCGGAAATTGAAACATATTATTATTTAAAGGATGGAAAAGTACAAAAGTCTTAAAAGTTATTATCAATTGAAAAAGAATATGTTAAACTTTAAAGAGAAAATAAAGGAGGAAGTGTTTATGTCAACACCACATAATCAAGCAAATAAAGGAGATATTGCAAAAACTGTCTTAATGCCAGGAGATCCTTTACGTGCAAAATATTTAGCAGAAACTTATTTAGAAAATGTTAAACAATTTAATGCGACAAGAAATATGTTTGGCTATACAGGAACTTATAAAGGAAAAGAAGTTTCTATCATGGGTTCAGGTATGGGAATGCCTAGTATTGGTATTTATAGTTATGAATTATTTCATTTCTATGATGTAGAAAATATTATTCGTATTGGTTCTTGTGGATCATTTAAAGAAGATGTTCATTTAAGAGATATCATTATTGTTCAAGGTGCTTGTACAGATTCAAATTATGCACATCAATATGAATTACCAGGAACATATTCAGCTATTTCTGATTATAGTTTATTAGAAAAAGCAGTAGAAAAAGCAAAAGAAAAGAATTTAACTTATCATGTTGGTAATATCTTATCTTCTGATTTATTCTATCATGCCGATAATAGAGCTGATAAATGGATTAAAATGGGATGTCTTGCAACAGAAATGGAATCATATGCTTTATTCGCAAATGCCGCATATGCAGGTAAAAAAGCGTTAACTTTATTAACTGTTTCTGATTCATTAGTAACAAATGAAGAAACAACAGCAGAAGAAAGAGAAAAAACATTTACAGCAATGATGGAAGTTGCTTTGGAGATTGCCTAAGTGTTAACGAAGTTTGCTTTTTTTGATTTTGATGATACTTTAATACATGGGGATTCTGGTGGAAAACTTTTAAAATATTATTTAAAAAAACATCCACTTTCTGTTTTTAGACTATTAAAGGTTGTTTATCATTATGCACTTTATTTACTTAAAATAGAACCATTAAATAAAGCAAAATCAGCATGGCTTTATCCTTTGGATTATATGAATGATCAAGAAATTGAAAAGTTTTATCAAGAAGAATTAGAGCCTTGTTATTATTTAAATGTAATTGAAGAATTAAAGAAGAAAAAAGCAGAAGGATATACAATTTATATATGTAGTGCTTCTGTAGAAGCTTATCTTCGTTTTTGTAAGTTACCTGTTGATGAAATCTTGGGAACCAAGACTTTGATCAAAGAGGGTAAATATACAAGTCAAATGATTGGTAATAACTGTAAAAATGAAGAAAAAGTAAAAAGAATCCAAGAAGTGATAAAAAATCATAATCTAGAAATAGATTATGACTTATCTTATGCTTATTCGGATTCTTTACATGATATTCCTATGTTAAAGATGGTAAAAAATCGTATTAAAATTGATACCAAAGATGGCCATATGTCATCATTTGAAATAGAGTAGCTTTGGCTACTCTTTTATATTTAAATCTGTAAAGAAAAGCATAATATTAATGAGTCCCGCTATTCCTACAACAATATAAATGAGCATTGATAAAAAACTATTTTGACCAAATAAACTATCGACTAAATTAAAATTAAATAAGCCAATAAGCCCCCAATTGATTGCTCCAATAATTGTAAAAACAAGGGCTGTTTTTTGTAATACGTTCATTTTCTTAACCTCCTTAAATAGATTCTATCCAAGAGATTTTATTTTATACATAAAATAAATAAAAAAGAATAATTTAATAAAGGAGGGATCAATTTGAAAAAAATATATCTCATTATTGGTATTGTTGTTGTCATAGTTGTTGGTTTTTTATTTTATCGTATGAAAGGAAATTCTTTAAAATCAACATTAGAAGAAGCAAAAAAAGTAAATAACTATCAATTAGTTTGTGATATGGAAATGAGTCAAAATGATGAATTGAAAAGCTATGAAGTAAAAGTGGATTATTTAAAAAAAGGAAAAGAAAAATATTATCGCGTAGAACTTTATGATAAAAGTTTGAATCAAGCACAAGTTATTATTCGTAATAAAAAAGGTGTTTATGTTTTAACACCAACTTTAAATCAAATGTTTAAGTTTCAAAGTGATTGGCCTGAAAATAGTCCTAAACCTTATATTTATTCTTACTTAATACAATTACTTGATGAAAATAAAGTAAAAAAGATTGAAAAAGGATATCAAATAGAAGCAAAAGTCTCTTATCCTAATGATCCACGTATTGTTAAACAACAAGTGATTTTTGATAAGAAATTAAAACCATGGATTGTTTTATGCTTAGATAAGGATGAAGGAGAAATTGTTTCGGTAAAAGTCAATGAATTTAAAACAAATGTAAAATTTGATCAAAAACATTTTAATCAAAATCAAGCCTTAAAAGAATCAAAAAATAATGATCGTGTTTCAAGTCAGTTAGATGTTTTATATCCCGTTGCCTTATTAGGATCTAAATTAGAAAGTGAAACAGTTTCAACGATTGAAGGAGATAAAAATCATATTTTAAAATTCACCGGAGATAAAAATTTTACGATGGTTGAAAGTTTAGTAGGGGATCAAATGATACAAATTGAAAAAGAAGAAGTTGTTGATTTGGTAGATGGGTTTGCTTATTATCAACCAGGTAAATTAACAATGATTCATCAAGGTGTTTTATGCTCTTTATATTCGAAAGATCTTACTAAAGAAGAAATGATTTCTGTTATGACAAGTATTCAATCTTCTTCAACAAAATAATATTTCAAATTGAATTATTGAAAGGGTTGGATTATACTATTGTGTGGAGGTGTCGTTTATGAATTTAAAACGTGACACGTATGCAATTGTAGATTTAGATCATTTAAAATATAATGTAGAATTAGCACATAATGAATTTAAAAGACCATTAATGGTGGTTATTAAAGCAGATGCTTATGGTCATGGATATAAAGAAGTGGCTAGTTTTTTAAAGAATATAGATTATGTAGAAATGTTTGCAGTAGCAACATTACCAGAAGCTATTGAATTAAGAGAACTGGGAATTGATAAAGGAATTTTAATTTTAGGAGCAATTCCTACAAGTAAAAAAGATATTGATTTAGCAATCAAATATGATATTTCTTTAACAATGGTTTCAGTTGATTATTTAAAGCTTTTAGAAAACTTAATTGATGAAGGACAAACTTTAAAAGTGCATATTAAATTAGATACAGGAATGCATCGTATTGGTTTAATGTCCAAAGAAGAATTATCAACATTATTAGAATTAATTGATCCAAATAAATTTGATGTTGAAGGAATCTTTACACATTTTGCGACAGCAGATGGTGACGATGAAGCTTTTGAAAAACAAAGAAGTCTCTTTTATGAAATGATTGGTAATTGTAAGTTTAAATACATTCATTGTTGCAATTCAGCAGCCATGACATATCATCATGATGAAAAATCAAATATGGGAAGACTTGGTATTACCATGTATGGATGTTCACCAAATGGTGAAGAAGAAACAAAATTCAAACAAGTTATGTCACTTTATACCAAAGTAGCAATGATCAAAAAAATACCTGCAGGTGATAAAGTGGGATATGGCTTAACTTATACCGCTAAAGAAGATGAATACATTGCAACTTTACCAATTGGTTATGCTGATGGCTTTATTCGTAAAAACCAAGGACGTAAAGTTTACATCAATGGTAAATATTATGAAATTGTAGGGCGTGTGTGCATGGATCAAATGATGGTACGCGTGGATGAAAATGTGAAGATTGGTGATCAAGTAGAAATCTTTGGGGAACATATTTCTTTAGAAAGTATGGCAAAGGATTTAGATACGATATCTTATGAAGTCTTATGCTTGATTTCAAAACGTGTGCCAAGAGTTTATGTGCAAAACGGACAAGTAAAAGAATTGTTATAAAAAAACGGTAATTTAAAATAATGAGGGGTTGCTCATATTTTGGTTATCAAATAGCGTGGGGTGAAATTCACCCCACCTTTCTTTATGATTTAAAAGTCTACTTCGGAAATATCTAAATTTGATGATGTGTCAACATCATCATTT
>JAUNWT010000108.1 GCA_030540195.1 Bacillota bacterium | reverse complement strand
CCCACACTATTTGATAACCAAAATATGAGCAACCCCTCATTATTTTAAATTACCCTTTTTTGATAGAAAACAATGCTTTCATAAGGTTTAAGAGTTCCCTTTTGATGCTTTTCATAGTTTTGAATCAATATTTTTTCATCATTTAAGATAGAGGCATCATAAACAACTTCTTGATTACTAAAATTACAATAAACAAGCATTTCTTCATCTTTATAAAGACGTTTATAGGCATAGATATTTTCATCATCATTCATCATTAATTCATATTTACCTAAAGTTATAATTTCATATGTTTTCCTTAATTGTATAAGTTTTTGATAAGTATAAAAAATTGAATTTGAATTATTGATTTCATCTTCTGCATTGATTGTGAGATAATTTGGATTTACCATGATCCATGGTGTTTGATCACTAAATCCCGCATTTTTATCTTTGTTCCATTGCATTGGTGTTCTTGCATGATCACGACTTGATTTTAACATGTAGCGTAACATATCTTCATGAGTGACTTTCTTTTCTATTTCAACAAGTGTTTGTAGCTATTATAGGTTTCAATATCGCGATAATCATTCAATGATTTAAATGGAACATTCGTCATTCCTAACTCTTCTCCTTGATAAATATAAGGTGTTCCTTGCATCATGTGAAGGCAAATTGCTAACATTTTTGCTGATTTTTCATGATAAAGAGCTGTCGAAGTATCACCAAATCGTGAAACACAACGAGGTTGATCATGGTTATTCCAAAATAATGAGTTCCATGCCTTTTGATACATCCCCTCTTGCCATCTTGACATGATTTGTTTTAAATCTTTTAAAACAAAGTGTTGATCAGACCACTTATTTGTTTCTCCACCATCAACATCCATCAATTCAAATTGAAAAATCATACTTAATTCACTATTATCTAATGGTGCATATTTTTTACCATCTTCTATAGTAACAGCTGGCGTTTCTCCTACTGTCAATAATTTCTTTCTTGAAAATACCTTTTGATTCATCTCTTGGATATATTCATGTACATGTGGTCCATTAGCACATACCTTATGTCCTTTAATTGGACTGTCTACATAGTATTGATTTTCATCTTTACTAATAACATTAATGACATCTAAACGAAAACCATCTACTCCCTTATCTATCCAATAATTCATAATATCATAACATTCTTGTCTTACTTTAGGGTTTTGCCAATTTAAATCAGGTTGTTTTTTAGAAAATAAATGGAGATAATATTCTTTTGTATTTTCATCAAACTCCCATGCTGGGCCTTGAAAACAACTTGTCCAATTATTAGGAACTCCTCCTTCTTTAGGTTCTTTCCAAATATAATAATCTCGATAAGGATTTTCTTTTGATGATTGACTTTCTTTAAACCAATAATGCTCATCGCTTGTGTGATTAAAAACAACATCCATAATAATTTTAATTTGTTTTTGATGTGCTTTTTCCAATAATTCTTCAAAATCCTTCATCGTCCCAAATTCTGGTTGAATTTGATAATAATCTGAAATATCATAGCCATTATCATCATTAGGAGACTTATAAATAGGTGTTAACCATAAAACATCAACTCCTAATTTTTCCAAATAATCTAAACGAGAAATAATTCCTTGAAGATCACCTATACCATCATTATTACTATCTTGAAAACTTTTTACATAAATTTGATAAACAACACTCTTTTTCCACCATTCCATTTTTTGATCCTCCTCTCTTTTATTCTAATTATTCATAAAATATATTCATTGCTTTTTTAAGCAATGAATAGGCAATTATAAACCTTTTCTATAATTTGTAGGTGTTTTTTGATATTCATTTTGAAATACTTTTTCAAAAGATTTCACATTTTTAAATCCATTATTTAAAGCAATATCAATAATTTTCATATCCGTATGCATTAAATCATAATAAGCATGTTTTAATCGGATTTTTTGTAGATATTGATAAAAAGTAGTTCCTGTTTGTTTTTTAAAATAGCGTGTCAGTGAATTAGGATGAAAATGAAACCTTTTTGCAAGAAATTCAAGTGTGAGATTTTGATCATACTTTTTTTCTATTTCATCTAATATAAAAGAAATATCATTTAATTTTGTTTCTTTTTTTGTTTCAATTAAACAATCTTGGATTAATTTTTGATAGAGTTGATACATTAAAATATGTTTGTCTAAAGAGGATAGGTATTGGCAATTTCTCATTTCTAGCCAAGGTTTCACCCATTCTACATCTAAAGGTGCTCTTAACCTAAATGTATTGCATTTGATATTAAATTCATTAAATACATCTATTGAAAGAAGATAAGTATATATATGTGTTTCTTCCAAAAATATAAATTGATGAATAACATGACTATTAATGATAAACATTTCTCCTTGATGAAATATTTCATTTTTTCCATCTATATATGCCTCTAATTTTCCTGAAACGACATAAACAACTTCAATGTCCTTGTGGAAATGTGATGTTACGGGTCGGTTTTGATTAAAAAAATGATTATAAAAAATAATTGGATATTTTATATTAGAATTCACTACTTCTATATGATGATTCATCTTAACACTCCCTTTGTTTTTATTATATAAGAAAAAAGTCTACTTCGTAGACTTTTTAATCATATTTATAAAATATTGATGAATAGAATCATCTTCATCAAGTTCAGGATGAAAAGCAAGTGCTAGTTGATTTTTATATTGAACAGCAATAATATGGTCATTCACTTTAGAAAGAATATCAACACCTTCTTGTACACTTTCGATATAAGGTGCTCGAATAAAAGTCATAGGAACTTTTCCTATTCCTTTCATTTCTTCAATGGTATGAAAGCTTCCTAGTTGTCGACCATAAGCATTTCTTTTAACTGTCATAGGTATTGTGGAAAAATAAGTTTGATCTTGATTAACAATTTTATTTGCTAATAAAATGAGTCCTGCACATGTTGCAAGCGTTGGTAAGCCATCTTGAATACGTTTTTTTAAGTCATCAAACATATCCAATTCTTTTAAAAGCTTTCCTTGAACTGTACTTTCTCCTCCTGGCAATACGAGTCCATCAAATTCTTGATCAAGATCACTTTTTTGTCTTAATTCAATACAAGTTGCTCCTAATTGTTCTAATCTTTTTTCATGTTCAATAAAAGCTCCTTGTAAAGCAAGAACTGCAATTTTCATTATTTACCTCTTTCAGCCATTAAAATTTCAATTTCTTGTTCATTAATACCAACCATTGCTTCCCCTAAATCTTCAGATAATTTTGCAATCAATTTAGCATCTGTATAATTTGTGACAGCTTTAACGATTGCTGCAGCACGTTTTTTAGGATTTCCTGATTTAAAGATTCCTGAACCAACAAAAACTCCTTCTGCCCCTAATTGCATCATTAAGGCAGCATCTGCAGGTGTTGCAACCCCACCAGCAGCAAAGTTGACAACTGGTAATTTTTTATGATCATGAACATATTCTACAAGTTCAAAAGGTACTTGTAACTGTTTTGCAACTTCATAAAGTTCATCTTTTCTAAGCGCTGAAATTTGAGCAATTTGTTTATTCATCATTCTCATATGACGAACAGCTTGAACAATATCTCCTGTTCCTGGTTCCCCCTTTGTACGAATCATACTTGCTCCTTCATTGATACGACGAAGTGCTTCTCCTAAATCTTTAGCCCCACAGACAAATGGTACTTCAAATTCTCTTTTATTAACATGATAGACATCATCAGCTGGAGATAAAACTTCACTTTCATCAATGTAATCAATTTCTATAGCTTGTAAAAGCTGTGCTTCTACAAAGTGTCCAATACGACATTTTGCCATAACTGGAATACTTACCGCTGCTTGAATCTCTTGAATCATCTTTGGATCAGACATTCTTGCAACTCCCCCTGCTGCTCGAATATCTGCAGGAATTCTTTCAAGTGCCATCACTGCACAAGCTCCTGCTTCTTCCGCAATTTTTGCTTGTTCAGGCGTAGTTACATCCATAATAACGCCACCTTTCAACATTTGTGCTAATTGTTTATTTAATGTATATCTTTCATTTGACATTTTTTGATCCCCCTGTTTACTTTTGTTATGGCTTTTATTATACTTAAATGTGAATATATGAAAATATTCAAATTGAATATATTCAATAAGGTCAGTTTAAGGAGGAATACATAATGTTGACATATAATCTAATAAATATAGGGTCAGATTCTCTTTATGAATATCTTTACAAATGTATAAAAAAGGATATTATTTTAGGAAAAATAAAGCCAGGAGAAAGATTACCATCAAAAAGACCTTTTTCAAAAAATCTTGGAGTAAGTATTATTACTGTTGAAAGTGCTTATAGTTTACTTATGTCTGAAGGTTTTATTTATTCATTACCAAAGAAAGGATTTTATGTTGCTGATTTAAAAAATATTCCTTCTAAAAAACAAGTGAATAAAGAAAAAGTAGTTTTAACAAGTGGACATAATCACTACTTAGCTGATTTTTCTAGTAATCAAACAGAAAGTGATATCTTTCCCTTTACTACATGGATCAAAACAATGAAAGAAGTACTAAGAGATAACCAAAAAGAACTCATGATCAATTCACCTTGTGGTGGTATTCTTGAATTAAGAAAAAATATTGCGAATTTCTTAAAAGATTTTAGAGATATGAATATTAAACCTGAACAAATCATTATTGGTGCAGGTACAGAATATCTATATAGCTTGATTATTCAACTTTTAGGAAACGATGTTAAATATGGCTTAGAAAATCCTGGTTATCCAAAAACTGCCCAAATTTATAAAAGTATGAATGTTGATTTTGAATATGTGGATATAGATGATTATGGAATAGATCCAAACGAATTAGAAGAAAAGAAAATTGATGTAATACATATCTCTCCATCTCATCATTTTCCTACAGGTATTGTTATGCCAATTTCAAGAAGGTATGAACTTCTAGGATGGGCAAATAAAGTTGAAAAACATTATATCATTGAAGATGATTATGATAGTGAATTAAGATTAGGTGGAAAACCCATTCCAACTTTGCAAAGTATCGATGTTTCCGATAAAGTCATCTACATGAATACCTTTACTAAAACTTTATCATCAACTATCCGTATGTCTTATATGGTATTACCAGAGTCATTAGCTGATGAATATTATAGACGTCTTTCATTTTATTCATGTACAGTTTCAAATTTTGAACAATATACTCTTTCAAGATTTATTGAAAACGGACATTTTGAAAGACATGTTAATCGTTTAAGAAATTATTATTTAAAGAAACAAAATACAATCTTAAATGCCTTTCAAACGAGTAGTCTAAATAATAAAATTGAAATTTATAATGAAACTGCTGGCGTTCATTTCTTAATGAAAATAAAAAGTACAAAAGAAGAAAAAGATATTATCAATAATGCTTATAGTAAAGGGATACGATTAAGTCCACTTTCGCAATATTATAAAAATAATAAGGAAAACAAAAATATTTATGTTATGAACTACTCATCATTAAATAGTGAAAAAATAGACCTAATTGTAGAAAAGCTAAAACAGTGTATCTAAAAACCACCTGGCAAGAAATGAAGTCAGGTGGTTTTAATAAAGTAAAAAATATAAAAAAAGAACTGGCAACGAGCTATTTTCGCACCGAAGTACTATCTTCGCCGTGATGATGCTTAACTTCTGTGTTCGGAATGGGAACAGG
>JAUNWT010000107.1 GCA_030540195.1 Bacillota bacterium | reverse complement strand
GTCATCCATTCTATACTGGAAAACAAAGATTTGCTAGTGCTGATGGACGTGTTGAAAAATTCAATAAAAAATACGGACTTAAATAAGAAAATGAGTACTTGGTACTCATTTTTGTTTTGGAGGGAAAAATGGAATATCATATCTTAGCAAGTGGTTCTAAGGGAAATAGTATCTTTATCTATGATCAAGGCAATGGACTTTTAATTGATTGTGGAATCAGTAAAAGACAACTTTATACAAAACTTAATCAACTAGGATTTCATGAAAATGATATCCATTATGTTTTATTAACGCATGATCATGTCGACCATAATAAAAATATCGATATCTTTGATCAAAGTATTGTCTATTGTGGTAAAGGATGCATTCCAGGAATAGATGAAAGCCACGAACTAGAAAATTATCAAGACATACAATTAGATCATTATATTATTACCCCTCTACCTTTATCACATGATGCAACCTCACCATTAGGATTTGTGATAAAAGGAAAACATGAAACGATTCTTTATATGACAGATACAGGTTATGTATCTCAAAAGAATATGGGGTATATGAAAAATTTAGATTATTATATTTTTGAAAGTAATCATGATATTGAATTATTAATGAGTACAAGAAGACCTTTATTTTTAAAAAATCGTATTTTAGGAGATAAAGGCCATCTTAATAATGAATATAGTGCGCATATTATGGCACGGGTTATTGGTGAAAGAACAAAAGAGATTTGTTTAGCTCACTTATCTGAAGAAGCAAATACAAAAGAAACAGCATTAAATACATATCGAAGAGTTTTTGATGAAGAACATATTTATTTTGATGAAATCAAAGTGGCAGATCAAAAAGAAATCGTTTCTGGAGGACATTATGAAAATTAGAATCTTAACAATTGGTAAGCTCAAAGAAAAATATCTTGTTAATGGAATCAATGAATATGTCAAAAGACTCAATGCTTACTGTAAAGTGGAAATGGTAGAAGTAGGAGATGAACCGATTCCTGATAATGCCAGTGAAAATGTTGAAAATATCATCAAAGATAAAGAAGCAGATAAAATTGTCGCTAAAATCAAAGATGATGAATATGTGATTGTTTTGGATTTACATGGAAAAGAAATAGATAGTGTGACTTTTTCTAAACATATTGAAGAGTGTATGATTAGAGGAAAGAGTACGATTACTTTTGTTATTGGTGGTTCTTTAGGTTTAGGAAAGTCTTTATTACAAAGAGCGGATTATCGTTTATGTTTCTCTAAAATGACTTTTCCTCATCAATTAATGAAACTAATTTTAGTTGAACAGGTCTATCGTGCATTCAAAATCATGCGAAGAGAAACCTATCATAAATAATTGAATTTTTTATAACGTTTGTTTATTATGAATATAAAAAAGGAACAACCGATAAGCGGTTAGCCTTGGATTTTTTAGTGTAGAATAACTACCTCACACTTTTCCAGAGACATGAGGTAGTTATTTTTTTGCATTATTTTCTATAATGTATAGAAGTAATTTAATAACAATACTTATTATCTACATCGTTAATGTTCGTGTGGCTGACACAATCATGATGGCTTCATAAGCTGTCATTTCCATCACCTCTGCATTTTGTATTTCTCTAAGGATATCTATGTAAACGAAGAATACGCTCCTTTGGTTTTGATGATCAAGTGGCGCCTACCGTCTTTATGGTTGTTAGATAAGTTATAATATGAATAAAAATGTGCTTTTGAACAAAGTTTTCAATAGAAAATAAGAAATTTTTTTATTTGTATGATAAACTTGATATAGGTGATTATATGAAAGAGATTAATGACAAATTAGAAGTGCTTACTAAAATAGCAAAGCTTTTTAATGAAGAAAAGATTACATGGGCTGTAGGGGCTTCATTACTTTTATATTTTAAAGGAAAAACAGACCATTTTAATGATATTGATTTAATGGTGGATGAAAAAGATATAGAGAAAGTAAAGGCTATTATGTTAGAAATGGGAACATTGATGCCGCCTCATCCAAAAGCAAAGTATAAAACAAGACATTTTTTAGAATATGTTGTTGATGGGATAGATATTGATGTAATGGCTGGTTTTGTGATTGTTAAGGATGGGGTTGACTATGATTGTTCCTTAATGAAGAAACAAATAGTGGAAATAATTGAAATTAATAAACAAAAAATACCTCTACAATCTTTGGAACTATGGAAATATTATTATTCATTAATGGGCAGAGAGAATAAGGCGAGGATGATTGATGGAAATAATTGAAATAAAAGATAGAAATGATAAATTAATAAATACACTTGTAAATGTTTGGGAGGATTCTGTAAAAGCAACCCATACATTTTTAAATGAACAGGAAATTGAACATATTAAAGTGTATGTTCCTATGGCATTAAAGGGTGTTGAACATTTGATGGTTGTAAATAATAATGAAATTGTTGGATTTATGGGAATTGAAAATCATAAATTAGAAATGTTATTTATAGCTTCTAACCAAAGAGGAAAAGGACTCGGTAAAGCTTTACTACGCTATGGTATGAAGAACTATGATGTTTGTGAATTAACAGTAAATGAACAAAATCCACAAGCTATTGGTTTTTATGAATCTATGGGATTTAAGACATATAAGAGAACAGAATTGGATGAAGAAGGGAATCCTTATCCTCTGTTGTATATGAAATTAGATAGATAAGATTTTATTGAATTATTTATAAAATTTAATTATAATAAATATGAAAAAAGAACAACCGATAAACGGTTCGTCTTGGATTTTTTTGAAGATTAAAAATAACTACCTTAATGTTCGCCAAAACTTTGTGAGGTAGTTATTTTTTTGCACTATTTTCTATAATGTATAGAAGTAATTTTACAATGATAACTATTACTGACATGATTAGTGTTAGTGTACCTAACATAATCATGATTGCTTCATAAGCTGTCATTTCCATTACCTTCGTTTTTCATATTTCCCTAGAGATATCTATGTAAACGAAGAATACGCCCTTCGATCAACACGACCAAGGATAACCGCCTACCGTCTTTATGGTTGTTCACCAAATTATAACATGAAGAAATAAATAAAAATATATTTTTGGACTAAGTATCCCATACTAAATAATGTATAACAAAAATGATTCTATTATGATAAAATAATACAAGGAGGAACATAGTATGGAAGTTATGCTTATTGTTGGGTTATTTGCTTCATCTGCGCTTTCCTTGAATTTTATTGTTAATCAAAAATATAAATTAGCAGGATCAATGAATATTATCAATTTATGTTTAGTGGTAGCGACAGCATATCAATTTGATCAAGTAAAGAATATTGTTTGGTTATTTGGAATTGCGGCAGGAGTTGTACTTGTTTATTTTTTAGTAAGATTTCTTTTAAAGAAAAAGAAAAAAGAAAAACAACAATCTATTGAAAATAAGGTTGTTGATGTAGAAGTAGTAGATAAGGAGAATTAGAGAATGGAAAAAGTATTAATTGAAATTGAAATGGAAAATGGAGATGTGATGAAAGGAGAACTTTATCCTGAAGTTGCACCAATTACTGTAGAAAACTTTTTAAAATTAATTGATGAAGATTTCTTTGCTGGATTAATTTTCCATAGAGTCATCCCTGGATTTATGATTCAAGGTGGAGGATATACAAAAGATTTTAAAGAAAAACATTGTGATTCTATTAAAGGTGAATTTAAAAGCAATGGTGTTAACAATGAATTAAAACATACAGAAGGTGTTTTATCTATGGCTAGAACAATGATCAAAGATTCTGCCTCTTCACAATTCTTTATTATGCATAAACCTGCACCACATTTAGATGGTGAATATGCTGCATTTGGTAAGATTACTGAAGGTTTAGATATTGTTGATCAAATTGCTAATGTCCCTACAAATTTCCAAGATTGTCCAACAACACCAGTTGTAATTAAAACAATTAGAAGAGCGTAATTTTATGAAAGTAATGTTTATATCGGATATTCATGGTTCTTATTATTGGGCAAATAAGGCCATTGAAAAATATCATGAAGAAAAAGCAGATAAGCTTGTTATTTTAGGGGATATTTTATATCATGGTCCTCGTAATGATTTGCCTAAGGATTATAATTGTAAGAAGGTTATTGCTTTATTAAATCCTTTAAAGAAGGATATTATTGCAGTAAGAGGAAATTGTGATAGTGAAGTAGATCAAATGGTTTTAGATTTTCCTATGCGTAGTGATTATGCTTTGATGGATGTTGACCAACATCATTTCTTTATGACACATGGACATTTATTTAATGAGGATCAACTTCCTTTATTAAATGAAAATGATATTTTGATTTATGGACATTTTCATAAACCACTTGCAAAAAAAGAAAACGGCATTTATATATTAAATCCGTCTTCGATTTCTTTACCTAAAGAAGGTACGAATAGTTATGGTATTTATGAAAATGATTGTTTTACAATTAAAACCTTTGATAATGAAATTGTAAAACAAATACAATTAGATTAATGAATGAATCGTTTGATCAATAAGATCAAGCGATTTTTAGTTGTTCAAGTATTAAAATGAGAAGAGTGATTAAAGTTTAAAAGGGCTATTTATTAGAGTTTAAATAATATTAGGATTGTTTTTTCTATTATACAAAAATAGCTTTCTTATCAAAAAGTCCGTGCAAATTTATTAAAAGTATGGTATTTTTAGTTATGGTAGGAGGGATCGTCTATGGTTAAATATATTGATATCGCAGATGATATTAGAAGTAAAATCTTTGATAAAAAATATACATATGGACAAAAACTCCCTTATGAATATGTGTTGTGTGTGACTTATCATTGTAATAAAGAAACAATGAAAAAAGCCTTAGATATATTAGTAAAAGAAGGATTGATTGTACGCAGAAGAGGTGCAGGAACTTTTGTAAAAGACTATGATGCTTCATCAGAAGATGCCAATCAACTCAAACAATCAGGACTTGGGTTAACACGAAAATTAGAAGGAAAAGGCGATTTAAAAAGCGAAATTATAGAATTTTCAGTTATTCCAAGCGATGAACATATATCTAAAAAGTTACAAATAGAAGAGGGTTCCTTTGTATATCATATTATAAGAAAAAGAGTGTTTGATGATAAACCGTATTGTCTAGAAATTACATATATGCCTATCTCAATTATTCCTAACTTAAAATTGGAACATTTAAAAGGCTCGATTTACCAGTATATAGAAAAAGAACTGAAACTAAAAATTCAAAGTACGCATAAAACAATCCGTGCACATTTATCGAGTCCGCTAGAACAAGAAAATCTAGGTTTAAAAGAATATGAGCCATATATTGAAGTAGAACAAACAGCTTATTTGAGTAGTGGAATTATTTTTGAATACTCGTTTACAAGGTATCATTACAACAATTTCGAACTACAAACTGTTACTGTTCAATAGCTGAAAATTGTCAAAAAACGCTATCTAAATGATAGCGTTTTCTTTTTTTAACAAAAAAATTAAAAAAAATAACCGCTTTCAAAAATGCTCAAAAACCCTTATTTTATGCGGTTTTTTTAAAATATTCAATCTTTTAAAATTAAAAGTATGGTACTTTTAAATTAAAAAAACGTTGACTTTTATTTGCATAATAGATTATACTATTAGTGTCAAAAAAATATTTAAGGGAGGAAAAATTTATGGACAAAATGGCAGATGTCTTAGGTCGCGCTGGTGCATGGTGCGGTCAAAA
>JAUNWT010000106.1 GCA_030540195.1 Bacillota bacterium | reverse complement strand
CGGTCAATATTTCTCACAACTCGACAACCTTATTACCCTTCATCAGCGTTTGTAATATTTCTATATTCTGAGGAAAATTCTTAAAAACAGAGAGACAATTTTACTTATATCTATATTCAGTCGATACCAAAATATTTAATACAACTTTTATTATATTTAAAATTACCTTCTTTAATAACAACCTCATTACTTTATACTTGCAGTTTACAATATCAAAAGATACAATACCGTCTTATATAAGCCGGTATTATACTTTTTGCATAAAAAAAAGAAACCTTTTTCAAGATTTCTTATTTTAATAAATTATCTAATACTTTAATCATTTCTTCTACTTTTTGATCACAATCTTCACTATTGACTGCATCATGTACACAATGTGTCATATGTGCTTTTAAGACTTCTTTATTAGCTCTTTTTAAAATAGCTTCACTGGCCATGATTTGATGTGAAATATCAATGCAATAGCGGTCTTCTTCCACCATTTTTAAGATACCATCAATTTGTCCTCTTGCTGTTTTTAAAAGTCTTGTGACCTGTTTTTTATCGGCCATCATACTTATTCAATTCCTTTATAAGTATATCCAGCTTCTTCAATGGCTTGTTTTAGTGTTGATTCGTCAACTTCACCTTCTACAAATGCACAGTTTTTTTCAAGATCAACTGTTGCTTGAACACCATCAATAGCATTTAATGCTTTTTCTACATGTGCTTTACAATGTTCGCACATCATTCCTTCTACTAATACTTTTTTCATTTTCTTTTCTTCCTTTTTCCTAGTTTCTTGTATTTTAATAATTTGATGTTTTGGTTTAAAGAATCTTAATCTAAGTGCATTCGATACAACAAAGACAGAACTTAATGACATTGCTGCTGCTCCATACATTGGATCTAACAACCAGCCAAAGATTGAATAGAACACTCCTGCAGCAACAGGAATACCAATGACATTATAGAAGAATGCCCAGAATAAGTTTTCTTTAATATTTTTAATTGTGGCTTTTGATAGTTCGTAAGCCACAACAACATCTTGTAAATCATTTTTCATTAAGACGATATCAGCAGATTCAATAGCAATATCAATACCTGAAGTCATCGCAATACCGACATCACTTCTAACAAGAGCAGGTGCATCATTGATACCATCACCAACCATGATAACACGATGTCCTTTTTCTTGTAAGTCTCTTACATGTTTTTCTTTATCTTGTGGTAAGACTTCACCGATTGCTTCAATGCCTAATTCATCAGCAATGGCATTGGCTGTTAATTGATTGTCTCCTGTCAACATATAGATATTCATGTTCATGTCTTTTAAACAATCAATGGCATGTTTACTTGTTTGTTTTAAAACATCTGAAACAACGATCAAACCAATTAGTTTTCCGGCATAGCTATAAAATAAAGGTGTCTTTCCTTTAGAAGATAATTCTTTATAGAGATCTTCAATCGAAGAAAGATCAACATCATTTTCTTCCATTAAACGTCTGTTTCCTGATAAAAGAACTTCTCCCTTTAAATTACCCACAAGTCCTAATCCTTGTTTCATTTCAAAATGATCCAACGAATCAATAGCTAGACCTTGTTCTAAAACATAACTATGAATCGCTTTAGCAAGTGGATGTTTAGAATATTGTTCAATCGAACCCGCATATTTCAATAAATCATTTTCACTTATACCCATTGGATAAACTTCTGTTACTTGAGGCTTTCCTTCAGTAAGTGTTCCTGTTTTATCTAAAACAATGGTATCACATTTAGAAAGTTCTTCTAAATGTTGCGCTGATTTAACTAAGATACCTAAATTAGCTCCTTTTCCTGTTCCAACCATGATAGCTGTAGGAGTCGCAAGTCCTAAAGCACATGGACAAGAAATAACAAGCACTGAAATCGCACAGTTTAAGGCAAAGTGGAAATCTTTGTTTCCAAGGGTTAACCATAAAATGAAAGTTATGATAGAAATCGTAATAACCGTTGGTACAAAGACACCACTGATCTTATCTGCAAGTTTTGCAATTGGCGCTTTGGAAGCTCCTGCTTCTTCTACTAAACGAATGATCTTAGAAAGAGTCGTATCATCAGAAGTATGACTGACTTCTACTTGCATATAACCATCTAAGTTATTGGTTGAACCAATCACTTGATCCCCAGCTGTTTTATCGACTGGTAAACTTTCTCCAGTAATCATAGCTTCATTGATAGAACCATGTCCTTGAATGATTTTTCCATCCAAAGGAATATTGTTTCCTGGTTTAACGATGACAACATCACCAATTTGAACATCTTCGATGGCTACTTCAACTTCTTTACCTTCTTTTAACACGATAGCTGTTGAAGGCATCAACTTCATCAATTTTTCAATCGCTTCTGAAGTTTTTTGTTTAGAACGTGATTCTAAATATTTACCTAAAGAAATTAAAGTTAGAATCATCCCTGCTGATTCAAAGTAAAGTTGCATCATATAATGATGTGTCATATCCATATCCATTCTTCCTAGATAATACGCCATCATAAATGTTGCATATAAGCTATAAATAAAAGCAGCAGAAGATCCCAAAGCAATCAAAGAATCCATATTTGGACTTCGATTCCATAAAGTTTTAAATCCTCTAATATAATATCCTCTATTAATAAACATAATAGGAACAACTAAACATAATTGAACCAAAACAAAGATCATCATATTTTCATGACCTAAAAGAATACTAGGTAAAGGCCAATTCATCATATGTCCCATACTGATATAAAATAAAGGAATCAAGAAAATAAATGATAAAATCAAATTCTTCTTTTTATGTTCATTTTCATCTTCTTGAACATTTGACACCTGCTTTTCACCAATATTTTGAGCTTTGTATCCTGCTTTATCTACTGCATCAAAAATTTGATTTTCACTTATTTTACTTTCATCAAATTCAACAGTCATTGAGTTCTGTAATAAATTGACATTGACATCATCAACACCATCCAACCCTCTTACCGCTTTATCTACATGGGCTGAACAAGCACTACATGTCATCCCAATGACATCATATTTCTTTTTCATCCAAACACCTCCCACCCCTATGGGGTATCTTTATCATACTTCATTACTAGTAAATAAGCAAGAAATATGATCAAAATATTTCTTGCTTTTCTAAAATCAAGTTTCTTTCTTTTATATTATAGACAAAATAACCCCATTCTATCATTTGATCTTTAGTATCAATCAAATCATTCATACTTTTATCCAACAACAAACTTAATGAATAAAGATGATGAATAGAGGGTAGTGTTTTTCCTTTAAACCAACGATAAATTGGTTGAGGACATTCTAAACATAAATAATTTTGTATTTCTTTTACGCTATAACCACTTTGTTCAACATACTTTTTTAAATTCTTTCCTGTTAAAATAGGATCTATTATTTGTTTATTCATTTCTATCACCACTTTAATTTTAAAATAAAAAAAGAAGGCTGTCATTGAACTTGTAGTTCACTTGCCTCCTATGCACTCTTTTCTGACATCTTAAAAAACATAATTCCCAAAATAAAGAAAATTGAAAGTGCTCCTAAAGAAAGATTAACTTGTCCTGTCCATTGTGATAAAACACTAATCACTGTTGTTCCTAAAAAAGAAGCCCCTTTACCACACACATCCATTAAACCAAAATATTCTCCTGATTTTTCTGAAGGAATGATTTTTGTAAAATAAGATCTCGATAACGATTGAATTCCTCCTTGAAACATTCCTACTAAAACAGCCAACACCCAAAATTGCCATTGTTTTGTAAGGAAGATGGCAAAGATAGAAATACCTAAATAAGCTAAAATACAAATAATGATCAATTTTGAAGTATTATACTTTGTTGCGAATCTGCCAAATAAAATTGCAAAGGGAAAAGCAACAACTTGGGTAAGTAAGAGTGCCAATAATAACCCTGTACTTTCAAAACCTAAAGCTGTTCCATAAGCTGTTGCCATATCTATAATGGTATAAACCCCATCAATATAGAAGAAAAACGCTAATAAGAATAAGAAAATCTTTTTTTCTTTTCTAATATTTTTTAAAGTCGTTCCTAGTCTTTTAAAACTATTTGAAATAGCTTTAGGTTGTCTTTCTACATAATACTTTTGTTTGTATGTTTTTAAAAGTGGTAAAGTTAAGACAAACCACCATAAGGCAATGATTGCAAACGAAATAATCATTGACATTTCCATGGAAAAACCTATTTTACCTGCTCCTAAAACCAAACCCAGACAAATTACAAAAGGAACACAGCTACCAATATAGCCCCAAGCATATCCTTGCGAAGAAACATGATCGACACGCTTTGGTGTTGTCACATCAATTAACATTGAATCATAAAAGATCAAACTTCCTGAAAAACCTATCTTAGCAATCAAAAACACAATTAAAAAAGCAAACCAATAGTTGATAAACCCTAGTAAAAAACAACCAATACATCCAATAAGTAGCATCATTGTAAAAATCGGTTTTTTATAATCCTTTGTATCTGCCAGAGTTCCAAGTACCGGTCCTAAAAAAGCAACAATAATTGTCACAAGCGAGGCAGTATAACCCCAAAAAGCTAAATAATCCACCGAAGATAATCCTGCTTTTTCAGCTAGATAATTAAAATAAATTGGTATAATTGTTGATACTAATAAAACAAAAGCTGAATTGCCTACGTCATAGAGCACCCAGTTTTTTTCTTCAGTTGTCATCTTAAATTTCATATTCTACTCCTTTTTCCCACTAAATGTATATTGATAAAAATCATCTTTTGTTTTTTCTAATGACGAAAGATGGACATACTCACTTATCAATTCAACTGCTTTTTCAATAGCTTGTTTATAGAATTGATTTAATTTTTCTGTACTATCTTTACATAAAGGATTTGCTTCATAATTTACAATCAAGCCATGCATTTCCTGATAATTTCCAGTAATACGAAGTAATGCATAAATAAAGTTTCTTTTTAATTTTGATGGAGCAATCAATAAATCATTATAAAATTTCATACTTTTTAACGCTTTAACAACTTGTTGAGCTGTTACATTAAAAAAAGGAGCAATAATTCTTGCATGATCAATAGATGGAATAATATGATTAGTAAGTTTATGTCTTATCGGATCTAATCCATCTTCAATCATTAAGAAACGATCAAATTCCACTTCAATCTCACCATGACTCACACCACTTTGGGCTATTTTTTGATCGATATAACCATGACACGTAGCATCTAAGGTAAAATGACAAATAAAACCTAAAAGATAAGCTAAAGCTTCATCTACTGGTTTTTCTCCAATTATTTTTAAAGCATAATCAAAAAATTCTTTTCCTTGGTGTTCATGCATTTGATAACCAATTGAATTTATAGGATTTGTTTTTAATGGTTGATAATAAAAGAGAATATCTGGACCATGGAGTCCTATATCATAAAGTTCTTTATTTTCTAAAATTATTTTTTGAATATCATTTGGTACTTTTTGAATGACTTCTTGACCAAAACGATAATGTGTATATGTTGATGGCATTTTTTACCTTCCCTTCTCATTTCTAAAAGAAATCTTAGCTAATCTATTTCTTTTCAACTATCAAGTTATTGAAAAGAAATGTTAAAAAAAGGTAAAAAAAAGAAGACATCACATCATTATCTTCTTATAAAAATCAATAAACTCTATTTCAACTTGTCCAAAAGAAACAAAACTTAAATCAACTTTTCTTTTTAATTTTAAATAATCATCATTTATTTCTTCATTTAATAATTCTTTTAGTTCTAATGAAAGCATCTCATCATCAATTTCAAAAATCACTCTCTTGTCTTCTTCTGTTAAATTCTTATCAATAAAATGTTTCCAAATAGTATTTTGTAAAATATCTTCTACCTCTAAATAATAGGTTAATTCTTTTTTAATCGGTCTTGTGACATCACTTAAATAAGCCTCACTGGCATCATGTAATAAACATCCTAATATGATTTCTTTTTCATATCCTCTAATCTTTGCCTCTTTAGCACACGCTAAACTATGTTGGGCTACTGAATAAAAATGTTGAACATGGCCATTACCTCGACACATCAAAGAAAGCGCATGGGCGATATCTTTGATATCTAATAGACTTTCATCCACATTTAATGGATCAAAATTCTTTCCTGTATATGTCGTAATACAACTCATAAAAACACTCCTATAACTTAATTAACATCGAACTTAAAGCACAAACTGTCATTAAAAGACAACAAATGATGATACTCATACCAAATGAAAATGATAAAAAATAAGCAACAATTGAATAAACCAAATAACCTAAACAAATTATTAAAAATCTTATAAAATGTTTATAAGCATATTCTTTTCTTTGTTTGCTTGTAACTGCACATGCTTCTTGAAAAGAAATCCCTGTATACCAATAGATTGCTTCATTTTTATAAATCATGCCCGTAAGAATCGCAAGCGTTATAAACATGTAATTACCTAAAACCAAACCTACTAAATTTATATTCTTGATATCCATAAAGATAATCACCAACACACCTATACAAAATAAAACCAACCAGGCAATAAACCCTTTATAACTTTTCTTCATTTTTTCCTCCATTTCTGCGTTTGAACTGCGCCAACGCAGACACAAACACG
>JAUNWT010000105.1 GCA_030540195.1 Bacillota bacterium | reverse complement strand
TAGCCATAATAAAAAGTGAACCTCCTAAGTTGTCCAACTTTTTCGGTTCACTTCACATATTTAATACTCCATTTCATTATTATTTATAAATTTAGTTCTTAGAAAATTCTAATAATTCAAGATCTTTATTTTTGTCTTGTGCCCATCGAACACCCCAATCATTCGTAAAGAGCAATAATGGTTGACCTTTTAAATCTTGTACTTTTCTTGTATCTGAAGAAAGATTTAACGATTTTAAATCAGTACCTTCTTTTACCCAACGAATGTATTGATAAGGAAGTGGTGATTTATGAATTTCTACATTATATTCATTTTTTAAACGATGTTCTAATACTTCAAATTGAAGTACCCCAACAACGCCAACAATGATTTCTTCCATACCGCCACCAAGTTCTGTAAAGATTTGGATAGCTCCTTCTTTCGCAATTTGTTCAACACCCTTCACAAACTGTTTTCTTTTCATCGTATCTTTATTACGGATCATTGCAAAATGTTCTGGTGCGAAGGTTGGAATACCTTCAAAAGCAAAATGTTTTTTACCAGTAGTAATAGTATCCCCAATAGAGAAAATACCTGGATCAAAGACCCCAATAACATCTCCGGCATAAGCTTCATTTACTTCACTACGTTCATCCGCCATTAATTGTTTTGATTGATTTAATTTGATTTTTTTCTTTCCTTGATAATGATAAACTTCCATACCTTTTTCAAATTTACCCGAACAAATTCTAAAGAAAGCCATTCTATCACGGTGTCTAGCATTCATGTTCGCTTGGATTTTGAAAACAAATGCTGAGAAATTTTCTTGATAAGGATCAATGACTTCACCATCTGCCATTCTTGGTGTTGGAGGTGTTGTCATATTTAAGAAATGTTTTAAGAAAGGTTCAATACCAAAGTTTGTAAGGGCTGACCCAAAGCATACAGGTGATAACTTACCAGCACGTACTGCTTCTAAACTAAATTCATTTCCTGCCATATCTAGTAATTCAATATCTTCTTGTAACTTATCATAAAGTTCATCTTCAACATATTCTTTTAATTTAGGATCATCCGCTTTTAGAATTTCTGTTTCAACTTCTTTTTTTCCACCATCTACAGGAATAAAGCGAATAACTTCTTTGTCATCTCTTTCATAAACCCCTGCAAAACGTTTTCCTGAACCAATTGGCCAGTTTACAGGACATGTTTCAATTCCTAATTCTTGTTCAATTTCTTCCATGAGTTCATAAGGATCTCTTGCTTCCCTATCCATTTTATTAATAAAAGTAAAAATAGGAATATGGCGCATTGTACATACTTTAAATAATTTACGTGTTTGATCTTCGACCCCTTTACTAGCATCGATAACCATAACCGCACAATCTGCCGCCATTAAAGTACGATAAGTATCTTCTGAGAAATCTTGATGTCCTGGCGTATCCAAAATATTAATACAGTATCCTTGATAATTAAATTGTAATACTGAAGATGTTACTGAAATCCCTCTTTGTTTTTCAATTTCCATCCAGTCACTTGTCGCATGTCTACTATTTTTCTTTCCTTTAACTGTTCCTGCTTGTTGGATTGCTCCTCCATAAAGTAAGAACTTTTCTGTTAATGTTGTTTTACCAGCATCCGGATGGGAAATAATCGCAAATGTTCTTCTTTTTTCAATTTGTTGTCTTAAATCTTCCATTGCGTCCTCCCTTAATCTATATACATTTTTATTATTTAATTTCAACATTACAATTATTACCACAAAATGGGTAGAATTGCTACTTATTTATGAAAAATTCTTCCATTAGAACACAAAAAGTGGGTTTTGCCCACTTTCGTTAAAATACAAAATTTCCATTTTCAAAGATTTTTACATGACTGCCATCTTCTAAAATACCATCAATCATTAAATCTTCTGTTCCCATCATAAAATCAACATGAACTAAAGAATCATTAACACCCTTTTTAAATAATTCTTCTTTGTTCATATCAATACCACCTTTGATACATTCTGAAAATCCAATACCAAGAGCCATATGACAAGAAGCGTTTTCATCATAAAGTGTATTATAGAATAATGTTTTTAATTCATTAATTGGTGAATGATAAGGAATTAAAGCAACTTCTCCTAAACGTTTACTTCCTTCATCGCTATCAATAATGCCTTTTAAAACTTCGTAACCTTCTTTTGCGCCAAAATCAATCACTTGTCCATCTTTAAAGCGCAAATAAAATTCATCCACAATATTTCCACCATAGCTTAAAGGTAAAGAACTAAAGACAATTCCTTCTACATCATCTTTATTAGGGGATGTAAAGATTTCTTCGGTTGGAATATTTGGAAAATTATAAACACCATTCTTTAAATAACTTCCCCCACCAGCAAATAAATAATCTTCATTTAATCCAATCGTAATTTCTGTTCCTTTACTATTATTATAATAAAGTTTCTTTAAATTAAGACTATTTAAATGATTGACTCTTTTTTCAAAAGATTGGCGATGTTGATTCCATAATTCAACGGGATCATGTTCATCATCAATTTTAGCGGCTTTAAAAATCGCATTCCATAAACTATCAAGCGCTTCTTGATTTGACATATCTGGATAAACCTTATTCGCCCATTTTTGCGTAGCCCCACCAACAATACACCAAGCATTTGTCATATTATCTGACAAATCAAAATAGGTTTTACATGCTTTTTTAACCGCTCTTTGCCAGTTTGAAATCTTTTTAGGATTAATTCCTGCAAGCATTTCTGGATCTTCATCATCAATGTATAAAAAACATGCATTCATTAAAGCATAATCATTTCTAAAAGTTGAAAACCAAGCAGGTACTTTTAGGAAATCTTCTTCATCCATATTTTCATATTTCATACGCGTCACTACTTCGTCGCTATAATGAACAACAACTTCTTTAGCCCCTACAAGGTAAGCTTGTCTTGTCACTTCGCGGACAAGTTGATAGCTTTCAATAGATGCGCTAATGACAACGGTTTGTTTTTCTTGTACATTTAATCCTGATTGAACAATTAATTTTGCATATTTTTCTAATTTTGTTTTAAAACTCATTTTTCTACCTCTAATTTATCTAATTCCTTTTGTGCTTCAAGATAACCATCTTGAAGAGCAAGTTGATAATATTCTTTTGCCTTTTTTAAATCTTTAGATGTTCCATCACCATAATGATACATATAACCAAGCATAAAACTTGCTTTTGAATAATGATAATCACTCGCTTGTTTATAATATTGCATCGCTTTTTGTTTATCTTCTTTTTGTCCTATGCCATAGAAAAACCATCTTCCTAAATGATAGAAACCTTCTCTATTTTGTTTTTGACAAGCTGATAAATAATATTCATAAGCCATTTGATAATCTTTTTCAACATAAATTCCATTTTCTAAATAATAAGCATATTTAACAAGAGCTGGTGAATAGCCTTTTTTAGCACTTCTTAAAAGATAATCCATCATCTCATCTTCACTTATTTCAATGCCTTCTTCACCATAAAGTGCAAGTTGATAAAGAGATTGTTCTTCATCTTCTTTTTGGATAGCAATTTTAAAATGACGAATCGCTTCATGATCATCATGCATTTCTTTAAAATACTGACCTATTAAATAAGCAGCTAAATTATATTGATCTTCAACAAGAGCAAGCATCGCAATCGCCTTACCTTTATCTTGCTTGACTCCTTTTCCTTCTAAATAACAAATACCAAGATGATAATAAGCTTCTTTTTCACCAAACTGTAAAGCCTTTTGATAAAATTCAAAAGCCTTTTCTTCATTCTTATTTGTACCTAAGCCATGACCATAATAATAAGCTACCGCCAACATTGCTTGACTATCACCTTGTTTACTTGCTTTCAAATACCAATAAAAGCTTTCATTTAAAGAATTTTCAATTTCACTATGCATTTCATAAAAATAACCCAAACAATATTGAGCATTCACATAACCCATATTTGCTGCTTTTAAATAACATTCTAAAGCCTTTTGACTATCTTTTTCAATACCTCGACCAAATTCATAACATGTTGCCAGTGCCGTTATAGCAATATCTAAATCATCTTTAGCGGCTTCTTGATACCAATAAAATGCCTTTTGATGATTTTCATTGCAACCTAAACCTAAATCATAAAAACGCCCTAATTTATATTTAGCGAGACTGCTTTCTTCATAAGAAGCTTTTTCATAATAATGAAAAGCTCTTTGATAATCTTGTTCCACTCCTTGACCAAATTCATAACATTCACCAAGGGCACAAATAGCATCATTATGTCCTAAAGCTGCCGCTTCTTCATAACGATAAAACGCTTCTTCTAAATCTTGTTCCACACCTAAACCATGTTGTAAGAAAAAGGCTGTGGAAAATAATGATCGCGGAAATTTTTCATCTAAGCCTAATGAATATAACTCATAAGCTTTTTCATAATCCTGTTCAACATCAATCCCATACTCATAAAAATAAGCAAGATTACATGAAGCAACAACACTTCCTAAATC
Source organism: Bacillota bacterium (assembly GCA_030540195.1). Classification (GTDB taxonomy): domain Bacteria; phylum Bacillota_I; class Bacilli_A; order Erysipelotrichales; family Coprobacillaceae; genus Faecalibacillus. The sequence continues at coordinate 2,246 of JAUNWT010000105.1, read as the reverse complement.
ACTTGCAAGTTTATAATACGTCATTGCCACTTGATTATTTTGACTAACACCTTGTCCTTTTTCATACATATAGCCTAAAACACATAAACAATCAACATCTTCACACTCTTCTCCTAAACGAAAACATTCAAGAGCTTCATCATATTTCCTTTGATCATAGTAATAAAGTCCTACTTGATAATATTGATCTGGTGTCAACTCATCTAATTCTAATTCATCAAAATGATGATTATAGGTGAGCGCACATAAATCAATACCTATTACCTTATGATCTTCATTTTCAATAAGATATTGTTCAAATTCATCATAATCTTCATAAGTTTCCATCATAAAGCGAATGGAATCTACTTGTTGTTGTATTTCTTCAAGGTCTGCATGATGAGAATACACAGAAACAAGTTTAATATAGGCAACACTTTGTTCATAATCATCTTTTTTTACACGAATCAATGTCTCTAATTCATAGTTATTTAAGACTTCGTCTATATAATAATGATGAAAAAAAGGTTCATACATTTGTATTCTCTCTTTCATGCTTCTCCCTCCTTACATTTTTATTTTTTATCATTTATAATTTTACTGATTTCATTTGAAAATTTCCCAAGAATCACCGTTACTTTCCCAGTGGATTGAATAATTCCACTTGCTCCTAATTCTTTTAAAACATTTACTTTCACTAAATCATCATTTTCAACAAAAACACGCACTTTGCTTCCTTGTGCTTCTGTTTCTTTAATATTATCTATTCCACCAAAGGCATTAATCAATGCTTCTAAATCAATAGGAATATCCTTTAAAGTCACTTCTTTTGGTTTTTTATTTTTTAATCCTTTCGCAAAAATAAACCATACTAAAACAATAAGCACTACAGCTATAAGAATATAAATAAAATAATCTGACATATTCATTTCCTTTCTAAAAAAAATTTCTTTTATGATATATTTATAGTATACTATAAAACACAAGGGGTGACAAAATGAAAAAATATTTTGATTCAACAATTTGTTGGCCATTGGCTACGATTTTATTTATACTTTGTTTAATCAGTTGTTATACAATTAAATGCGCTGCAGGATATATCACTTATCCAAACCCAACAGGATATTGGTCAAAACAATTACTTTATTATGGAATTGGAGTTGGTTTGATTTATCTCATCAGTCGTTTTGGAAATGATCGTATTTATTCAGGAATGTGGATTTTCTATGGTATCCTTATTGTTTTTCTCGTAGGACTTGTCATTGAAAGATTCGCTATCTATAAATTAGGGATGCATATCATTCCTTTCGCGAAAGATTTAAATGGGGCAACATCTTGGTATAACTTTCCAGGATTTTCTTTCCAACCTTCTGAATTTATGAAAGTTGTCATGATTATTTGTATGTCTAAAACCATCTCATTACATAATGAAAGATATTTAATTCATACTTTTGAATCTGATTTACAACTTATTTGGAAGGTTGCAAAGATTGCTTTACCACCAATGATTTTAACTTATCTTCAAAATGATGCTGGAGTTACTTTAATTATGGCTTTTGCGGTCGTGGTTATTTTGTTTGCTTCAGGGATCAATAGAAAATGGTATATTGTTGGCTTTGTAGTTTTAGCAGTTATCTTGATTATTTTCACATATCTCTTTATTTTTAGACAAGATATCTTTTCTTCAATTATTACAGGACATAAACTTGATCGTTTTTATGGTTGGGTCGATCCTGAAGGAACCTATCAAAATCAAGGCTATCAACTTTATAATGCAATGATGGCTTATGGTACGGCTGGTTTATTTGGACATGGCTTTGATACCGTAATCATTTCTTTACAAGAAGCACATACAGATTTTATTTTTTCTGTTATTACTTTAGGATTTGGATTTATCGGTGCAGCCATTACTTTAATTTCTATTTTAGCACTTGATGTTATTATTCTTTATGTCGGTTTAAAAGCAACGCATCAAAGTGATAAATATTTTATTGCTGGTATCTTTGGTTGTATGATATTCCAACAATTTTGGAATATCGCCATGATTTTAGGAATATTACCAATTACTGGTATTACCTTACCATTTTTATCATACGGTGGATCTTCATTACTTTCTTATATGATTGCAATAGGTATGTGTTTTGATATTCATCGTCAAACAAGTATCGCTAAATATAATCAAATCAGTTAGTTTTTATAATATTTCTATAATAAGAGGCTGTAACGAATAAATAGTTTTTACTGTTTATTGAGGAGTTACAGCTCTT
>JAUNWT010000104.1 GCA_030540195.1 Bacillota bacterium | reverse complement strand
GCCATAATAAAAAGTGAACCTCCTAAGTTGTCCAACTTTTTCGGTTCACTTCAAAGACTTCTGGATTTATTGTTTATAAGATTCTTTTAATTAAATGAGCTTTTCTTTTTATTTAAAATGATCGTTCCTACAACAATAATACTTATACCAAGTAATGAAGCATACAAAATACTATTTGAGCTATCTCCTGTTTTTACAGCTTTTGATTGTGTATTTTTAGTAGATGTTTTTGGATTTTGTTTAATTGTTTCAGTTGGTTTTGGGTTTTCTGTTTCTACTGGAGCAGGTGTTTTTGAAATTTCTACAGGAACATATGCAGATTTAGATGCATAGATTTCTTTTTCATCTAGATAAAAATCAAACCACATTTCAATTTGTTTGATTTTTGTCCAATCGAGAGGTTCATTAGAACCGATTAATGTTTTTACATTTTTTAAATCATCATTTTTGAAAGTGATTGTACCGTTTCCATTTTCATCAAGATCAATTTTGGGTTCTACATAAATTCCACCTAAAGATGCTGAATCGTCCCAAACATACATTTCCGATAATTTAATTGTTGTGTTCTTTTTTGCTTGAACATTTAAAACAATATCATTTTCTCCAGTCCATTTGTCTGTAATTAAAGTGATTGAGGTTTCTTTGCTACCTTCGTCAAGATTTGTTGGTTCTTCATTAAGTTGATTATTTGTGTCAGGAACTTGTGTTTCTTCTGCATGCACTATTGTTGAAAATGCAGATGTAGTTAATGAAAATGCGAGTAATGCAGCTAAAACTAATTTTTTGTTGATCATAATCTTTCTCCTTTTCAATAAAAATAATCTAATTTCATAGAAGTTAAAAAAATAAATTGAATTTTAAAATTTATATTTTTAAATAATCTATGAAATGAATCTCAAGAAATAACATTTTAAAATATTATTTCTTGAGATTATTATCTCTTTTCTATTTCAAATGTGTCAATCATATTCAAACGTCAAAATAGTGAATTTAGTCCATTATATCGTGCTTTTTCTTTGAACGATGACATAAAAAGACAGATAAATTAAAGAATTTAGGAAATTCTAAATGCTTTGAAAATGGGGTTGTTTTGTTAAGAAAATTTGATATAATAGTGAAGTATATAAATCGTTGATATGGATTAGTAAATAAAGGATGCTGTTTTAGAGAGGGAGAAGGGCTGGAAACTCCTACAGATAATTTATTGAATTCACCATGGAGAGCACCTAATCAGTGACGTGAGACTGCGTTAATGTTTAATTAAGAGCATGTTTTAAACATGAATTAGGATGGTACCGCGATCAACTCGTTCCTATTGGAATGAGTTTTTTTATGTTTAAGGAGGAAATAAAGTGGAAAATGAATTATTACAAATTAAAGATGAAGCTTTAGGAAAGATTGAAGCTTGTACATCTTTAAAAGAATTAAATGATATTCGTGTGCTTTATTTAGGGAAAAAAGGTCCTATTCAAGAAGCAATGAAATCTATGAAGAATATGGATCCAGATCAAAGAAAAACATTTGGTCAAACAAGTAATAAAGTTAAACAAGAATTATCAAAAGCTGTTGAAGATAAAAAAGAAGTTTTAGAACATCAAGCAATTATTGATAAAATCAATAGTGAAACGATTGATTTATCATTACCTAGTTACAAATTAGATCAAGGAACAATGCATCCTTTATCAATTATTGTTTCTCAGTTAGAAGAATTATTCTTAGGAATGGGATATCAAATTGCAGAAGGTCCAGAAGTAGAAAGTGATTACTTTAACTTTGAATTAATGAACTTACCAAAAGGACATCCTGCCAGAGATATGCAAGATACTTTCTATATCGATGAAAATACTTTAATGAGAACGCATACTTCTCCAGTACAAGCCCATACCTTACTTGCAGCCAAAGGTAAAGGACCTATTAAAGTTATTTGTCCTGGTAAAACATATCGTAGAGATGATGATGATGCAACACACTCACATCAATTTATGCAATGTGAAGGTCTTGTTGTTGATAAAAACATTACTCTTGCTGATTTAAAAGGTACATTAGAAGTGTTTGCAAGAAAATTCTTTGGGGAAAAACGTGAAATTAGATTACGTCCATCTTACTTCCCATTTACTGAACCCTCAGTAGAAGTAGATATTTCTTGTCATCATTGTGGTGGAAAAGGATGTGCTATGTGTAAAGGAACTGGATGGATTGAAATTTTAGGTGCTGGTATGGTCAACCCTAAAGTATTAGATATGTGTGGTTTTGATAGTAAAGAATATCAAGGTTTTGCATTTGGAATTGGAATCGAACGTGTGGCTATGTTGAAATACGGTATTGATAATATTCGTGATTTCTACAATGATGATTTAAGATTCTTAAACCAATTCCAAAGAGAGGAGTAAGAAAATGGAAGTCAGTTTAAATTTATTAAATAAATACGTTAAAATAGATGATCAAGATCCAAAAGAACTTGCTGATAAAATTACTTCAATTGGTTTAGAAGTAGAAGGAATGCATTCATTAGCTAATGGAAATAACATGACAATTGGTTATGTTAAAGAATGTATCGATCATCCTGATAGTGATCATTTACATGTATGTCAAGTAGAAGTAAGACCTGGGGAAGTGACTCAAATTGTTTGTGGAGCACCAAATGTGGCTGCTGGACAAAAAGTTATTGTCGCTAATCCAGGATGTGATTTAGGAGAAGGTTTTGTTATTAAACAAAGTACAATTCGTGGACAAGAATCTAACGGAATGATTTGTTCGATGGCTGAACTTGGTTTAGATCAACGTTTATTATCTCCTGAAGATAAAGAAGGAATTCATGTCTTAGATGAAAATGCACCAGTAGGGGCAGATTCTTTAGAATATTTAGGTTTAAAAGATACGATCTTAGATATTGGTTTAACACCAAATAGAGCGGATTGTATGGCTTTAACTTCACTTGCTTATGAAGTGGCTGCTGTTTTAAAAAGAGATGTCAATTTACCTGAAATTAAAGAAAAAGGTATTCCTGGAAGCAATATCGAAGTCAAAGTAGAAACTGAATTATGTCCATTCTTTGGAGCTAAACTTGTTAAAGGTGTGACTACAAAAGAATCACCTGCTTGGTTAAAAACAGCTTTACTTGCTTCAGGTATTAAACCAATTAATAACATTGTCGACATTTCTAACTATGTCATGTTAGAAACAGGACAACCAATCCATATGTATGATTATGACAAATTAACTAAAAAAGAATTTGTGGTTAAAACAGGATTTGATGAAAAAGCAATCTTATTAGATGGTGAAGAATATAAACTTGAACCTAATGATATCATCGTTTCAACAGACAATGGTGTTGGATGCGTTGCTGGTGTCATGGGTGCTGATAGTACAAAAATTGATGAAAATACACAAAATATCGTGATCGAAGTGGCTACTTTTGATGGACCAAGTTTAAGAGAAACAGCAAGACGTTTAAATTTATTGACAGATGCTTCTCAACATTATATTAAAGGGGCTTTAAATACGGCTAATTCTTTAAATATTTTAGAAAGATGTGCAAATTTATTAGAAGAACTTGCTGATGCTAAAGAAATCTATGAAACTGTTTCAACAACTCTCTACATTGAAGATAAATATGTTTCAGTTTCAACTCAACAAGTCAATGGACTTCTTGGAACAAGCATTCAAACAAATGAAATTGCGGAAATCTTTGATTCATTAAAATTCAAATATGAATTAAAAGAAGATACATTTAATGTTAAAATTCCAACTTATCGTAATGATATTACTATGGCAGCTGATTTAATTGAAGAAGTTGTACGTATGTATGGTTTTGATAACATTCCATCAACATTACCAGAAATGTCAATGACAATTGGAAAAAGAACAGAAATCCAAGAAAAGAAACATATGATGAAAGTCTTATTAAAAGATTTAGGATTACATGAAACATTAACATATTCATTAACATCACCATCACTTGTTCATGATTTCAATATTTTCCATGATCAAGAACCAGTAAAACTTGCAATGCCATTAGGTGAAGAAAGATCAGTCACAAGACAATCAATCATTGGTTCATTGTTACAAGTCATTAATTATAATCAATCAAGAAATATGAAAGATGTTCATTTATATGAATTATCAACAACTTATTCAAAAGGTGTTGAATTACAAAATCTTGCGATTGCATGTACTGGCCAATACCATGGTTTATCATTTAAACAAATTTCATATAAAGCAGATTACTATTTAGTAAAAGGTTTTGTAGAAACAATCTTTGAAAGATTAGGAATCAATGAATCACGTTATCGTTTAGAACGTGTAGAAAGTGATAACCAATCATTCCACCCTGGACGTAGTGCTTATATTAAAGTACAAAATGAAGTAGTTGGTGTCGTTGGACAAGTGCATCCACTAATGGAAAAGAAATATGATGTGAAAGATGTTTATGTTGTTGAATTAAACTTATCAGCTTTATTAAATATCAAAACAGGTAAAGTAAAATATCAACCAATTCCACAATATCCATCAGTTTCAAGAGATATTGCCTTAGTGATGGATGAATCTGTTCCAGCAAATGATGTATGTCAAAAAATCATTAAATCAAGTAATAAACTTGTAAAAGCAGCTAATATCTTTGATGTTTACGTAGGTGAACATGTTGAAACTGGTAAAAAATCAGTCGCTATTAATTTAACTTTCCAAGATGAAAAGAAAACATTAGAAGAAAAAGAAATTAATGCAGCTATGGATAAAATCTTGAAAGCAGTAGAAAAAGATTTTGGTGCAGTATTAAGAGGATAAAGAATTGAGGTGTACAAATGTACATCTCTTTTTTTATAAAAATAGATAGTTATCGACCAATTTTAAAGAAAAAATAAAAAAAGTGGTCGATAACTACCTATTTTGGTATAATATATATGGTGATAAATAATGAAAAGAATATACAGAAGAGAAGAGTATTTTAATAAAATAAAAGGTTTTATTGAAGATGATTCTATGATTAAAGTGATTACAGGTATTCGTCGATGTGGTAAATCTTATTTTTTAAAATCAATTATTGAATATTTGAAAGAACAAGGTGTAGATGATCAAGATATTATTTCTATTGAATTAGATAAAAGAAAATATAGAAATATAAAAAAAGCGGATGAATTAGAAAAAGTTATTGATGAAAAAATAGGAGAAGATAATCATTTTAAATATCTTTTTCTTGATGAAATACAACAGGTAAAAGACTTTGAACCGCTTATTAATAGCTATCGAGAAGAAGAAAATAAATCTATTTTTATTACGGGATCGAATTCTTATTTATTAAGTGGAGAGCTCGTAACAAAATTAACAGGAAGATATGTCGAAATAGAAATGTATCCACTTAATTTTTTTGAATATGTAGATATGAAAAGATTTCTAGGCAAAGAAATAAATACGAATATTTATGAAGAATTTAATGAATATTTAAGAAATGGCGGATTTCCTGGAGCTTTAACTTATGAAACATTTGAAGATCGTATGCGATATACAGAAAATGTTATTCATCAAATATGGGATAAAGATATAAAAACACATAATAAGATAAAAGATATTGAGTTGTTTGAACTGGTTCAAAAGTTTATTATTAATAATTTTGGTTCAGTGATTTCTGTAAAAAGTATTTATGATTATTTAACAAAAAAAGAGAAAATTAAAATAGATCGGCGAACAATTAAAAGATATATAGATATTTTAGAAAACGCCAAAATTATTTATTCATGTGACTTATTTGATATTAAATCAAAAAAAGTTCTTAAAGGAGAAAGAAAATATTATTTAGCTGATTTAAGTATTTATTATGCAAATAATACTGATAATCGAATTAATTATGGACCAACCTTAGAAAATGCAATGTATATTTATTTAAGAAGCAAAGATTACAAGGTATCGGTTGGCTATATAGGCAAGTTGGAGTGCGATTTTATCACACGCTATGCTTTTGATGAATATGCTTATTTACAAATTTCAATGACGATCATGAATTCAAAGAAGACCGAAGATCGAGAATTTGCGCCACTAGAATCTATACCGGATAATTATCCTAAGTATTTATTTACAATGGATACGTTAAAACAAAGAAGAAATGGAATTATACATGATAATATTGTAGATTTTATGTATAAAAATTCTAAAATATAGTGTTATCGACCAATTTTAAAGAAAAAGTTAAAAAAGTGGTCGATAACTCAATATTATTGAGTTAAGAACAGACATATTTCTATGTTTTGTTCTTTTTTTTATCTAAAATAATTTAGCTTATAATCTTATTTTTGATCTAAATAAAAAGGGCTTATAATGAATATTCATTATAAGTCCCATGAAATTAAATCAATAATTGTGCTGTTTTATTTATCTTCTGGATGATTTAAATCTTCTTTAATTTGTGTTGTTGAGATTTCAGGAGTTCTTGGTAAGTAGATCACTTCAACACCTTCATCTTTTAAATAATCAAATTTACCTTTCCAATCATCCCCAATAACAAAAGTATCAATATGATATTCTTTAATATCATTGATTTTTTGATCCCAGTTTTCTTCAGGAATAACAAGATCCACAAAACGAACAGATTCTAATAAACCTTTTCTTTGTTCATAAGAGAAATAACATTTCTTATCTTTTTTCAAACGTGTAAATTCATCAGTAGAAACTGCAACGATTAAATAATCTCCTAAAGCTTTTGCACGTTTTAATAAATTAATATGTCCATAATGTAATAAATCAAATGTACCATA
>JAUNWT010000103.1 GCA_030540195.1 Bacillota bacterium | reverse complement strand
ATACGGTTGAAATCCAAACAACAGGAGATATCACAGGAAGTAGCTTACAAACAGGCACTCATTTAGAAGCACCAAGTATTCAAATACAAGGTGTAGGATCAATCAATAATTTAAATACAGATACTAATAAATTAAATATTGATGTTAAAGGAAATATAGAAATTACAAATAATCCTACAAAAGAAGTTCATGTTAGAATGAATACTCAAGGACAAATCAAAGCGACATTAGGAAATGTAATCTTAGAACAAATGTCTACAGAACAAAATATTGAACTTTATGTAGAAGATTTAATTGTAATGAATAATCAACTTTATCATTTAAGTGCTAATGAATTAACAGTAACATCTAATAATCGTTTTGGAAATAATCAATATCATGTAACAATGGATGTTAATACATTCAATGGGCATGCAAAAGATTTATATTTTACAAACAATTTAGATAAAACATTAAATTCAACTTATTTAATCGCAGATTATTATTTATCTGGAATTATTGGTAATGGAAACTTTAAAGAAATAAAAGGTAATGATATTTATCTTCAAGCAAAAAATATTTCAGTAGATACGATTCAATCATCTAATTTAGATTTAATTGCTGATGATATGACAATTAATGGCTTAAATAGTGATGTTGTTCATCTACAAGGAACAAAAGCAAATATCACAAAGATTAATGCTAAAGATACAACAATCAAAGTTGATAGCTTAACAGTTAAAGATATCGTTTCTGATAAGTTAGATATTGAAGGCAAAGATGTTTTAGCTGATACAATTAAAGGTGAAAATACAAGTATTGAAACAGATTACTTAAAATCACAAGTTATAGAATCAACAAAATTAGATATCAATGGAAAAGATATAGAAGTTGATACTATTATTGGAACAAAAGTAAATCTACAAGGAACAAAGGCAAATATCACAAATATTAATGCTAAAGATACAACAATCAAAGTTGATAACTTAACAGTTAAAGATATTGTTTCTGATAAGTTAGATATGGTAGGTAATGAAATTGTTGTTGGTTCAATTATCGCAAATGATATTACGATTCAAACAGGTAATATTTCTCTTGCTAATATTAAAGGAAATACATTAAAAGTTGTAGGTCAAAATATTCGTTTACAAAATACAGATATAGCTCAATCGATTGATTTAACAGGTCAAACGATTATTACAGATTATCTAAGAACAGCTAAATTAAAAGTAGTAACACCAAATGATTTAGTTATTAGAGGTACTATTGGTATTATTGATATTCAAGCACGTAATTTAGATATGATCAATGATTGTGATCTTTCTATTGAAAGCTTGAAGGTAAACAATACTACAATTCTTTCAAACAAAGGAAATGTTGTTGGTACAAATGTTCAATCACCAAATCTTACAGTAAATGCTAATGGCATGATTCGTCTTGATACGACAAGTGATGTGATAGATGTAAATGGTAGTGATATTTATCTTACTAATAGCAAAAATGCACATATTAAGGCAAAAGGAAATACTGTTGATTTAACAATTGCAGGCTTTGTAGAATTACTTGGAAATGATGTACAAGCAAATCAAAGTATGCGTATTCAAGCGCAAGGTATTAAGGGATTTATCCAATCACCAAGAGTCACTTTAATAAGTTCTGGTAATGTCGATGTCCAATTAGTAACAAGTTTCTTAGATGCTATTATTCAAGGAAATGCTCGTATTAATAATCAAGGTAATCTATATATTCAAAATCTTTCTGCAAATGATATAGAACTTACAAATAGAGGTCATGTGACTTCACGTCAAGGTTCTATTAATGCTAGTAGTTTAAAATATATGATTTCTGGAGATGCACAGTTATCAATGCTTGTTTCTAGCTTACAAGGTACAGCTAATAAAACAGTTATTGATAATGGCAAAGATTTGATACTTCGTGATCTTCAAGCAAGTAGTTTAGAAATAAAAGTAACTGGTTTATTAAAAATCATTGGTCAAATCATTTCTCAACAAATGATTGATATAGAAGCAAATTCTATGGAATTAAAAGAAGGAAGTATTCAAACAAATGATCAATTAACAATCAAAACACAAGAGAACTTAAATCTTTCATCTACTATTAAGAGTAAAGAAACATTGATTACTGCAGGTAAAGAAAATAATCTTGTTATTAATGATTCTATGGGTAATGTTACAATCAATGCTTTAGATCAAAATGATTCAACATTTAATATTTCAATGAATGACTATTTACATTCATTAGTATTCAATGGAAATAGTTATCAACAAAGAATTAAAATGATTTTAAATCAAAATAATCAAGCAACGATCTTTATTCATGGTAAAGGAGGACAAGACCAATTAGAAGTAGATCTTACAAAGAACACAGGAAATACAACGATGAATGTAAATCAAGTAAATAAATTAGGTTTCATCTTATCTAAGAAAAATGATCAATATACAATTGATAGAACTGGATTACAAATTTCTAATAATAAAATGAATATGAATATTAAAACAAAAGATATTCAAAAATTAGATATTAAAGATCAAGGTGGAAATAATAAATTTACATTTATAGATACATTTGCAGATACAAATGTATCTAGTGGAAGTGGTAATGATCAATTCTATTTTGGAGTAATAACAGATAAATCTCGTTATACAACTCGTACAAATGAAGGTTATTTAAGTAGAGGTACAAGTCATAATGTAACAATTAATGCAGGTAATGGTAATAACTTATTTAGAATTTATAGTTCTTTAGGTAAATTAAATATTAAGGCTGGAAATGGTAATGATCATTTTATCTTGAAAGTATTTGCTTATTGGTCTAAAGATAATAAGTATAAATCTTATAAGAATGGGGCTATTACTATTGATGGTGGAAAAGGACATAATATTTTAGAAGTTATAAAGAGTAATTTCTTTAATTACTTTGATGTAGATGATGATTCTTTAACAGGAGAAGGATTCAATGTAAGTATGAAGAATATTGATGATGTTACATTTAAAGAACATCAAGATGCTGATGGAGCAACACATCAATTAGATACATTACAAACAATTTCTTATTCACTTGTTATGTTATATAATCATTATCTTGTTCAAATTATGATTGTATTATTCTTGTTAATTGCTTTATGTATTTATGTATATAAAAGCAAAAAACAAAGAAAAACAGCTTCTATAGAAAATAGCGAAGATAAGTAATTGATAAAAAGTGCTTTCAATAATTGAGCACACAAGTGACAATTACGCTAAAATATTAAAGGAGATATTGATATAAAAATCAGTATTTCCTTTTATTTAAGTGAAAAAAAATATATTTCTATGATTGGTAAATGTTAGGTATAAAAAGCATATCAAACAGCTTCTTTTATTTTTTGCTTAGAGTGTTATAATATGTAAGTAGTAAGAAAGGATGAGATTATGTACGCAAAAAATACATGGGAAAAATATGCAGATTGTGTAAATGATGTTATGGAATATAATGAAGGTTATAAAGATTATATTTCAAAAAATAAGACTGAACGTGCTTGTGTAAAGGATTCTATTCGTTTAGCAGAAGCAAAAGGGTTTAAACCTTTATCATCTTTTGATAGTTTAAAAGCAGGGGATAAGGTTTATGTGATTAATAGAGGTAAGAATATTGCTTTATTTATTATTGGTGAAAAACCTTTAACTGAAGGTATGAGAATTTTAGGGGCTCATATTGATTCTCCTCGTATGGATTTAAAACAAAATCCTCTTTATGAATCAGAAGGATTTGTTTTAGCGGATACACATTATTATGGTGGTATTAAGAAATATCAATGGGTAACAATTCCTTTATCTTTATATGGAGTTGTTTGTAAAAAAGATGGTAGTGTCATTGATGTTGTAATTGGTGAAGATGAAAATGATCCAGTCGTTGGAATCAGTGATTTATTAATTCACTTATCAGCTGATCAATTAGATAAGAAAGCAGCTAAAGTTATTGAAGGTGAAAACTTAGATGTGACTTTAGGAAATATGCCACTTGTTGGTGAAGAAAAAGATGCAGTAAAAGCAAATATTTTAAAATTATTAAAAGAAAAATATGATATTGAAGAAGAAGATTTTGTTTCTGCTGAAATTGAAGTTGTACCTAGTGGAAAAGCAAGAGACTATGGTTTAGATCGTTCAATGGTAGCGGGATATGGTCATGATGATCGTGTTTGTGCTTATACATCTCTTACAGCTATTTTAGATAGTGAAGTCTCTGAATATACAAGTTGTGCTATTTTAGTGGATAAAGAAGAAATTGGTTCTGTAGGTGCTACAGGAGCACATTCTTTATTCTTTGAAAATACTGTGGCTGAATTATTATTAAAAATGGGAATTGACAGTTTTATTCAAACAAGACTTACAATGTCTCGTTCTAAAATGTTATCAAGTGATGTTTCTGCTGGTGTCGATCCATTATTTGTAAGTGTGAATGATAAGAAAAATGCAGCTTATTTAGGTAATGGTATTGTTTTCAATAAATATACAGGTTCAAGAGGTAAAAGTGGAAGTAATGATGCTTCGGCAGAATATGTTGCTCAAGTTCGTGCTGTCATGGATAATGCGAATATCCATTATCAAACGGCTGAATTAGGACGTGTTGATCAAGGTGGTGGCGGAACAATCGCTTATATCTTAGGTAATTATAATATGGATGTCATTGATGCTGGTATTGCGGTTTTAAATATGCATGCACCAATGGAAGTTGTAAGTAAAGTAGATGTTTATGAAACATATCAAGCTTACAAAGCTTTTTTGAAAAATGCTTAAAAATACTCCTTTTTGGAGTATTTTTTATTATCTATTTTTTTAATGATATGTTATTATGATTGTATTATTAGAAAAGGTAGGTTTTTATGAAAGAAAGAGAACAATTTAAGTCAAGAATTGGCTTTATTTTATTGTCCGCTGGATGTGCTATAGGAATAGGAAACGTATGGCGTTTTCCTTATGTTGTTGGAGAAAATGGAGGAGGAATTTTTGTATTATTTTATTTATTCTTTCTTCTTTTAATAGGAGTCCCTATTTTAAGTATGGAATTTTCCGTAGGGAGAGCGAGTAAAAAAAGTGCAATTAAGTCTTTTGAAACTTTAGAAAAGCCAAAACAAAAATGGCATTTACATGGATATATGGCTTTAGTAGGAAATATATGTCTCATGATTTTTTATACAACCGTTGCGGGTTGGATGTTAAAATATTTTTATAATTTTTTGACAGGTCAATTTACTGGATTATCTACAAAAGGAGTGCAACAGGTATTTTCTAATGTTCTAGCAAGTCCTTCTACAAATGTTTTTTGGATGATTATTGTGGTCGCATTAGGAATGCTTGTATGTTCAATGGGACTTCAAAATGGGGTAGAACGTATTACTAAAGTGATGATGACAGGATTACTAGGTCTTATTGTGGTTCTTGCTATTCATGGTTTATTGTTAGATGGTGGTATGGCAGGGGTTAAATTTTACTTATATCCTGATTTTCATAAGATTTCTGAAATAGGACTTATAAAGGTGATTGTTTCTGCTATGAATCAAGCTTTCTTTACTTTAAGTATTGGAATTAGTTCAATGGCCATCTTTGGGAGTTATTTAAATAAGGAACAAACTTTATTAAAAGAATCAATGAATGTAGCAATGCTAGATACTTTTGTTGCTATTATGGCAGGGTTAATTATTTTTCCAGCATGTTTTTCTTTTGGAATTAGTCCTGATAGTGGACCAAGTCTGATTTTTATTACATTACCAAACGTTTTTGTTTCTATGACAGGAGGAAGAATTTGGGGGTCACTTTTCTTTCTATTTATGTCATTTGCTTCTTTATCAACGGTTATTGCTGTTTTTGAGAATATTATTGCTTGTACGATGGAATTATTAAATATTGAGCGTAAAAAAGCAGTGATGATCAATTTTGTGGTTATTACGATTTTATCGTTACCATGTGCATTAGGATTTAATGTTTTAAGTAATATACAACCATTAGGTGTTGGTTCTACTATTTTAGATTTAGAAGATTTTATAGTAAGCAATTTATTATTACCATTAGGATCGCTTGTTTATTTACTATTCTGTACTTCAAAATATGGATGGGGTTTTAAAAATTATCAAAAAGAGGCTAATATTGGAAAAGGATTAAAAGTACCGGATAAGATGCAATTTTATGTATCCGTTATTTTACCTATTGTTGTGGTTTTTGTTTTTATTAGTGGAATTGTCTAGGAGGAAACATATATGAATATTAGATGTGCACTTATGGATGATTTAGAGGAAATTAATGAACTCTATGGTGTTGTTAGTGATTCTATGAAGGATAGTGCTTTTGACATTGGATGGCGAAGAAATCTTTATCCATCAAAAGAAATGATACAATTAGATATCGAACAACAAACATTGTATATCTTACAAAAAGAAGAAAAGATTATTGGAGCGATGGTTTTAAATCATGAATATGATTCATGTTATCAAAATATTTATTGGCAAATAAATGTTGATGATTTAGAAGCAATTATCTTACATCGTTTTTGTATTCATCCAGATTATCATGGATGTGGTAAATATTTTTTAAAGCAAGCTATAAAGATCGCTCAAAAACAAAATCAAAAGGTCATGCGTTTGGATGTTTTATCATCTAATTTACCAGCCATTCATCTTTATGAAAAATGTGGTTTTTTATTACAGGGAAAACAGATGATGGATTATGATAAACCAGTAATTGCACATTTATATGAAAAACTTCTTTAGAAAGGATATGAATTAATTTCATATCCTTTTTCTTTGGACTAAACGTCCATTGAAGAAGAAAAAGAGGAAAGCTAAAATGATAATAGAATATTTGTCTCAAAAACGTATCGTTTT
>JAUNWT010000014.1 GCA_030540195.1 Bacillota bacterium | reverse complement strand
TCCACTGATACCAATGGGTTCCACTCTTTTTTCCTATTTAACTGTCAAAGACGGGGATATACTAACATTCAAAAATGTAAGCGTCAATCATTTTTTTACATTTTTATGTTCTTTCATTGTTTTTTATCATACAAAAAATAATGAAAAGAATAAAATTTAATATAAAACAATCACAATTTATCAATAAATAAAAAAAGGAGTTTCCTCCTAATTTTGAAATGCACTTGATAAAATTCTTTCCAAATGTAAAGCAAGATAACCAATTTCTGATTCTGGTAATTCTTTATGAAGAACCTTTGATAAATTATCGCACATTCTAATTGCTTGTTCATAAGCAAAAGGAAATTTATCTTTGGTAAATTCACTAATATCCATTTGAAGTTGTTCATTAGTATTTAAACGAATAATCAAGAATTTAATATGATTCATTAAACGGGCATAAGAAATGGATTCAACATCAATTTTCATATTTAAATCTGTTTGTAGTTTAATAATACTTTCATGAACAACACGTGCTGCTTCCATCGATTCTCCTACTTTATTAGAAGAAATAGCAGAGTGGATATGTAAAGTAATAAAACCAACTTCATCATCATTGATTTCTTTATTGATAAAAGATTGAATGATTTCTTTTGATTTTAAAGCAACTTCATATTCATCAGGGAAAAGAAGTCGTATATCATAAGTAAAAGGATTATTAGGCATGATATTTTCATCCATACGTTTAATGGCAAAATAGATATGATCAGCAAGAGGAAGCAAGATATCATGGCTAACTTCATTAAATTTATTGGTTGCTTCTTTGATGATTTCAGCTGCAATTTCTAAATATACAGGATTGATATAATCAATCACTTTCTTTAACTTATCTTTTGCTTGATAGTTTTTTTGCATAGTATATTTCTTTGCTTGAGGTGGAATTTCAAAATGATCATTTACTTTTTTACCAAAACCAATTCCTTTAGCCATAATAATAATTTCATTATTATCTTCTTTAGCAAGAATGGTATTATTATTTAATACTTTTAAGACTTGATACATTTTGTTCACCTACTTTCTTATTTTTAAAACTGTTTCGCCACTTTTTTTATTTCCATAAATCTTTTCAAGAGATCCTTGTCCTTTGGTTATGATCATTAAAAGACAATCATCAACTGCATTTTCTTTAATGTAATGCAAATCAGCATTCCATAACAAGTCCCCTTTTTTAACCTTTTGATTCATTTTAACAAGAAGTTCGAACCCTTGTCCATTTAATTTTACCGTATTAATACCAAAATGAATCAATAATTCCATCCCATTATCCAATTCAATACCTATTGCATGTTTTGTAGGATAAATCATTGAAATGGTTCCATCACAAGGAGCAACCACTAAACCATGAAGCGGACGAATCATTAAACCATCCCCTAAAAGTTTATGCGCAAAGATATCATCACTACAATCTTCAATTGGTAAAACATCGCCATCAACAATATTTCCAATTTCTAAATTTGTGGTATGGTAAACGATTGTTTTTTCTTCATCATAAGCTTCAGGAACATTTTCAAGATAATCATCGATCTTTGTTTTTAAAGAAGATGCTTTAGGACCAAAAATAATTTGAATCGCATTTCCTTGTAATAAAACTGCAGCAGCACCGGCTTGTTTTAAAGAAGCTTCACTTACTAATTCAGGTTCTTGTAAGGTTGCACGTAATCGTGTAATACAACAATCTAGATCTGTAAAATTATGACGTCCCCCTAATCCTTTAAGAATCATTTGTACTTGAGGATCAATTAAAGATTGATCAAAAGAATAATCCATTTTCTTTTTATTAAAAATCGTTAATTTATTATCATCTTCTCTTCCTGGTGTTTTTAAATCAAATTTCTTAATTAAAAAACGGAATGAAAAATAATATAAGAAGAAATAAACAAGACCAAAGACCACAATAAAAATCCAATGAGTCTTACTATTACCTTGTAATACCCCAAAAACAAGAAAATCAATTAAACCACAAGAAAAAGTAAAACCAATTGTTACTCTTAAAGCCTGTGCTAAAACAAAGGCAGTTCCCGCTAAAAAGACATCAACTACAAATAACATAGGCGCAACAAAGATAAAAGCAAATTCAATCGGTTCAGTAATCCCTGTTAAAATACTGGTAAGAGTAGCTGATAAAAAGAGACTTCTTACCACTTTCTTTGATTCATCTTTAGCACATTGATACATCGCTAAAGCAGCTCCTGGTAAACCAAACATCATAATCATAAATTCACCTGAGAAATATTTTGTTGCTTCTACACTGAAATGTTTTAGATTTGGATCAGCTAATTGAGCGAAGAAAATATTTTGAGCACCATTAACTAAGACTCCATTGACTTCCATTGATCCGCCAATAGCTGTTTGATAAAAAGGCATATAGAAAACATGATGTAAGCCAAAAGGGACCAGTGCTCTTTTAACGATTCCATAAACAAAGGTTCCACCATAACCACTACTCGCTATCAATTGTCCAAACTTAAAGATACCTGATTGAATACTTGGCCAAATATGAAACATTAAAAAACCAATAAATATATAAACAATGGTCGAAATAATTGGAACAAATCTTTCTCCTTCAAAGAAAGATAAAAAATCAGGAAGTTGAATTTGATAGAAACGATTATGTAAATAACTCACACCTAAACCAACGATAATTCCGCCAAAAACTCCCATTTGTAAGGAAACTTGACCACAAACATTTGTCAGTGTTCCTTCTACCACATCAACAACAATTTTATTTCCTACAATAACACCATTAAAAGTAAGCAAACTATGAATTGTCGAATGCATGACAAAAAATGCAATAATAGATGAAAGTACAGCAACTTCTTTTGATTTTTTGGCCATACCTAAAGCCACAGAGGCCGCAAAAATTAATGGTAAATTATCAAAAATAGTTTGTCCAACAGCCATTAATAATGTCAATATTTCATTTAAAACAGTCCCACTACCTAAAATACTTTCCATCCCTAGTGAAGCAATTGTTGCTTCATTCGTTAAAGAACTTCCAATTCCTAAAAATAAACCAGCAATGGGTAAAACAGCAATAGGTAACATAAAACTACGACCTATTCTTTGTAAGACACCAAAGATTCTTTTTCTCATATTCTTTCCCCTCTATAAAAAAAGTATAGAAATCTATACTTAAAACACACAATTTATCGCATTTAGTGTATCATAAAACTAGAAACATGTACAAATTTATTAAAGGAGAAAACTATGGAAGAAATCAAACAACTCGTTTATAACTATGCAAAAGCTGTACACACTCAAAATGAAAAAGAATTTAAAGCATTATGGTCATCAAAAGAAAATATTTTGATTTCCCTTGCTAATCAGTTCAATGGTACGGATGCTATTTATCAAGATTTTTTAATTGGTGGAATTCAAAGTCATTATGAATCAATTGATCTAGTGGTTGAAAAGATTGATATTCGTATGATTGATGAAAATAAAGCAATCGTTGTTTTTAGATATCATACAGAATGTATTCGCAGAGATACACATGAACCTTATGGTATCCAAGGTTTAGAAACACAAATCGTCATTAAAGAAAATAATCAATGGAAATTGATGCATATTCATTATTCAAAATAATAAGCTAACGATTTGTTAGCTTATTTAAATATCTTTTAATTTTCAGTGTTTTATTTGACTTAGTGAATTTACAGTCAGCGATAATAATTTTATCTTCATCAATCATATAGCCAAATTCTATATTTTTTATGAAGAAATGGCGAATAGAATCATCATTTGCAATTCTTGGGTACATTTTAAGAAAATTCTTTAAAGAAGAAATTATTTCTTTTATTTCTTTAGAAATAGATATTTTATTTTCTTTTAAAAATAAGAAAACACTTTGATCAACTAAGACTTTCAAGCTATAAGCCTTCTTTTTCTAATAATTCAAGAAATTCATCTTCATTATAAGCTTTAGATTTTCCTTCCTTTACAAGTGAAGCTTTATATTTTACTTTATCTTCATATTGAATACTTTCTTTTTCAACTTCTTGATTATAAATATCAATCATTAATTTTAATGTCTTTGTTGGAATAAGTGATACTCCATCTAAACTAGGAAAATCATTAATACTCATTTTATTCATATTCAAGCTCCTCCTTTATTTAGATTATTTTACCATATCTTTAATCGATATTCATTAGTCAATAATATTTAAATTAAGGTCTTAAACCAAGTCCACCTTCTAATGTAAGTGTTTCTCCTGTCATATATTTGAAATCAGGATTTGCAAGTTGGACACAGACACGTCCAATTTCTAATTCATTATTTCCAAAATGTCCCATTGGTGGTGTTTTAACATTTGCTTTGAAGGCTTCTGGATATGCTTTTTCAAATTGTTCTAATTGTGCTGTCCAAGCTAAAGGACATACCACGTTGACATTGATTCCATCTTTTGCCCATTCATTAGCAGCTACACGTGTTAAGCCACGGATTCCTTCTTTGGCTGCTGCATATGAACATTGTCCATAGTTTCCAAATAATCCGGCACCTGAAGCAAAGTTAACAACTGATCCTTTTGTTTCTTTTAAATATGGATAACATGCTTTCATATAATAGAAGGCTGCATATAATCCTGAATACATTGCTAGATCAAATTGTTCTGTTGTATGCTCAGCTAATGTTACCCCTGATGCAGATGCTTGCGCATTATTGATCAAAACATCGATTCTTCCATAAGTATCCATTGCTTGTTTAACAACATTGTTGACGACGGCTTCATTATCAGCACCAGCATTGACATCAGCTTGAACTGTTAAAACTTTGATACCATATAATCTTTCTAATTCTTCTTTAGCAGCTTCTAATTTTTTAACATTACGTCCTGTAATAACAAGATTAGCTCTTTCTTTCGCATAAGCTGTCGCAATTCCATAACCAATGGAACCACAGCTTCCATCTTCTAAGACAGCACGTCCTGCTCCTGTAATAATTGCTGTTTTACCTGTTAAAAATCCCATTTATATTTCCTCCTTGATTTTATAAATTTAGATAGATTTCATCATTAACGCTTTCACACCATTCATTAGAAGTATCTTCTCCAGGTACTTCAATAGAGATATGTGAAAACCAAGAATCTTTTTTGGCTCCATGCCAATGTTTTACATTGGCAGGTATAACAATCACCTTACCAGGTTCTAGACTAATCGCTTCTTTTCCTTCTTCTTGATACCATCCATACCCTGCAGTACATAGTAAAATTTGTCCACCACCACTTTTAGCATGGTGAATATGCCAATTATTTCTACATCCTGGTTCAAATGTTACATTGGCAAGTGATATCGGTGATTCTTCTTTATTGGTAAGAGGATTTAAATAGAATGTACCTATAAAATATTTAGAAAATTCTTCACTTATTTCCCCTTTTCCAAAGATATTTTGTTGTATAAATTTTTCTTCGTTCATTTTTTTGATCCTTTCTATAAAGTATTATTTGTTACTTCTATTGTTATTCCATCATTTGAATTCTTTAAGATATCAATGATATTTGTATCTAAGATTTTTCCAATATGAACAACTTTATAAGGTGTAATATCATAGTCTTCATAGTTGATAACAAAGGCATTCCAACCGTCCCAATAATAAAGATGACCTGCTTTGATTTTTGAGGTTCTTGTTTTATCAAAGTTAGGTTTAAAAGGCAATCCACTATAATATTCATGATTTGCATATCTTGAAAGATGTAACTTTAAAGGTAAGTTCTTTAAGATATCATTTGTGGTTAGATTATGATCTAATTCAACGTTATAATTGATATTATTTATTTTGATGTTCATTCTCTTGCCTCCTTTATGTTATAAATTATACTTATTGAATTTCTTCAATCAATTTGATTTACAACGGTATTTAATAAGTAAAACTTATGGAATAAAAAAACAGCACATTTTGTGCTGTCTTGTATCTATTTCATTGGAGTTAATGTTCCACCATTAGATAAGGTAATAGTTTGTCCATTTAACCAACTATTGGCAGAAGCATCATAATAAATTGTATAACCATTATCTTCAATTAAAGATAAATCATTGTTTTCTAAAGTTAAAGTAGTAACATAACTATCTCCAGTAACGACCCATTTAGAAGAACTATCTAAAGATAAGTTAACTTCTTTAGCGTTGTTTTCACTATTGATTGTACTTGTAAGAGTTGAACTTTTTAAAACAAATGAAGCAGTAGAAATATTATCAACACTGATATTTCCATTTAATGTTTGGTTTGTTGCATTAAATGTTAAATTTCCACCATTACTTCCTTGATTCCCCCATTCACCATCATTACCAGAAACAGTAACTAATTGGTTACTTCCATAATTTAATTTTGTATTTTCTAAGTTAATCACTGCATCTGTATTCGTAATGAAGAACATTGGAGATGTTTCATATACTTTTGATTTTTTTGAAATGGTAAGTGTTGAATCAGTAGCACTGAATGTTCCTGTTCCTTCACTAGCATCGCCTGACATACTTTGATAAATCATGACACCACAATTATCAATACCATCATCTACACGACCGACACCATAACTTGTAAGTTTTGTGTTCTTTAAAGTGATACTGTTTTTACCTTCAATAACGGCACATGAAGAATCAGTTGCCGTTCCTTTAGAATTAGAAACAGAAATTGTACCTGTTGAATAAACACAAGGTGAACCTTTTCCATTGGTATTTAAAGTTGAATTTTTAACAGTTACTGTTCCTTCACCACGATCGGTAGCAACGGCAGCACAATGTTGACCACTAGTATTGATTGTTACTTTATTAGCGTTAATGGTTCCACCATAAGTTGCATCTAAACCACGAGATGAATCTCCAGTTGTGGTAATTTTTGTATTACTTACATTGATTGTTGCATTTTCTCCAGTAGAGAAAATAGCATTAGCACCTGTAGCATTTGTTTTAATTGTTGTATCTTTGATCGTTGCTTCACTTCCTTTTTGAACAAGGACAGCAGCGTTTAAACCATAGAATTCACTGTTTTCAGTATTTGAAGAATCACCCGATTTAGAAATTGTTAAACCTGTTGCATTCAATGAACCGCCATCGTTTACAACAATGGCGGATTCATCTGAAGAAGTGGTTGATAATGTTTTATTTGATAATTCTTGACTATCAGAAACATCAACAACACCTTCAGTTGTTATTTGAGATGTATTGTTTGTTGATGATGTGTTATTGAATAATAAAGCATTGCTTGATAACACAAGTGCACCAACAAGTAAGATTGTTCCTACAACATTGACAACAGCATAGATAGCTGTAGGTTTTGCTCCATAGAATGTTTCAGCAAGTGTCTTAGTTCCAAATTTACTCATAATTAAATAAGTAACAGCAAGCATAAAGACAAGAGCACTAACGCTAATAATCACGATTTGTAATGCTGATAAAGATTGACTTGATGAAGTCGCATCTTGATTCATTTGACCTGGTTGATTGCTGTTTTGTTCATTTTGTCCAGGCATACTTGGTTGACTACTATTTGAATTTTGGTCACTTTGACCAGGTGCTCCTTGTTGGTTACCATTTGAATCTTGTCCTGGCATACCACTAGGTGCTTGCCCATTTTGAGTTGGGGCTTGTGAATTTGAATTTTCACTTGATTGTTCACTTGAATCTTGATTTTGTGAATTTGATTGATCATTTGTACTTTGGTTACTATTTTCAGATGAACCTTGTTGATTAGATTCATTATTTTGTTGAGAATTACTTTGATTGCTGTCTTGAGAACTATTATCTCCTTGACTAGGCATTGAAGGAGGTGTTCCTCCTGCTTGTTGCATCATAGAAGATGTATTATGATTTTTAGCATAATACAGAGTTCCTGAAATAGAACCTAAGGAAACGATAATACAAATTACACTGATTATAACGGATAATTTCTTTTTCATGTCTATCTCCTCCTGACACCTATATAGTACCCATTCTTTAACATATAAGAGTGTGAGGAGTGTGTAAAAATATGGTAAACTCACATACAATTTTGGGATGTGAAAAAGATGGAGTTAAGCGCTTACATGTGGTAATATATATTTAGGAGGATTTTTTATGGGAAAATTGGATAATAAAGTGGCAATTATTACAGGAGGAAATGCTGGCGTTGGTAAAGAAATCGCTAAATTGTTTGCTAGTGAAGGTGCAAAAGTGGTTATTTCAGCAAGACGTCAACAAGTCTTAGAAGAAGCAGCAAAAGAAATTGAAGCAGCAGGAGGAACTGTTTTATGTGTTCCTACTGATATTTCTAAAGTGGATGATGTTAAAAACTTAGTAAGTAAAACAGTTGAAACTTTCGGTCAATTAGATATTTTAATTAATAATGCAGGTGTTTTAGATAAAGGATTAAATGCAATTGATCAAATTGATTATGATGATTTAAATAGAGTTATTGATATTAACCAAAAAGGAACAATGTATTGTATGTCAGAAGCTTTAAAAGTAATGAAAAGTGGAGCTTCTATCGTTAATATCTCAAGTGTAGCTGGTCAATATGGTGCAGGTGGTGCTGTTTATGTATCTACTAAAGCAGCAATTATTGGGGTAACAAAACATACAGCAATGCGTTTTGCTAAAGAAAAAATTAGATGTAATGTTATCTGTCCAGGAAGTATTACTACAGATATGGCAGCAGGATTAACACCTGATACAATGGATATGAAAATGATGGGTGCGATGTCAGCTCATAGTGATTTATCACTTCAACCTTGTAGTCCTTTAGATGTTGCAAAAGTAGCACTTTTCTTAGCAAGTGATGATGCTGCACCACTTACAGGACAAGTTGTTGTCAGTGATTATGGTGTAGATTTATAATAAAAAAAATAAAGGGATTTCTATATTATTGAAAAATAATTAGAAATCTCTTTTTCATTTTCAAAAAAATTTAATCATTATCTAATTTAACGGGTACATACACAATACGTCCTCTAATTATTTGTTTATAAATATTTATATGACTTTTAGCTTGGACAATCCAAATTGGGTATATATTTAAAATATCATGACCTTCATCTTCATTAGAAGCAGTTGCTTCTGATAAAAGAAAGGATCCATTAACGAACAAAAGTACTGGAATATTATCCGTTTTATTTTCTTTATATGAATAAATATAAAACTTTACTCTTCCTTTATTAGGAATATCTATATTGCATTTTAAATCATAATTCAGTTTGACTTCTCTACATAAAGTATCTTTATAATCATTAATTACAACATCATGTATAAAATTTTTGATTTCTTCACAACTATATTCACTCACCTCCTTTACAATTGATTTTATAACATTTGCGAGAAATGTTGTTTCATCCATTAAATGTTCACAATCATCATTAAAACTTCTTTTTTCATCTTTCATAGTCTTTTCCTCCTACTATGTATATTGTCTTTTTTGTTCTATTTTTCTTTTTAAAAATAAAAAAAGATGAAAAAAATCATCTTAGAAATATGTATAATAAAAAATATACTGCAATAATATAATTTTTTTTATAAAATAGCATAAAAAGGATGATGTAAAAATGTATAAATATGATGAAAAAATTTTAACCAATATGTAGTTCCTAAAATTAATAAATATGTAAAAAGATTATTGATCATATTTGTTTTATCAATTATTTTATTATACCTTCTTTTAAATAATTCAATTTATCTTAAAGAACAAATTGGTTTAATTTATTATTTAACAGGAGTGTTATTAACACTTTGTGTAATGGCTTCAATGTTCTTTGTCATTGCTTTAAAAACTTCTTATACAAAAGTAGCAAAACTATTTTGTAGAGATTATCAATTTGAAATAGATGATGATGAAATTATTTATTACACAACGCGTATGGAAAATATAAATGGTGTATCAGATGTTACAAGAAAACAATACATTGTAAGAAATGTATCTAATTATAGAGATGAAGGTGCTAAAATAATAATTTATGGAGATATTCTTGTTAGAAAAGGAGATCCCTATGTAAAAAAAGTACATTTGAAAGAATATAAAAAAGATAAGTATTATGTATTAAAAGGAATTTCAAATATCGAAGAATTTAAACAAGAATTAGAAAGATTGAAAAAATAAAAAGGAGAAAACATGTATAGTTTTAGTAAAGAAAATTATAAAAAATACATCTCCAAATATTTAAACATCATCATCAATTTATTTGTGGTGTTATTTGTTGTTTTAATATATAAAATCGATAATAATTTTTCAGCTATTTTAGAATTAATATTTATTACGATTGCATTTGGAGTTTTTATATATAAACTGACAATAAAATCAATCTGTAAAAATTATGATTTAAATGTTTTTAAAAATGCAATTATATTTTCAAAGAAAATAACAATTAATAATGAAACACAAGATACAACATTTTTTGTAAATTATGAAATTTTAAAAATAAGTCATTTTAAAGAAAATAAGACTTGCTTTGTAATTTATGGTGATATTAGAAAAAATACACAGGTAGCATTTACTGATGATATGGGAAAAGATAAATTTATATCTAAAGTTAAAATTTATAAAGGAATTTCAAATATTGAACAATTTAAACAAGAATTAGAAAGGATGAAAAGATTAAATAATGTATAAATTTAATGAAGAAAATTATAAGGAAAACATTAGAAATCATTATTTAATAGTATTTGTAAGCTTGTTTATTGGATGTGTAGCAATATTAAAATTTTTAACTATTATAAATGCACCTGATATCATTCTTAATGGTTTTATATATATTTATGTGGTTGATATATTCTTTTCTTGTATTTTTTTAATAACAATGCCTTTTTACTTTAGAAATGTTAAAAATGTTTGTAAAGATTATAATTTTCATATAACTGGTGAATATATAAGTTATCACGTTCATACAGCAGATGCTACAAGTATAATATATACGGAAACTGATAGTATAATTTTAATAAATAAGGTTATTAAATATAAAGAATTTAAAGGTAGGTTAATTATAAAATGTAATTATACAAAGAAATCTGTTACCAATAATAAACGTTATGAAGAAAAAAATAAAAAGAATTCTTATGTATCTATTCTTAAGGGGATAGATAATATCGAAGAATTTAAACAAGAATTAGAAAAACTAAAAAATGGATGAGTTTTCATCCATTTTTACATATGTTCTTTACAACTTAATGTATCTACTACCAGTTTCATAACGGCAACACTACTTACCATTTGATCATTAAATGTAACTTCTTTACCCGCTACATTTTTCATGATTAGTTGTAATCCTAATTTCTTTTCTTCATTCTCTTCAATAAGTTCAATAGATCCATTACCAATAATACTTTGATATTTCATAGAATATTGACAAGGGGTTTTTCCTTCAATAAGTTGATGATTATTATCGATTTCAAAACCAACATGATTATTTTGTTTAATTAAATCGATTTTCTTTCCAACTTTTGCCCCATGAAAATAAAAGATATGTTTATCATTATAAATATAACCATAATTTAAAGGAACAATATAAACACTTCTATGATCAATAAATCCTAAACGACAACATTGATTGTTTTCAATGATTTCAATTATTTTATTTAAATCTGTAATTTCTCGATCCGTTCTTCTCATAATTAAGCTCCAAAATGATGTTTTTTAAAATGTTTATAATAAATAATAAAGAGAAAGGAAGTTGTAAACCACGTAATTGGATAAGAAATAACAACACCCTTTAATGTTGGATAATGTGGAGAAATAAAGGTTACCCAAGCAACACGTAAAACACAAATACCAAGACAGACAAGAATCATAGGTTTAAAAGATTCTCCACATCCTCTCATGGTTCCTGAAAAGATTTCTACACAACAATAAGAAAAATAGAAAGGCATTAAAAAGAGCATTAAACTTTGACATTGTTCAACGATAGCGGGATCTGATGAAAAGAGTTTTGTAATATAACTTCCGCCCAAACATAAGATCACACTTAAAGAAACCGCCATTGTTAAGGCAATCGCTAAAGCAGTTCTTGCGCCTTTTTGAATACGTTCGTATTGATGAGCCCCATAGTTTTGACCTACAAAAGTTGTAATAGCGGCACCAATAGCTGCCATTGTCATCCAAAATAACGCATCAATCTTCACATAGACTGACCATGAAGCAATAGTTTGTGTTCCAAAGGCATTAATATGTGTTTGTAAGACAATATTGGCAATACTATACATTGTTGATTGGATTCCAGCAGGTGCACCAATTTTAACAATTTTCTTTAACACATGTAAATGAAATTTAATTTTTGATAATGTCAATTGATAGACATCTTTAGAAAACGTTAGTTGTAATGTAACCAAGATAGCACATACTGTTTGGGCGATAAAAGTCGCAATTGCTGCCCCAGCAATACCTTTATGTAAAATAACAACTAAAACAAAATCAAAAACAACATTAACAATACTACAAATAATTAAATAATAAAGTGGTCTTTTACTATCTCCTACCGCTCTTAAAATCCCTGAACCGATATTATAAACAGCCCCAGGAATCATCCCTAAAAAATAAAGTTTCATATAAAGACTAGCATCATTTAAAATATCATGAGGGACACCAATGGCATCCAAGCATTGATAAGAAAAGAATAAACCAAAAAGCATCATAATAATTCCACTAACGATTGCAAGCATATAAGAAGTATGAACTGCTTGATGAATCTTTTCTTTATGATGAGCCCCATAATATTGAGCAATAACAACAGAAGCACCCGTTGATAAACCAACATAAAAGTTAACAACCAAGTTTGTCAGATTTCCTGTTGAACCGACAGCTGCAAGGGCATTTGTCCCACAAGCTTGACCAACAATAATGGTATCAACAGTATTATAAAGCTGTTGAAAAAAGCTACCTATTAAGATAGGAAAAAAGAAAAAAAGTAATTGTTTCCAAATAACTCCTTTAGTAAAATCTTGTGTTTTATTCATAGCTTCCCCTCCTTCTATAATAAAAAACACCCAAAGGTGCATCACTTGAAATAATGGTATCACATAATTTTTGACAAAACAACCAAAGAAGAAACATGAAAAAGTTAAATAAAGTTCATATTTCTTCTTTATGATAATACACGAAAGGAGGAACAAGAACTTACTTAAACTCAAAACTTAATGAAAAACTTCCCTTTTTAAAAAAAGATAATAATAGATAAAAAAACAGATTCTCCCCCTCCCTTTTGAATCTGTTTTTTTGTGTTTGGATAACATATTCCATTTTGGAATAAGTCATTAAAAAAGATGAATTGTTTCTCGTTGTTTTCAAATGATAAGATGGAAACAAGTTAAAGGAGACAACATTATGAAAGAAAATAAAGTAAAAGATTTACGCTCAGCAATAGAATTATTAAAATCCATAGAAGGACAATATGTTGAAACAGATGTAGAAGTTGATCCGATGGGAGAACTATCTGGAGTATATCGCCATGTTGGTGCTGGTGGAACTGTTAAAAGACCTACACAAGAAGGACCAGCCATGGTTTTTAATAATATTAAAGGACATCCTGGAGCAAGGGTAGCCATTGGCTTACTTGCAAGTAGAAAAAGAGTGGGATATTTGTTAGATTGTCCACCTGAAAGATTAGGGTTTTTATTAAAAGATTCCGTGAACAATCCAATTCAACCTGTCGTTATTCCTAATGAAAAAGCAAAATGTCAGGAAGTGACTTATTTTGCGGATGATCCTGATTTTGATATTAGAAAATTAGTACCCGCTCCAACGAATACCTTAGAAGATGCAGGACCTTATATTACTTTAGGAATGTGTTATGCATCTAATCCAGAAACAGGAGAATCAGATGTAACAATTCATCGTATGTGTTTTCAATCAAAAGATGAAATTTCTATTTTCTTACAACCAGGAGCACGCCATATAGGATACTTTAGAGAACTTGCTGAAGCCAAAGGAGAAGCTCTTCCTATTTCTATTAGTATTGGGGTTGATCCAGCTATTGAAGTAGCTTCATGTTTTGAAGCGCCAACGACACCACTTGGTTATGATGAACTTTCTGCAGCCGGAGCAATTCGCCAAGCACCGGTGGAACTTGTTCAATGTTTAACAATCAATGAAAGAGCTATCGCAAATGCGGAATATGTCATTGAAGGAGAAATACTACCAGGTAGACGTATTCGTGAAGACATTAATTCAAATACAGGAAAAGCCATGCCAGAGTTTCCAGGATATTGTGGACCAGCTAATCCTGAATTACCAATAATTAAAGTAAAAGCTGTTACTACACGTAAAAATCCTATTATGCAAACATGTATTGGACCAAGTGAAGAACATGTTTCAATGGCAGGTATTCCTACGGAAGCGAGTATTTTAACGATGGTAGAAAAAGCAATGCCAGGTAAGTTACTTAATGTTTATTGTGCTTCAAGTGGTGGAGGAAAATATATTGCGGTAATGCAATTTAAAAAAACAGTACCTTCTGATGAAGGAAGACAAAGACAAGCGGCTTTATTAGCGTTTAGTGCATTTGCGGAATTAAAACATGTCTTTATTGTTGATGAAGATGTTGATCCTTTTGATATTAAAGATGTCATGTGGGCCATGACAACAAGGTTCCAAGCAGATTTAGATTTGATTACAATTCCCGGTGTTCAATGTCATCCTTTAGATCCATCCAATCAACCTGAATATTCTTCACATATTCGTGGACGTGGAATTGCATGTAAAGCAATCTTTGATTGTACTGTTCCATTTGATCAAAAAGCACGATTTGAAAGAGCTGAATTTATGGATGTTGATCCTAAACATTGGCTTCCAGATATGTTTGATTAAGAGGTAGAAGATGAAAAGAATTGTTGTAGGGTTAAGTGGTGCTAGTGGTATTCCACTAGCAATTAGGTTATTAGAAGAATTAAGAAAATATGATTGTGAAATTCATTTAGTAGTATCTAAAGGTGCATTAATGACATTAGGTTATGAATCAGATAAAACGGAAGCTGATTTAAAAAATATGTGTGATTATTATTATGATAATGAATTTATTGGGGCAAGTATTGCCAGTGGAACTTTTAAAAATGAAGGAATGATCATTATTCCTTGTTCAATGAAAACGGTGGCAGGAATTGCGCATGGTTATTCAGATTCTTTAATACTAAGAGCGGCAGATGTGATGATCAAAGAAAAAAGAAATCTTGTTTTAGTAACAAGAGAATCTCCTTTATCTTCTATTCATTTAGATAATTTAGCGTATTTATCAAAAATAGCGAATATTACAATTTTACCACCAATGATGACATATTATCATCAACCAAAGACGATAGAAGATATGGAAAATCATATGATTGGAAAAATATTAAATGTTTTTGATATTGAAATGAAAGAATTTAGAAGATGGAAATAGAGCAGTTAAGACTGCTCTATTGATGTTAAATAGGAAATGATTTGAGAGATATGTCTATCTTTTTTGTGATAATAAAGATAAACATCACATGAAATACGAGGTGTGAGTTCTTTTATTTTTGATTGTTTTTGTTTAAAAGCAGTTATTGATTTTTTAGTAGAAATAGCAATGTCATTAGAACTATGTTCAACGATATTGATTAAGGTTTCAAGTCTGCCATATTTAATGATAGAGGGTTCAATTTGTGCCTTTTTACAAGTGTCAATAAAAGTATTAGAAATCGTTGTATAGGATGGTGGTAATAGTATTGAACTTTGATTAAGTTCATTAAGGGATAATTCTTTTAAATGAGAGGCTTTATTTTCTAAAGAAACTAAAGCGACTAAATGATCGGAAAAGAGTTTTATTTTATGATATTCATGAAGCAAGGGATTTTTAGTTTCTCTTAGAATAAGGATATCATAGTTATTGTTTTCTATTTTAGTTGATAAATCTTTTTCTTCTATCTCATCAAAATCTATTTTTAAATTTGGAAATGTTTGTTTCATAGAATTTAATGTTTGAAAGAGATTAAAAGAAGAAATGAGTGGTAGAATTCCTATTTTTATTTGAGAATTCATTTCTACTTTTAATTGGTGAAGATGATTGATCATAGAATCATAATCATTTATTATTTTTTGTACATCATTTAAAAGATTTTCACCATAAACCGTTAAAGTAATTTGTCTTTTTGAACGATCAAACAATAAAACATCAAGTTCATTTTCTAGATGTGCAATTTGTTTATAAAGAGAAGATTGTGAAATATTCATTTCAATTGCTGCTTTAGAAAAAGATTGATATCTACAAACAGCACAAAAATATTTTAATTGATCTATATTCATAAAATATCACATTCCTTTTTGGAATATTATAACAAAGATGAAAGGAAATAAAAATGTTAGAAATTAAACGAGAAGTGATTAAAATGGGAAATGATTATGTCATTTTAATACAAAATGAAAATGGACATATAGGAAG
Organism: Bacillota bacterium; assembly: GCA_030540195.1. Taxonomy (GTDB): domain Bacteria; phylum Bacillota_I; class Bacilli_A; order Erysipelotrichales; family Coprobacillaceae; genus Faecalibacillus. The sequence continues at coordinate 23,657 of JAUNWT010000014.1, read as the reverse complement.
TGTTGTGACAGCTTATCCTTGTATAAGAAATGGTCATGAAACATGTAGCTATAATGTTATTAATACTTTAGGTCATAAGGATGATGAAGTTGCTATTCGTTATGCTTCAAGAATATGTAAAAAGACAAGACAAGTCGTTACCTGTATTTGCGGAATTCATTATGATGATATTACGAAAAATCAAATACGAGAAGTTTTAGATTATATAGAAAAAGATATTGATGAACTCGAAAAAGAAGTATCACATAATCTTTGACAAAACAAACAAGAAAGAAACATGAAAAAGTTAAATAAAGTTCATAAAACTTCTCTATGATAATACACGAAAGGAGGAACAAGAACTTACTTAAACTCAAAACTTAATCATAAATTTCCCTTTTAAAAAAGATAATAATAGATAATAGTAAAAAACAGATCTTTTCCCTTCCCTTGGATCTGTTTTTTTGTACAGAATATATAAACAACATTCATGGATTATGATACAATAAATAAAAGAACATTTTGAATATGAAAGTAAATTAAAATGAAAGAATTTTTGTATGTATAAAATATTAAAAAGATACAAAAATCGCAAATTCTAATGACTATAATAGGAGATGTTAATAAGAGAAAATGATGAAGTTAGAGTTTTAAACATGATATTATTTTAAAGATTGGAGAAAAGAGTATGAGTAAAAAAACAGTTCAAAAAAGTAAAAAAAGAACAACAAGAACTAATAAAAAAAGAACACCAGGTGTAAAGGCAAATACTGTTGTTAAACCAACACCAGTTACAAGTGAAAAAGCAACTGATGTTAAACCAGTAGAAGTACCTAAAAAAGCTGTTATTGTTGAGCCAAAAGAAACAGCTGAAAAAGTTGTTGTGGCTGAACCAGCACTAGAAGTAAAAACAGCGCCTGCTAAGAAAGCGACTACTAAAAAGTCTACAGCTGCTAAATCAACAACAGCTACAAGTAAGAAAACAACCACTGCAAAAACAGAAACAAAGACAACTGCAGAACCAAAAACAACAACTGAAAAAGTTGCTACAAAACCAGCATCAACTAAAAAAACTGCTTCTACTAAGAAAGCAACTACAAAAAAGACAACAACTACTAAAACAAAAACTACTGCTAAACCAAAACCAGTAAAAAGTGAAACACCTGTTGAGGCTAAACCAACAGAAGTTATTCAAGAAGTTCCTGTTGAAAAACCTCAACCAATTGATTTAGGACCTCGTAGAAGTGTTGCCTTTATTGGTTCAGAATGTTATCCATTTGTTAAAACGGGTGGATTAGGTGATGTTATGTCAGCTCTTCCAAAGAGTTTAGCTAAATTAAATATGGATGTTAAAGTTATTATTCCTAGATATAAATGTATTCCTCAAAAGTTCCAAGAAAAGATGGAATATAAAGGATCATTTTATATGGATTTATGCGCAGATGGTAAACAATATTATGTAGGTATTATGGAATATCAAGAAGATGGTGTTGTTTATGATTTTATCGATAATGATGAATTCTTCTCATGGGGTAATCCATATACTAATCTTATCGATGATATTCCTAAGTTCTGTTACTTTAGTAAAGCCGCTCTTGCAGCACTTAATTATTTGGATTGGACACCTGATGTTGTTCATTGTCATGATTGGCAAGCAGCTTTAGTTCCGCTTTATTTAAGAACAAGTTTTAAAGATACGAATGTAGGTCGTGCAGCATCTGTTCTTACTATTCATAACTTAAGATTCCAAGGAATCTATGATCGAGAAACAGTTCAATATTGGTCAGGACTTCCTGATTATGTCTTTAATAAAGATTGTATGACACAAAAATGGTTAGATGCGAATATGTTAAAAGGTGGTATTACTTATTGTAATAAATTAACAACCGTAAGTAATACGTATGCTGGAGAAATTCAAACAGAAGAGTATGGTGAAGGTCTTGAAGAACATTTAAGATATCATAGTAATAAGATTCTAGGAATTGTTAATGGTATTGATATCGATATTTGGAATCCAGCCACAGATAAACTTTTAGCTGCTCAATATGATAGTCAATCTGTTATCAAGAATAAAAAAGCAAATAAAAAAGCACTTCAAGAATCTTTAGGATTAGAAGTTGATGATCATAAGATCGTTATTGGACTTATCTCGCGTCTTACAAATCAAAAAGGTCTCGACCTTGTCAATGAGGTTATTCCAAGTATCATGGATGAACATACACAAGTTGTTGTTTTAGGTACAGGGGATGCAATGTATGAAGATGCTTTCCGTTATTATGAAAATAAATATAAAGGAAACTTCTGTGCTTATATTGCCTACAATGAAAACGTAGCTCATAATATTTATGCAGGATGTGATGCATTATTAGTTCCATCAAGATTTGAACCATGTGGACTTACACAACTTATTAGTATGAGATATGGTTCTATTCCAATTGTTAGAGAAACTGGTGGACTTAAAGATACAGTTCAACCATATAATCTCTTTGATAATACTGGTAATGGCTTTACATTTGATCGTTATGAAAGTGGACTTCTTTATGATGCAATCAATCGAGCTAAAACACTTTACTTTGAAAATAGAAAATATTGGGATGAAATGGTTGTTCGTGATATGAATAAAGATGTATCTTGGCAACAAAGTGCAAAACAATACAAAGATATGTATGTAGAATTAACTCCAAAATATTAAAGTAATTTAGAAAATGCAATGTTATTTAACGTTGCATTTTTTTATCCCATAATTTTTGACAAAACAAACAAGAAAGAAACATGAAAAAGTTAAATAAAGTTCATAAAACTTCTCTATGATAATACACGAAAGGAGGAACAAGGACTTACTTAAACTCAAAACTTAATTATAAATTTCCCTTTTAAAAAAGATAATAATAGATAATAGTAAAAAGCAGATCTTTCCCCTTCCCTTGGATCTGTTTTTTTGTTGTAACAATAAAAATTGCATTGTAACAATTGAATTGTTACAATGCAAAAACTGATGTTACAATACTAAAATACCAATAAAATCAAATGATAAACTACAAAAGAGCCAAGCCAAGCAATAAGGCATTGTCCAAAGACAACAATCAATGCCCATTTCCCATTAAGTTCTCTTTTGATTGCAGCGATAGCTGCAATACAAGGTGTATAAAGTAAACAGAAAATAAGTAAAGATAAAGCAGCTGGTGTTGTAAGTGACATTAATAATGCTTGGGTTGAACCGTAAAGAATAGATAATGTTGAAACAACACTTTCTTTTGCCATAAATCCTGAAATAAGTGCTGTTGAAATACGCCAGTCACCAAATCCTAATGGATTAAAGATTGGAGCGATATATCCAGCAAGAATGGCAAGAATACTATCTTTTGACTCAGTAACGATATTAAATCTTAAATCAAAGGTTTGTAAGAACCAAATAATGATTGTCGCTACAAAGATCACAGTAAAAGCACGTTGTAAGAAATCTTTAGCTTTTTCCCATAATAATTGACAAACATTTTTAGCACCAGGCATACGGTAGTTTGGAAGTTCCATGACAAAAGGAACAGGTTCACCTTTAAAAAGTGAGCCTTTTAAAATCAAGGCAAAAATAATACCCGTTATAATTCCAAAAACATATAAGAAAATCATGACGAATGCGCCTTTACCTGGAAAAAAGACAGAGGTAAAGAAAGCATAGATTGGAAGTTTTGCTGAACATGACATAAAAGGTGTTAGAATGATTGTCATTTGTCGATCTCTTCTTGAAGAAAGTGTACGACTTGCCATAACACCAGGAACAGTACATCCAAAGCCAATCAACATAGGGACAATACTTCTTCCTGAAAGTCCAATTTTTCTAAGTAGTTTATCCATAATAAAAGCAACACGTGCCATATAACCACTATCTTCTAAAATAGATAAGAAGAAAAATAAAGTGACGATAATTGGTAAGAAACTTAAAACAGTTCCTACCCCATTAAAAATTCCATCAATGATCAAAGAATGCAAAGCAGCATTGATTTGAGCTTGAGTTAGAAGTGTATCAACATAATTCGTTACAATAGATACACCGTTTTCTAAGATACCTTGTAAAAAAGAACCAATAACATTAAAAGTTAAAAAGAAGACGATTCCCATAATTCCAATAAAGGCAGGAATACCGGTATATTTTCCTGTTAAGAATTGATCAATTTTTTGACTTCTTAATCGTTCTTTACTTTCATGAGGTTTCTTTACAGTTTGTCTACAAATATCAATGATTGAATGAAAACGATCACTGGCAATAGCAGCTGAACAATCAAGACCACTTTCTTCTTCAAGTTGTTTACGAATATGTTCTAAGATTTCTTTTTCATTTTGACTTAAATCAAGTTGTTCTAATAAAAGAGAATCATCTTCGGCAAGTTTACTTGCTGCAAAACGTAAAGGAATTCTTGCTTTTTTTGCATGATCTTCAATAAGATGTTCGATAGCATTAATACAACGGTCAAGAGCTTGATTATCAAGATGTTGTAAGAACTGAGGCTTTTCTTGGTAATAAGCGACATGTAAAACATGACTGACAAGTTCATCAATACCTTCTCCTTTAGCGGCTGAAATAGGAATAACAGGAACACCTAAATATTCTTCGAGTTCATTGATAAGAACAGTTCCCCCATTTCCTGACATTTCGTCCATCATATTTAAAGCAACGACCATCGGCATATTGAGTTCTAATAGTTGCATTGTTAGATAAAGATTTCTTTCAATATTTGTTGCATCCACAATATTAATGATTGCTTTTGGTTTTTCTTTTAATAAGAAGTTTCTTGTCACGATTTCTTCACTACTATAAGGTGACATGGAATAAATACCTGGTAGATCCGTAATAAGTGTATTTTTATAGCCTTTAATCACACCATCTTTACGATCGACAGTAACTCCTGGAAAGTTACCAACATGTTGATTTGAACCAGTTAATTGATTAAATAAAGTTGTTTTTCCACAGTTTTGATTACCAACTAAGGCAAAAGTAAGTAGATCACTTTCATGATAAATTTGGTGATTGTTGATTTTATCGTAACTTGATTCACCATAACCAGGATGTTTTTTATGATGAAAAATATTTTTTTCATTTTTTAATTCTTCTTTTTTAGTAACTTCTTTAACTTCTATTTTTTGAGCATCCTCTTTCCTTAAAGTAAGCTCATAATCATGTATTTTAATTTCAATAGGATCACCCATTGGTGCATATTTTACCATTGTCACTTCTGTACCTTGAATGAGTCCCATATCTAAAAAGTGTTGTCTTAATGCACCTGTTCCTCCCACAGAGACAATCACAGCACTTTTTCCTATAGCCAAATTCCCTAATTTCATATAATTTCCTTTTCCTTTTTACCAATTTAATGGATTACATTCATCTTCGTGTAATCCTTGAAGTGCCTCTTGACACCCTTGTATCTTATCCTCTAAACAAGTCACTCTTTCTTTAGCCTTTATTAAATCATCAATTGCTTTTTCTTTTAATTGAATAAGAATGTCTTTTCTTTCTTCAAGAGTTGCTTCTCCTTTTAAACATAAATCAAAAAAATGTTTAATTTCATTAAGTGATAGCCCACTCTCTTTTAAAAAGAGAGCTGCTTGTAACCAATGAAGCGATTCTTCATCAAACAAACGATGACCATGTTGATCATACTTTAAATTTGGAACAAGTCCCTTATCACAATAATGTCTTACTGTGTGAATCGTAAGATGAAGCGTATCACATACATATTTAATCGTATATTCCATATTTTTTCTTCCAATCTCTTGACCTCGGGTTACCCGATGGCATTACACTTATCTTAACATAGTATAAGAAAGGATAGTAGAAAATATGAAAAAAGTTGTTATTTTTGGTGCGGCTGGACATACAGGAAAGTATATTACAAGAAAAATGAAGGAAATGGATGATATTCAATTATCTGTTTTTGTAAGAAATCCACAAAAATTTGGAGATATGGATTTAGAAAGTGTTACGATCATTCAAGGAGATGCTTTGAATCAAGAAGATGTTTTAAAAGCAATGCAAGATCAAGACATTATGTTATGTTCTCTTGAAGGTGATGTACGTACGATGGCATCAAATATTGTTTCTTGTTTAAAAGAAACATCAGTTAAACGTATTATTTGGATTACAGGAATGGGTATACATCAAGAAATCACAGGATTAAGAGGAAAGATGCTAAGTATACTTGCTAAGAAAAGACCAGATTATATTGAAGCAGCAGACATCATTGCGGGAAGTGAAGCAATGACGACACTGCTTAGATGTCCAGAAATTAAAGATGGTGATAAAGTAGCTTATGAGCTTACAAGAGAAGGAACACAACCTTCTTCTAAAAATGTTGATCGTGCAGCAATCGCAAAATGCATGGCTGATATGATTGAAGATGAAACTTTAGGGATCAATGATAGTTTAGGGATTACGAATAAATAAAATTCGTAACCCTTTTTTTTACATAATTATTCCATTTTGTGGATATACTTTTTCTCTATATTGAAGATGGAGGTAGAAAGTATGATAAAAAATGCACTTTTAAGTTTAAAGAAAAACATAGGAAAAACGATTTTATTATTTGTAATAATTGTCGTTATTACAAATCTTGTTATTGCTGGTTTATCTATTCAATCAGCAACACAAAAATCAATGGATCAAATTCGTAGTAGTTTAGGAAACGATGTCACTCTTTCTGTTAATTTTAGAAACATGATGAAAAACAGAGAGCCAGGTGAAGCGGTAAGTAATGAGATATCGCTTACGACAACCATGGCTGATAGTTTAAAGGATTTAAAGTATGTAGAAAATTATAATTATCAAATATCTACATCAGCCAATAGTGATTCAATTTCAGCGGTAGAGAGTGAATCAGATAGTAGTAATAATCAACAAGACACAAATAAACCAAATGATCAACCAGAACAAGAATCAAATCAAGGTGATTTTACAATTAGTGCCAATACTACAATGGAATATTTAGATTCATTTACAAACAGTAATTATACCCTAACAGATGGTCGCTTGCTTACAAGAGACGATGCCAATACAAACAATTGTGTCATTGAAACAAATCTTGCAAGTGACAATGATTTAAGTGTTGGTGATACCTTTACAATTACAACAACCGTTAATGATGAAACAGTTACTCAAGAACTTACAATTGTAGGTATTTATGAAATTCAATCAACCAATGAAATTGGTGGTGCTCATTTCAATAATCCAGTGAATACTATTTATACTGATCTATCAGTTGGACAAACACTTACTGGAAGTAGTGAAAACATTACCTCAGCAACTTATTATTTAGATGATCCAGAAAATGCAGAAGCTTTTGTTAAACTTGCGAAAAAGAAAAGTGATATTGATTTTGATACATTCTCATTAGATGCTAATGATCGTCTTTATCAACAAAATGCATCTTCTCTTGAAAGTATGCAGTCTTTTGCGAAGATGTTTGTATGGATCGTTGTTATTGCAGGTAGTGCAATTCTTTGTTTGATCTTAGCTTTAACAATTAGAAATAGATATTATGAAATTGGTGTTCTTTTATCACTTGGACAAAGTAAAGTTAAAATTATTGCTCAACAACTTATTGAAATTGGTTTAATTGCGGCAATTGCCTTTATGATTTCTTTAGGTACTGGACAACTAACATCTCATTATATGGGTAATATGTTAGAAAGTAGTACTTCTTCTAATGTAATGCAAATGGATCAAAAAGATGATCAACCAGGTGATAATCAAAATCAATCAAATGATAATAATCAACAAAAAGATAATACGCAAACAAAAGAAAATTTCCTAGGAAATGTGATGGAAGGACCATCAAATCAAGAATTAGATGTTTCAATTACAGGTGAAAATGTCATTCAATTAGCGGGTGTCACAGCAGCAATTTGTATTGTTTCAATCGTTGTTCCTGCAGCATATGTATTAAGACTTACACCTAGACAAATCTTATCAAGAAAGGAAGGTTAAGATGGAAAAGTTATTGGAATTAGAAAATGTAAGCTATAGTTACCAAGATGGTAAAGAAAGAAATCAAATTTTAGATCATGCTTCTTATTCATTTGAAAAAGGTAAAATTTATGCAGTTGTCGGTGCGAGTGGAAGTGGGAAAACAACAACCCTTTCCCTTGCCTCTGGTTTAGATAAACCAAGTGAAGGAAAAGTTTTATTCAAAGGAAAAGATATTCAAGAAATAGGTTTAAATAAATATCGTCGAGAAGATATTTCTATTGTTTTTCAATCATATAATCTTATCTATTATATGAATGCTTTAGAAAATGTTATGTCTGCTTTAGAAATCGCCGGTATCAAAAGAAAAGATAAAAAAGAATATTGCTTATCTATTCTTGAACAACTTGGACTTTCCAAAGATGAATGTAAAAGAGATATTCGACAACTATCAGGTGGACAACAACAAAGAGTTGCGATTGCTCGTGCCATAGCAAGAGAAGTTGATTTAATTCTTTGTGATGAACCAACAGGTAACTTGGATGAAAAGAATTCATTAGACATCATGAATACTTTCTTAGATTTAGCTCATATTCATCATAAATGTGTTATTTTAGTAACACATTCACCTACTCTAGCAAAGATGTGTGATGTGTCTTTAAGAATTAAAGAAGGAAAAATAGAAGCAAAACTTTAGGGTTTTGCTTTTAAAATACTTCTATATAATCTAATTCTTTTAATTGGTTTTTAAGATGTTCTACAAATAAATCAATGATTTTATTTTGTGAATTCAGTCTTTTAATATAATAAATTACTCTGTTTTCAGGACCATCAATAAGATGATTGATATAAATAGAATGAAGCTTTTTAGCGATAGAAATAGGAACAATAGCCCAGGTATTTTCTAATGATAAAAAGTATTCAAGTAATGACATTTCATCTAAATTGACTGCATAATCGGTAGATGATTGAAACCAATAATCATGCCAAATGTCATATTCAGGTGACCAAGGAATACGAATTTCATGACTAACATCTAATTCACTAGGGTGAACTGGGTTATTGTATTTTTTCTTTGAAACAAGAACCATTTCTTCACTAAAAAGCGGAATGGTTTGGATGTTTTTATAATACATTTGATGAGAGACAATCGCGAGATCTATTTGTTTTTCTTCAACGTATTTATAGACTTCAAATGAATGATAAATATGAAAACAAAGTTTGATATAATCATTTTGTTTTAAAAATGTTTGTAGAATGGAAGGTAATAAATAAGTACTGACACTTCCAATAGAAGCTAGTAAAAAGGTTTCTTTTTGATCATTATTCTTTATTTGTTTTGCTTCTTTTAATAAAGATAAGTATTTTCTAGCAAGAGGTAAAAAGAGTTCCCCTTGGCTTGTGAGTTCTACTTCTTTCTTCCCTTTTCCCCTTTTAAATAATTCATATCCTAATTCATTTTCTAAGTTTTTAATTCTTCTACTTAAAGCTGGTTGGGTAATATAAAGTTCAATTGCGGCTTTAGATAATGAACCATTTTGGATTACACTTAAAAAAGCTTCTAGTTCTAAATCTGTCATATTTTTTCTCCTAAATATAAAATTCTATTTATATTTTATATACATAATATGCATTTTACAACATGTATCTCTTTTGATAGGTTATAAGCGGGAAGTGATTTTATGAGAAGTTTATTAGAAGGTAATATCAATAAACAATTGATATCTTTAGCGCTACCTTTGATTTTAGGAAATATTTTACAACAATTTTATAATACAGTAGATAGTTTTATTGCTGGACAATGGATCAGTCAAAATGCTTTTAACGCTATTGGAACAGCAGGGAGTATGATGAATTTATTTATTTTTATGATCAATGGTTGTTGTAATGGCATAACGATTATTTTTTCTCAATATTATGGAGAAAGAAATGAGCTTGGTATTAAAAAAGAAATGTTTATTTCTTTAGTGTTTGGTTTATGTTTTGTTTTTCTTTTATCATTTATTGGATTATTGAATTTGAATACTTTTTTAAAGTTGATGTCGACACCAAAGTGTATATTTTTACTTGTTAAGAAGTATTTAACCATTATTATTCTCTTTTTATTTATTACTTTTATTTATAATTGGAGTTCTTCTGTTTTAAGATCTTTTGGAGATTCTAAAATGGCTTTATATGTATTAGGATTGTCTGTTTTTATTAATATTATTTTAGATATCGTATTTGTGGTGCTCTTTCATCAAGGAGTTCAAGCTCTTGCATATGCTACAATTATTTCACAATTGATTTCATCACTTTGTTCAACTTATTATTTAATCAAAAGATATCCTTTTGTTTGTTTTAAACTTAGTCAAATAACAAACATTAAACCTTTATTAAAGACAACAATCAATTATGGTTTAATTTCTGCATTACATCAATCAAGTCTTTATTTAGGTAAATTGTTTATTCAAGGTGCCATCAATAGTGCAGGAATGAATATTGTGACAGCCTATGCGGTCACAACAAGAATAGAAGGTCTTATTAATTCCTTTGGGGATAGTGGATGTGCTGCCATTTCTATTTTAGTAGGACAAAATTATGGAGCACATAATATAAAGAGAACCAAAGAAACATTATTTAAAGGATTGAAGTTAATGATTTCTTTATCTATTATTTTATCAATTATCATTATATTACTTACAAAACCAATGACCTTATTATTTGTAGAAAAGAGTCAATATCAAGTCATTCATGAAACCTTTATCTATATGTTCGTTGTTTGTATCTTTTATGTTTTCTGTTTCATTGGAAATGTCTTTGTAGGATTCTATCGAGGTATAGGACGAGTAGATATTCCCTTTAAAGGAACAACGATGCATGTGACTTTGCGTGTTATTTTATCTTATCTTCTTATTCATCATCTTGGCTTAGTAGGTGTTGCTTTAGGATGTGGTGTTGGCTGGATCTTTGTAAATCTCTACCAAGTTTATCAATATAGAAGACTTGATATTTTTAATAAATAGAATAACGGTTATTTAGGTGGTAGATTTTCTATCACTTTTTTATTATTAACCGCAAAACTTTAGAAAATAGGTGAGTTAGGCGTATATATTCTTTAAAAAATATTAATAATTATCATACCTTCTTTTTAATATTTCTTTGTTATTTTAAACAAGGTGATGAAAATGAAACATATTAAAAGAATAATTTTATTGTTACTTATTCTCTTTATAATTACTTTAAAATTTCAAATTCTAACAATCAATGATCTACCTATCATCAACGATATTCATGAAAGTAACCATCAAGCAGATACCTCTACTTGGAATTTGACTCTTGTAAATAAAGATCATTACATACCTAAAACCTACTTTATAAACCTTAAAACACTTAAAAATGGGAAACAAGTTGATGAAAGAATAGTACAACCCCTCCAACAAATGTTTGATGATGCTAGAAGACAACATATACAACTTTTTGTAAGAGAAGGTTATCGAAGTGAAGAACAACAAAAAGAAATTATGCAAGAATATATTGAAAGATATGAAAAACAAGGACATAACTATTTTATTGCAAGAAAACAAGCAAGAAAGTATGTGGCATTACCTCGTACGAGTGAACATGAATTAGGTTTAAGTGTTGATATCAATGCCGATACCAATGTTTGTTCAAAGGAGGATGTTTATCAATGGCTTAATCAAAATGCGTATCGCTATGGATTTATTAAACGTTATCCTAAAGATAAAGTAGCTATTACTGGAATCAATAATGAACCTTGGCATTATCGTTATGTTGGCATTGAAGCTGCCACAGAAATGAAAGAAAAGAACTTATGTTTAGAAGAGTATTTAAATAGTAGGTAGCTTGTTGGATAACTAAAAAATAGTTATAATATTATTGAGGTGATTAAAATGATCAAGAAAGAAAACCTACCTGAATGTCCTGTTGCGACAACTGTTTCTTTAATTGGAAGTAAATGGAAATTGCTTATTTTAAGAGATTTATTAACAGGGACAAAACGTAATGGAGAATTAAAAAAATCATTACCAGATATATCACAAAAAGTATTAACGGAATCTTTAAAATCAATGGTAGAAGATGGTATTGTTGAACGTATTGCTTATCCTGAAGTACCACCTCGTGTGGAATATAAACTTACTGATTTAGGAGAATCAATGAGACCAGTTATTTCTGTCATGGCCCAATGGGGAAAAGAATATAAAGAAAAAAGCGCTTAGGCGCTTTTTAACATTTCCATTGATGTTTTTTTAAATCAACATAATTTTCTTTTCTAAAAGTAATACCTTCATTTTCAAGAAGAAGTTTTTGTTCCTCCCACCCAGGGACAAGCCTTCCTGCATGATTAACGACACGATGACAAGGATAGTCTCCATAATATGATGCATTCGCAAGAACCTTTCCTACTAAACGACTATTTCTTTCACGACCAATTAATCGGGCTATTTGTCCATAAGTAGCCACGCATCCTTTTGGTATTTCATTAACTGTTTCTAATACTTGATAAATTAAATCTTCATTCATATGCATCAATCCTTTATGATTATTATAAAATAAAAGTAACCAAAAATCTTATTTTTATTTTATAATACTTTAAAGAGAGGAAAAGTTATACAATGGAAGAAAGAAATGTTTTAGATAATATTAAAGATAGAAAAACTTTTAGAAAATGGTTAGAAGAAAATGCTTCAAAAGAAACAGAATGTTGGGTAGAAGTTAAAAGAGGTAAACCTGTAGACAATCAACATTTTTGGTATTTAGATGCAGTAGAAGAAGCTCTTTGTTTTGGCTGGATTGATAGTACACATAAGCTCATTAATGGTATAAGAATGCAAAGATTTACACCACGTAAAAAGAATAGTCCTTGGACGGAACTTAACAAAGAAAGAGTAAGAAGATTGGAAACTTTGGGTCTTATGACGGAGCAAGGAAGAAAAGTTTTACCAAAAATGGGTGTAAGAAGTTTTAAAGTAGATACAGAGATAGAAAAAGCACTTAAACAGGCAAGAGTGTGGTCTAAATTTAAATCATTTGATCATCTTTATCAAAGAATACGTGCTTATAATATTGCTTTTTATAAAAAGAAAGATCCAAAAAAATATCAAGCGATGTTAGAACGGTTAATCGAGGAAACGAAAAAGGGTAAGATGTTTGGAGAATGGAATGATTATGGAAGATTGTTAAATTATAAGGAGGATAAAAAGGATGATTGAACATATTACAATTCAAACAAATAAATTTGAGGAAGAAATTCAATTTTATAACAAATATCTTTCAATAGGTGTTCAAATAGATATGAGAAATCAAGGTAGAAATATGGTGTTTCTAGGAAAATCAAAGACAGATACACTTATTGAAGTTATTGAAAATCTTGAAATAAAAGAAACAAACAATGAGAATATATCCATAGGTTTTAAAGTAAAAGACTTACAAGAAAAACAAAATCTTTTACAAAAAGAGGGATTTTCTCCAACAAAAATCATTTCACCTAATAAACATATCCGCTTTTTCTTTGTTAAAGATCCCGCTGGTATGAATGTACAATTTATAGAAGAATAAACTATCAAAAAGCTTTTGCTTTTTGATAGTTTTTGAAGTAAAGAAGATAACCTGAGTAACCATCCTGATAAGAAATATTGATAAAACCTCATAATCAATCAAACAGGCAATTTGGCTATAAGCTGCGGTATTTCATTAACACTTTCTACTTCATCCATTTCCAAACAACTCCTTTGCTTCTAATGAAAGGAGTTTACTTACTTCTAAAGAAATATCATTTAAAGAACATTCTAAATTTCCATCAAACCATTCACTATACATATGAATGATTCCTCCTGCAAAATAACTAATTCTTAAATTAACCATTTTAGAATCTTTTAAATATTCAGGAATATCGGTATCACTTAACATATATTGTGCAAAAACATGTTTGAGTTTTTTTAAAAAGATTTCTGATCCTGGAGCATTTAATAAAATTTTATAGATTTCTTGATTTCTTTCAATAAAACGACTGACTTCTAAAAGTAAAGGTGTTGGGTTGTTGAAAAAGTTTTTAAACTCAAATTTTTTTAAGATCTCCAACATTTTATCAATGACTTCATTTTCTATTTCTTCTAAGATGGCTCTTACATCTGCGTAATGTGCATAAAAAGTACTTCTATTTAAATCTGCTCTTTTAACAATATCTGTTACTGTAATTTTATTAATATCTTTTTCTTTTACTAATTCTAAAAAAGCTTCACGAATCATTCTTCTTGAACGTTTAGCACTACGGTATTCGGCTTTCATTTTTCTTTCCTCCAAAATCCAATAATTTAAGTTAGAATGATGGTTTTTATACAAATCTCAAAACATTGATGATTGGTATTTATCTCTACCAATAATATAATTTATTCAGATACAAAATACAACACTTGTATGAAATTGGTGATGTGTTTAAAAAGAGAGGAGAAGATAAAAATGAGAAATTATGATCGTGTTAACACAAGAAAACCAGAAGGTATTGATTCAAAAAATGCTTATATTATAGGTGGCGGTATTGCAGGACTATCAGCGGCAGCGTTTTTAGTAAGAGATGCGCATATGCCAGGAAAGAATATTACAATTTATGATTCCCTTGATGTTTTTGGAGGTTCAATGGATGCTTGTGGTAATGCTCAAACAGGCTATATTTCTAGAGGTGAAAGAGAGCTAGAACCTTATATGGAATGTCTATGGGATTTATTTGGAAGCATTCCTTCGCTTTATGAAGAAGGAAGAACAGTTTTAGATGAAACTAGAGAATGTAATAAGAATTATGAAATTGATTCAAAACATCGACTTTGGGAAAAAGGTTTTGTTCCTCATAATGAAACAACCTTTGGTCTTACAAAAGAAGTAGAGGAACAAATGATCAAAATGGTTTTAACACCTGAAGAAGAATTAGAAGATGTAACAATTGAACAATGGTTTAGCCCAGAATATTTTAAAAGTCAATTATGGTATTATTGGTGTGCTATGTTAGCTTTTCAACCTTATCATAGCCTTATTGAAATGAAACGTTATACAACACGTTTTATGCATCAACTTCACTTAATTAGAAGTTTAAGAGGAATCTTACGCACAAAGTATGACCAATATAATAGTTTAATTTTACCACTTCAAAAGTATCTACAAGATCATGGGGTACAATTTGTCGGAGGTACTTCTGTTGTTGATATGGATTTTGAAGATGATGATCATAAAAAAAGAGTAACAAAACTTTATTTGAAAAAAGGAAATCAAGAAGAAGTTGTTTCTTTAAAGAAAGAAGATGCTGTTTTCTTTACAAATGGATCTATGACACAAAATTCTACGCGTGGTAGTATGCATGAAGCCCCTGTTATGAATAAAGATCAAACATATAAAGGATGTTTTACTTTATGGGAAAGAATTGCTGAAAAATGTCCTCATTTAGGACATCCACAAAAATTTACTTTCTCACCAGAAAAAAGTAATTTTGTAAGTTGTACAGTGACAGTTAAAGACTATCCACAATTCTTTAAATATTTAGAAGAAAAGACAGGAAATAAAACAGGAAAAGGTGGTGCTACAACTTTTGTTGATTCACCATGGTTTATTACTTATGGTGCTGCCTTACAACCAACATGTCCAAGTCAACCAGAAAATGTTGATGTTTTATGGTTCTATGGACTTCATTCAAATGAAAAAGGAACTTATATTCAAAAACCAATGAATGAATGTACAGGAGAAGAAATATTAAAAGAATTCTTGTATTATTGTGGTTTAGAAGATCAAATGGATGAAATTATAAGTCATGCAATTGCTATTCCAACTGTAATGCCTTATATTACAAGTCAATTTATGCCAAGACAAATCAAGGATCGACCAGAAATTATTCCTGATACGGTCACAAATCTTGCCTTTATTGGTCAATTTGTAGAACTTGAAGGTGATGTTGTCTTTACTGTTGAAACATCTGTAAGAACAGCAATGACTGCTGTTTATAAAATGTATCATCTTGATAAACCAATTGTTCCACTTTTTAAAGGTCAATATGATATTCGTATGATGACTATTGCCTTAAAGACAATGCTTGGTAAGAATCAAATAGAAGTTTCTGATCTTCCTAAAGTCAATCCATTAAAAATCAATCATCTTTTAAAACAAGTAGTTGATGGTATTAATGCGATTCCACCTGTTCCTGAATATTATGCTGAACGTGAAGAAAATAAATAAACAAAGGCCCTATGCAAAATAGGGCTTTTAATTAAATAATTTTTGATCTTTTCCTGATGGTACTTTAAATAAGAAAACAAGAATAAAACCAATAGCGATAATAATGACAGATAAAGCAAATAGAACTTGATAAGAAGAAACATCTAAGATTTGTCCGGCAATATTTTGAAAAATAATCGAACTTAAGTTTCTTAAAGTTTGCACAAATGCAAGTGCAGTAATTTGATGTTCCTTTGGTACAAGGGTACTAACAATCTTTAAGTTGATCATAATGTATAACATTCCTGAAGGATGTTTTGTAAGTAAAGTGACAAGGACTTTAAATGGTAACCAAACATTAAAGGCATAACATAAGAATTGAATTGTAATCATTGTATAAGCAATAATCAGTAACTTTTTATTAGCAAGTTTATCCATGAATTTATGCGAGAATAAAACGATAGGTGCTTCACATAAAACCGCAAATGATAAAATTGTTGAAACAAGATCTACTGGTAAACCATCGTTTTGAAACATAGCAGGAATGTAAGTATTAGCCATATTGGTAATCCCTTGGAAAATAGCAGCAATGATTAAATAATAAAGATATTGATGATTATGTAAAAGTGTACTTGTTTTTGTTTTTTCTTCTTTTTCTTGCGCTAAATCATCTGGTGTTTGTGTTCCAAGTAAACCAATGATACAAAGAATCATTGTTATGACAAAACAAACAAAGATAGCCGCTGGTGAGATCCATTGATAAATAATTCCCGCAAGCCATGAACCAATGGCATAACCTATTGTTCCCCAAATTCTAATCTTTCCATATTGATAAGGTGATGAAGAAGCAATTTTTTCCATCACTGGATTTGTCCCATTAATTAAAGTTAAGACAAAACTATAACCAATAGTAATTGTAATTAGATTTCCTGCAAACATAAAGGCAAATCCACCAATAGCGGCTAACGCAAATAAGACAAAGTTTACTTTTTTAACATCAAAGCGATCACTTAACATACCGATGACAGGTTGAAAAATCATGGATGTTAAAAAAGAAGTCGAAACAACAAGAGAAACTTCACTGGCTTTAAAGCCTTTTCCTAATAAATAAACTGAAATTAATGCTGAAAATACGGCCCATGATAAATAATAGAAATTATACATGAGAAAATAACTTAAATAACTATTCTTATAACGTTTTAACATAAAACCCTCCTAATGAAATACTTTTAAATCTTTATTGGTTGGTACTTTAAAGAAGAAAACCAGCACCATACCAATCACACTACAAATAAATAAAACAAAATAAAACATTTGATAACCGGTAAAATCAATCAAATATCCCGCTAACATTTGAAATAAAATCGATGAAAAGCTTTTACAAGCCGAAACAAGGGATAATGCAGTATTTTGTCTTGCATTATCAACAATAGTTGAAATAATTCTTAAATTGATCATGACAAAAGCCATGGTTGCAACGGTTTTTGTAAGAAAAACAATGATGATTTGAATAATGAGTGATGAAATAAAACTAAAAGTAAAGAATTGGACAAAAAGTAAAACAAAGACACTCATTAATAATTGTTTATTGGTAAAGCGATTCATATAAAAGCGTGATAATAAAATAACAGGGACTTCTGATAATGTTGAAAAAAAGATAACAGTTGAAACATAATTAATTGGTAAACCACTTTGTTTCAACATAGCAGGTAAATAAAGATGATGAACATTAGTAATGCCATAAAATAAACAAACAATAATTAAATAAAAAGGAATATGTTTTATTTTAAAAACCGATGTCATTGAGATCTTTTCTTCTGTTTTTTCCATAGGTGGTAAAATGCTATGTGTACCTAAAATCCCAATCACACATAATAACTCCCCTATCGCAAAGAAAACATAAAGACTATAAGGTCCAATGTTTTTATAAAGAAATCCTGCAATAATTGTCGCTATGGCATAACCAATGGTTGCCCAAACACGAATCGAACCATATTTAAATCTTGAAAGAATAGCCATTCTTTCAATAATAGGATTTGTTCCATTAGTAATTGCTAATACTAAACTATAAACAAAAGCAATCAAATAAATATTCTTTAAAAAGATAAAGATAATTCCTGATACTGCGGCAATCAATAATAAGAGACTATTCACATATCTTGATTCATATTGATCATTTAGTTTACCAATAAAGGGTTGAACAATAACGGATAAGATATAAGAACAAGAAACCACAAAGCTAACCTCTGAAGCACTATATCCTTGATCCATTAAATAAACAGAAATAAATCCTGAGAAGAACGCTAAACAAAAGAAAAAGAAGAAATACATTAAGAAATAACTTAAATAACTATTTTTATAATGTTTAAAAAAATTCATTTTTTCCTCCTTAAAATACTTTTTTCTTATATAATAGAAAAGAGGTGATGATATGCTTTTGCAAGAACAAATGAAACAAGATATCTTTTCATATAATGAACGAACGATCATTGATTTTATTCTTGAAAAACAAGAAAAAATAAAAGATTATTCTACTAAAATGATTGGTGATGAAACCTATACAGCCCCTTCGACAGTAATTCGTATTGCTCATAAATTAGGATTTCAAGGATGGTCTGATTTAAAAGAAGCTTATCTTGATGAAGTGATTTATTTAAATAATCACTTTCAAGAAATAGATCCTAACTATCCTTTTACCAATCAAGATACCATGATACAAATTGCTCATAAAATAACCCAATTACATATCGAAAGTGCAAAAGATACTGCTTCGTTAATTCATCACGATACTTTACAAAAAGCGATTCAAATTCTAAGAAAAGCCAATGTTGTTAAAGTCTTTGCCATCGCTAATTTGAATTTCATTGGAGAAGAATTTGTATTCAAATTAAATCGTATTCATAAAAAAGCGTATATTGAACCTGTACAAGATAATCAATTCCAAGATGCCATTATGACCACAAGTGATGAATGTGCTATTTGTTTATCTTATTCAGGAGAAACCCCTACTCTTTTAAAAACAGCCAACTTTTTAAAAGAAAATAAGGTACCGATCATTGCGATTACCAGTCTTGGTAAAAACAGCTTATCGGATCTAGCTACTGTATCATTAAATGTTTCTACCAGAGAAAAATCGTTTTCTAAGATTGCTGGATTTACTTCATTAGAATCCATGAATATTGTTTTAAATATTCTTTATTCATGTTTATTTTCTTTAAACTATCAAGCAAATCTAGATTATAAAATCAATGTCGCCAAAAGAGTGGAACTTAATCGTGAAATAGATAATGAAATTATTGAAGAACATCTTAAAGAAGATTAGTTCTTCTTTTTTTATTTCAAACACTCATCTAAAATAGCAACGCCTTTTTCTAATAAGTCGCTACAAGATCTTTTCTTCTCTTTATTTTCTTTTAAAAGTTTATGACAACAAAGACTGCCTACTTGTTCTTTGAAATCCATGGCTAAACATTTCCCACAAGCATAGCTTTTAAGTTTTGATGTAGGATGTTCTATATTTCCATCACTGGTTTCTAAATAGGAACAAATCATTGCCATAAGTATTGGAATACAACACATTTCTTCTAAACCTGCAATACCTCTTCCAAGCCCTTCCGCTAATTTAAAAAGTTCTTTTTCATCTAGCTTTAAAAGCTCTTGATAACTGCATAAAAATGCTTGTGCACAATTGTAACCTTGTTTATGCAATGTTCTTACTTTTTCTTTTCTTTGACTCATCACCCTCACCTCACACCCTAGTTTATTGATTTTAAAAAGTTTTGAAATATAAAAAAATGTAAACGGAGAGACGTTTACATTTTCTAATTTATTATGCAATTTTTTTGTAAATAGAATTTACAACAAACACAAATAGATAAAA
This sequence comes from Bacillota bacterium, assembly GCA_030540195.1. Classification (GTDB taxonomy): domain Bacteria; phylum Bacillota_I; class Bacilli_A; order Erysipelotrichales; family Coprobacillaceae; genus Faecalibacillus. The sequence continues at coordinate 3,645 of JAUNWT010000014.1, read as the reverse complement.
TAAAGTCCATAACAAAGGAGCATAATAATGCCACAAGGTTTCCTTAATTCTTGATGCTTCATTGTACCAAACCATAAAACTATTCCAGCGATTACTGCAATCATAGAATCAATAATAAACTTATTTTCAAAAGGAACACTACAAATAAGAGACGTTGTTCCAATCACAAAAAGAATATTAAAAATATTACTTCCGACAATATTTCCAATCGCAATACCCGCATTTCCTCTTTTTGCGGCTGTTACAGAAGTAACGAGTTCAGGAAGTGATGTCCCAAAAGCCACAATCGTTAAACCAATAAAACGTTCACTCATACCGAAATATCTAGCAATGGTACTGGCCCCACTTACCGCAAAGTCACTTCCTTTAACAACAAGGATTCCCCCAATAAGAATAAAGAGAAGACATTTCCAAATAGGTATGTTTTTTTCTATTTCTTGTTCTTCGCTATTTCTTGCCATGATAAATAGATAAACAAGATAAGCCAGAAAAAGAATCCAAAAGAAAATTCCTTCAAGAAATGTAATTTTCATATCCGTTATACCAAAAATAATTAAGAGGATCGTTATAAAAATCATAAAGGGAATTTCATAACGAATAGTTGATTTTTGTATTTTGACATTGGTGATCAAAGCGGTAAGACCTAAAATAATAAAAATATTTAAGATATTACTGCCTACCACATTACCAATAGTAATTCCTGCATTTTGTTGCATGGCAGCCGTGATACTAACAGCGGCTTCAGGCATACTGGTTCCCATGGCTACAATTGTAAGACCAATGATTAATTGAGGAATACCCAATTTTTTAGCGATGTTTGCGGCTCCTTCTACAAACCAATCAGCCCCTTTTACGAGGAAAATAAAACCTACTAATAAAATAATAATTTGTTTAATCATCATGATGACCCCTTTCTTTTATTTTGCAGTAGGTATAAAAAAAGCGGACTCCTACTGCATTGCAGTAAAAGTCTCGCTATTCAATCACTTTCCGAGTTATAAATTTTATAACTGTACTGACGAAGAAGTGAACCAAACGCTTGGCAAGCTACTCCCTTTTATGAATTTATTTTATCAAATGATATTTATTTAAACAACCTTAAATTAATTTTAAATATTTAAAGGCATTATATAAACCATCTTCATTAACATCATCGGTAATATAATCAGCGGCTTCTTTAATTTCAGGACCACCATTACCCATCGCAACATTATAAGCACAACATTCAAACATTGATAAATCAATTTTAGCATCTCCAAAAGAAATGGTATCTTTAGGATCTGCATGTAAATAATCTAATAAAACTTCAATAGCATGTCTTTTAGTAATACCTGTAGGACCTAAATCTCCAAATAAAGCCACTTCTCCTTTACCTCCCCATGTATTAGCCACTAAATGAGGGAAGTCTACTTTAGAATCTAAATGATCTTGATAAGTTCTTAAAATGAAACTGATTTTATTGACATCCTCACGGTATAAATCATCACCTTGTAAATGAATGAAACCATCAATAAAATGTTGAGCAGAACTCTTGGCATCTTCCAAGCTTGCCCCTTTTCCTTTGGCGTATTTGACCATGGTTTCAGGTCCTTGTTCTAACATATAATCATTACAATACATACCGCTGTTAGCTTCTAGATAAAAACCAATATGTCTTTCATTACACCAATCAACAATATTTTTAACATCTTCTTTAGATAATCCTTGATGCATAACGACATGATCATGATCTTCAACATAAGCGCCATTTCCACCAATCATACCATCTAAATCACATAAATTTCTTTGTAAGATTTCTGCTTTTGAACATCCTGTACAAATATAAACTTTATGTCCATTTGCGCGAGCTTGATCAACCGCTTTTGCGGCTGAAGCAGGTAATTTTGCTTCATAATCAATTAATGTTCCATCTACATCTAAAAATACAATTTTACTCATACATTCTCTCCTTAAATTAATTTTAAATACTTAAAAGCATTATATAAACCATCTTCATTGACATCGTCGGTAATGTAATCAGCGGCTTCTTTGATTTCAGGACCACCATTTCCCATAGCAACATTAAAGCCACAACATTCAAACATGGATAAATCTACTTTGGCATCACCAAAAGAAATCATATCTTTTTTATCCGCTTTTAAATAATCCATCAATACTTCAATGGCATGCTTTTTATTGATTCCTGTTGGACCTAAATCACTAAATAAAGCAAGTTCTCCCTTTCCTCCCCAAGTATTATGTGCCAAATGAGGAAAAGCTTCGATTGCATCTAAATGATCTTGATAATCACGAATGATAAAGTCAATTTTATTAACATCTTCACGATAAAATTCATCTCCATGAATCAATGTAAAAGAATCAATAAAACTTTTTGCTTTTTCTGTCGCATTTGAAAGATCTGCACCTTTACCTTGACCATATTTAATCATGACAGCTGGTCCATCTTTAATCATTTGATCATTACAATAAACCCCACTATTTGTTTCTAAGTAAAAAGCAAGATTTCTTTCTCGACACCAATGAACAACCTTCTTTACTTCTTCTAAAGGCATCGCTTGATGCATAATAACATGATCATGATCTTCAACGTATGTTCCATTTCCTAAAATCATTCCATCTAACTTACATAGATTTCTTTGTAAGATTTCATCTTTAGAACAACCTGTACAAATATAGACTTTATGTCCATTTGCACGTGCTTGATCAACAGCTTTTCCTGCTGAATCAGGTAACTTTGTTTCATAGTCAATCAAAGTTCCATCCACATCTAAAAATACAATTTTACTCATACTTTTCTCCTTTTTCTTATAACTTCATTGTACTAAAAATAATGAATAAAAAGTAGTTTTTTATTATAAACTTACATCATATTCAAAACGATGTGAATTACCTGACATATATTCGTAGCTTACTTCAATAAGCTGATTGTTTTCATCATAAACAACACTTTTTAAAACAATAAGAGGTGCATTTAACCCCACTTCTAAATAATGAGCTAGTTCTTTATCTGCGTTTTGTGCACTTATACAACGATGCGCTTTATGAGGTATAGTAGAATAATCTTTTTCTAAAATTTTATATAATGATTCTTCTGCAAAATCATATTGATCAATTCCATTAAATTGATCGATAGAAATAATATTCATGGTCACATTGAAAATCTCATTATCTGCAAAACGTAATCTTTTAACAACAAGACATTGCTTACTATCTTTAAAATATTCTTTGTCATTCACATCTTTAGTATCTACAATTGAGGAACTGATCAACTGTGTTGAGTATTCTTTTTTCAACATTTTCATTTCTTCACCAAATGAAAGAAGATTGTACATACATATTCCTCTGTTATCTACCTTTCTTACAAATGTTCCCTTACTTCTTTTTCTTTCTATTTTTCCAGTAGTAAGTAATTCTGTATAGGCTTGTTTAGCGACAATTCTTGATACATGAAAAGTGTCACATAGTTCATGTTCAGTAGGTAACTTATCACCTTCTTTTAAAATACCATTGTCAATAGCAGCTATAATTGAGTTTTTTATTTGTTCATAAAGTGGTATTTTCTTTTTTTTATCAATATTTATATAATCAAACATTTTTTCCTCCATTTCTGCGTTTGAACTGCGCCAACGCAGACACAAACACGTA
>JAUNWT010000102.1 GCA_030540195.1 Bacillota bacterium | reverse complement strand
GAATCTATGGTTATTATATTTCTAAACAAAAATGGTGCTAACTTCTAAAGACGGGTATTAAAGTCAAAGATGTTTTTACCTTTGTAGAATAAAGTAGATGCAAATCTACTTTTTCTTATGGCGTAAAAAGGAAAAATATGACATAATGAGTGAGGTGATAATATGGAAAATACAAAAAAAGAAAAGAAAGAATATACGAAAGATTCTTTAGATGATGGAGTCATTACAACAGGATTTTTAGAAGTTTTACCTGATGGATATGGTTTTATTAGAAATGCGAATTATTTATCAGATCCTCATGATGTTTATGTCTCACAATCACAAATTTATAAATTTAAATTAAAAACAGGAGATTTTATTACAGGTGTTGTTAGAGAACCAAAAGCAACAGAAAAGTTTAGATCTTTATTACATATCCAAAAAATCAATCATTATGATTTAGAAACAGCAATGAAAAGAAAAGCTTTTGAAAGCTTAACGCCTATTTTCCCAAATGAAAAAATAAATCTTGGAAAAAATGGTAAAATTTCAATGCGTATGATTGATTTACTTGCTCCTATTGGAAAAGGACAAAGAGGAATCATTGTTTCGCCACCAAAAGCAGGAAAAACAACACTTTTAAAAGATATTGCTTTAGCAGTTAAAGAAAATAATAAGGATATACATATATTGATTTTATTAATTGATGAAAGACCAGAAGAAGTCACAGATATTAAAGAAGCTGTTGAAGGAGATAATGTAGAAGTTCTTTATTCAACTTTTGATGAAACTCCAGATCGACATAAAAAAGTATCAGAAATGGTTATTGAAAGAGCAAAACGCCTTGTTGAACATGGTCAAGATGTGATGATCTTACTTGATAGTATTACACGTTTAACACGTTCATATAATCTTATTTGTTCTCCTTCAGGAAGAACGCTTTCAGGTGGATTGGATCCAAACTGTCTTTATATGCCAAAAAGATTCTTTGGAGCAGCCAGAAATATGCGAGAAGGAGGAAGTCTTACCATTCTTGCGACAGCACTTGTCGATACAGGAAGTCGTATGGATGATGTAATCTATGAAGAATTTAAAGGAACAGGAAATATGGAACTTGTGTTATCACGTGCAATGCAAGAAAAACGAATCTTTCCAGCCATTGATATCGCAAAATCGGGGACACGACGCGAAGATCTTCTTTTAAGTGAAAAAGAATTACAGGTCAATCACGATATTCATTATTTATTAAATGGCTCACGTGCAAGCCAATCTTTAGATGATGTTATTTTGCTTTTTAGAAATACAAAAGATAATGAAGCTCTTATTGAAACCATGTTAAAAAGAAAGTAGGATAGGTTTTTCTATCCTTTTTAAATAGGTGATCTATGATAGAAATAAAACATGAAAAACTAAATATAAAAGGAAATTATCGTTGTATTGTTATTTCTGACATACATAGTCATTTAGATCGTTTTCAACAACTTTTAAAAGAAGTTAATTATACAACAAATGACTATTTAATTATTAATGGAGATTTTGTAGAAAAGGGAACACAGGCTATTGAAACCATACATTATCTTCAATTTCTTCAGCAACAAAGTAAAAGAGTATATGTTTTACTTGGTAATTGTGAGTATGCTTTAGATGCTTTGATCAATGAGAAAAGATTATGCCAAGAAATGATTCATTATTTACGTAAAATTGGTAAAAGTGGCATAATTGATCAAATTGTTTTTCAAAAACATTTGGATTTAAAGAAAGAAAATCCAAAGGTCCTACAACAAATCGTAAGAGATTCTTTAAAAAAGGAACTTACTTATCTTCAAAGTTTACCAACTTCTTTAGAAACAAATGATTTTTTATGTATACATGCTGGAATTGAAAAGAAAATAGATTGGCAAAATGCACCACTTTCTTCTTTTATTGAAAAAAGAGATTTTCAAAAAGTAGGGCATTGTTTAGATAAGTATGTAATCGTAGGACATTTACCTACCTCTAATTTTTATCAAAATCAAATTAATAACGATATTTGTTTTGATGAGGATAAAAAAATAATTAGTATTGATGGAGGGACAGGAGTTAAATTTATTAGTCAATTAAATGCTTTGATTATTGAAAAAGATGAACAAGGACTTCATTTTAAACAACATGAAGTACAACCTTTACCTGTTTATCAAATTAAGAAAGATTATTTTGTTGAAAAGAAAGAGGTTCATAAGGTGGCATGGCCTTATTTTGAAATAGAAATCTTAGAGAAAAAAGATGAATTTTCATTGTGTCGAGTGCATGATAAAAAAGATGTTTTATGGATCAAAAATGAATTCATTTATGAAAAAAAGAAACATTATTATTGTTTAGATGATTATATAGATGCTTTTTTATCGGTGAAAAAAGGAAATCAAATAAAACTTGTAGGTATTTATCATGATTGGGCTTATATAAAATATAAAGAAGAAATTGGTTGGATTCCAATAAGTGTATTGGATGAATAATCTTAAGAAATATTTAGAAATATCTTATGTTTTTTTTAAAAAATAAAGGATAAAATAAAAAGGAAGTGAAAGACATGGAACTTAGAATCTTACAGTATTTTTTAATGGTTGCTAGAGAAGAAAATATTACGCGTGCAGCTAAACAATTAAATATGACACAACCTACCTTATCAAGACAATTAATGCAATTAGAAGATGAATTAGGAAAACCTTTATTTATACGTGGTAAAAGAAAAATTGAATTGACAGATGAAGGGGTCTTACTTAGAAGAAGGGCAGAGGAAATTCTTTCTTTAGTTAATAAAACGGAACAAGAAATTACGCAAAGTGAAGAAGAAATGGTTGGACAAATTATGATTGGAACAGGTATTTTTTCTTCATCACAAACTTTTCTTTCTAAAGTAATCGAAGAATTTCATGAAGAATATCCCCTTGTTAAATTTGACATTTATACAGGAAATGCAGATTTAATCAAAGAAAGAATTGATCAAGGTCTGGTTGATATTGGAGTTTTGTTGGAACCAGTAGATATTTCAAAATATAATCATATACGTATACCACTTCAAGAAAAATGGGGAGTTATTGCTTCAAAAGAAAATAGGCTTGCTAGAAAGCGATTTGTTGAAAAAGATGATTTAAAAGATATTCCTTTATTTCTAACAAATCGAGAAATAATTCAAAGTGAGATTTCTAACTGGTTAAAAGGGGATATCCCTTTAAATAGTGCTTATTCTTATAATTTTGCATCTGCCATTCTTCCATTTATTCAAGATGATAAAGGAGTCGCAATTACCGTTGAAGGCGCTTATCAAGTTTTAAATCAAGATCAAATATGTTTTATACCTTTTTCTCCACAACTTTCAACAAATACTGTTCTTGTTTGGAAAAAATATACCCGTCTTTCCCCTGTAATTAATAAGTTTATAAAGAAATCACAGGAATATTTAGAAAAAAATAGGAGTATATATGAAAAATAGAAAAAATATAATAATTGTTTCACTGGTTGTTGTTTTAGTGGTTTTAGGTTTTTTTGTTTATCAAAAATTTATTAAAGAACATCTATATTTTAAAGAAAATTTGACGGTAGAAATTAATAGTAAGTTTGAACCACTTTCTTATATTAGTGAAGTAGAACAGGGCAGCATTAAAGACGTTACATGTCAAAGTAAGAATTTAAATATAAAAAAATTAGGTGAATATGAAATTACTTATACGTATAAAAATCGTGATTATGAAGCAACAATCCAAGTGGTTGATACAACAAAGCCGGAATTTAAAGGACTTGATGATCTCACAGTTTCTTTAAATACAACTCCTGATTTAAAAGCTGGGGTAGAAGTAAGTGATAATAGTTTAGAACAGATCCAATACAAAATAGATGATAAAAAATTAGACACTTCAAAAGAAGGAACGTATGAAGTCACTTATAGTGCCAAAGATAGTTCGGGTAATAAAACAACAGCTAAAAGAAAAGTAGAAGTTATTAAAAAAATTGGGAGTGATCAACAATCAAATGAAAAAGTGGTTTATTTAACATTTGATGATGGACCATCAGAAAACACACAAAAGATTATGGATATTCTTGCTAGATACAATGCAAAAGCAACTTTCTTTGTAACGGGTAGAAATCAAAATTATAATTATCTTATTAAAGATGCTTATAATGCAGGACACACGATTGCACTTCATACCTATAGTCATGATTATCAAACAGTCTATTCTTCGGTAGATGCTTATTTTGATGATTTAAATAAAGTAGGTCAAATGGTTAAAAATGAAATAGGGTTTGTTCCACACTATATTCGTTTCCCAGGAGGAAGTTCAAATACAATTTCAAGAAAATATTGTCAAGGAATCATGTCAACTCTTACAAAAGAAGTTATTGAAAAAGGATATCAGTATTATGATTGGAATGGCGATTCTACCGATGCCTCAGGAAATCATGTGGCGGTTGATAAATTAATTAGAAATGGAACACTTTGTCATGATAATAATGTGATGATTTTATGTCATGATACTCAAGTAAAAGATACGACAGTTCAAGCCTTACCGGCTATTATCGAACATTATCAAAGCTTAGGATATACTTTTAAAGGCATTGATGATACAACTTATACACCTCATCAAGGAGTCAATAATTAATAAAAGTAATGTTCATTTTTGGACATTACTTTTCATTTTATTAAGTTCTTCTTTTATTTTTTCTATGCTTTTTTCTAATAAATCATAATCATCTTGACTATTTATAGAAGGAGAATTTTGATTTTGCATGTAAGAAATATAGGCGCTGTTTAAAGAAAGCATATCACCTAGTGTTGTTAAAAAAGCACCAATAATAGCTTGTTCATCATTAGTAAAGCATTCATTAAAGGATTGTGAAATGATGACAATCATTTGATTAAGTAAAACTGGATGTATGCAAGGTAAAGACATATAATCACCAATATATTATATGTACTAAAAGAAAAAATGATTTAACAAAATAAATATTTATTGATAAAAAATTTAGTTATTAAAATAAAAAAGTGTTGACAAACAAAAAAAGAGGTATAATATATAGGCATACATATAAATGAGCGATGAACAAGATACGATTTTACATCCGCTTCCTATAGAGAGCATTCGTTTGGTGGAAAGAATGTAGGTAATGATATAAGACCATCACTTGTGAGCTGTTTTCTTGAAATAAAAGTAGGGAAATCGTAATTTCTGCGTTAAAGAAATAGCATTATAAAAAGATGTGAAGGGGCGATTAAATATCGCAATCTAAGTGGTACCGCGGAACAAGGTTTTCGTCTTAGCGTTAAGTTAAGCGAAAACCTTTTTATATGTGGATGATTGATTTAAAAAGAGGGGAGATTCATTTATGAATGGTTTACTATTACTTGGATTAAGTGCTTTAATTTTAGTAGTGGCTTATTTATTCTATGGTCGTTACTTAGTTAAAACATGGGGAATTGATCCAAAAGCAACAACACCTGCTGTTGCAAAAGAAGATGGGACAGACTTTGTACCTACAAACAAATGGTCAGTCTTTGCTCATCAATTCTCATCAATTGCGGGAGCTGGACCTGTAACTGGACCAGTTATGGCAATGATGTTTGGTTGGCTACCAGCCTTTTTATGGGTTATCGTTGGTGGTGTATTCTTTGGTGCTGTACAAGATTTTGGAGCACTTTATGCTTCTGTTAAAACAGAAGGAAAATCAATGGGACAAATCATTGAAAAATATATTGGACGTAAAGGTAAAAAATTATTTTTCTTATTCTGTTGGATTTTCACATTAATTGTTATTGCAGCTTTCGCTGATATGGTTGCCGGAACATTTAATGGAATTAGTGCTGATGGGGCTAAACTTGCTCCAAATGCAAGTGCTGCTTCAATTTCAATTTTATATGTTTTCGTAGCAATGGCTTTCGGTTTATTCTTGAAAAAAGTTAAATTAGAAGGTTTACCAAAAGTTATCCTTGGTATTGCTTTAATTATTGTTATGTTGGCTCTTGGAATTATGTTCCCAGTATATGCTACTAAAACAACTTGGATTTATGTTGTCTTTGTTTATATTTTCTTTGCTTCAGTTACACCTATGTGGTTACTTAAAACACCACGTGATTATTTAACAACATTCTTATTCATTGGAATGATCGTTGCTGCTGTTATTGGGGTATTCGTAAGCAATCCAACAATTACAACACCTGCTTTTGTAGGATTTAAATCTGCTACAGGAAGTTATATCTTCCCAACATTATTTGTTACAATTGCTTGTGGTGCCGTTTCTGGTTTCCATTCACTTGTCTCATCTGAAACAAGTTCAAAATTAGTAGAAAACGAAAAAGATATGTTACAAGTTGGTTATGGTTCTATGTTACTTGAATCATTACTTGCTATCTTAGTTATCGTTATCGTTGGTGCTTTACCAAACTTAAAAGCATCTGGTGTATTAGATAGTACACTTGCTAATATGGCTTTAGCTGATACAGCAACTCCATTTACTAAATTCTCAGCTGGTGTTACTGGATTAGTTGCACAACTTGGTTTACCTCAATCTTGGGGATTATGTATTATGACAATGTTTGTTTCAGCACTTGCTTTAACTTCATTAGATGCTGTTGCAAGAATTTCAAGAATGTCTTTCCAAGAATTCTTTGAAGTAGAAGAAGGACAAGAACCAAGTGGTTTAGTTAAAGTTTTAACTAATAAATATGTTTCAACAATTATTTCTTTAGTTTGTGGATATTTATTAAGCTTAGGTGGATATGTTAATATTTGGCCATTATTCGGATCAGCTAACCAATTATTAGCTGCTATGGTTTTAATTTCATTAGCTGTATTCTTAAAAGTAACTGGAAGAAAAGGATTTATGTTATATATTCCAATGATCTTAATGTTCATTGTTACAATGACTGCATTAGTACAAGCTATTTATGGAATCGTTATGAAATTATTTGTAACTGGTGGATTTGTCTTAATGGTTGATGGATTACAATTAGTTGTTGCAATCTTACTTGTTGCTTTAGGTTTAATGATTGGTTTCAACTCAGGAAGTAAACTTGTAAAAGAAAAATAAAGATAATAAAAAAAGGTAATTTAAAATAATGAGGGGTTGCTCATATTTTGGTTATCAAATAGTGTGGGG
>JAUNWT010000013.1 GCA_030540195.1 Bacillota bacterium | reverse complement strand
CTAAAAAATAAAAAATAGCTTACTTTACAATAAGCTATTAAAATAAGTATTAAATCTCTTTAATAATCGTAATTAAACTTGCAATATCAGAATCAGAAAATTGAATATTAAAAGGTTCTTCCACCATTTCTAATACATCATATAAATATTCATATGTTTTTTTATGTGTTGAAATTATGTTTTTATAATTATATTTTTTAGGAATTGGTACATTATCAACCAAACTACAAATAACACCACTAAGATGCATAATAAGACCAATCTTTTTATCATAGGATAATTGATATTGATGATCTAATTCTTGAATAAATTCTGGTAATACTTTTTTCAAGACATCAATGTCAATATTCGGTGCTTGTTTTTCAATATTTTTAAATATTAATGAATATTTTATTTTCTTTTTAATAACAATGTCTTGATTAGAACTTGAAATTAATAATGATAATTTATCTAATGGTGTATTAAATAGTTGAGTTACAGAAATAAATTTAATGCCATATAATCGAGGATCAAATGAGCCCATTGTACATAAAATATTATATAATTTTCTCAATTCATTAATTTTAAACATTAATTCTTTATGGTTATTCATTGATAATGGAACAATATCAATATCTTGTAATTCCAATGAATCCTCTAAGTATTTTTTTATTTGTATAGCACCACCTTCACCATTCATACATAAAGTGATAATAACATTTTTCTTTTTTTGTCGATGATAGTTTTCAACAATTGATGGGAAATAATGTTGATAACTTTGTTCCAATTCAGACATGATATCATCTAAATCATCATTACTGCTCATCTTTTTTACAGTTTCTAAAGCAATCATTGTGGAAGGAGCAGCAATAAAACGGATATCTATACCTGTTTCTTTAGAAATCAATTTGCCCATAGTTTTTACAGAACCCATGTCATAGATAAGCAATACACCTTTACCTCTATTAATTTTTTCAATCAATGATTTCATTTCTTCATAAGCCATTTGCATTTTCTTTTCTAATAAAAGATCGTATGAATAAACACTATCACTATTTGACATTTGTTTAACAACACCAACAAGAGAACTTGCTACATTTTTTCCATGCATAGCAATTAACAATACAGGTTTATTTTCATTTTCTTTTAGTTGATTTAAAAGTAAAATAAAAACAATATTTACTGCTTCATCTAATGGTATGGTTATTTTATATTTCTTCTCTACGTGTTCTATTAATTTTAAACTTAGCATATATTCTTCTTGATATTTATTTACTATCTGATTTAATTCAAAATTCATCTGTTCATTTTGAGTATTATTTATTATTTCTGTCAAATGAAGAGATAAAACAATAAAGACTTCTTGTGGAAAAACTCGTTTTATTTTTTGTGATGAACTATCTAAAAATTCTTTTACAATATCTAAAATTTCTTGTGGAACATATTTACTAATGTTCAATTCATCTATTTTCTCTTTATCAATATATTGTCTATAATGTGATATTAATTGATCATATTTATTTTTCAATAAAAGAGATTTATCAACTAATAATGTATCCTGTTTTTCAAGATGTTCATAAACAGTAGAAGTACTTTCCTTTATTTTTATTTTTTCAATAGAATCTTTTGAATAATAATATAAAAAATCATGTGTAATAATTTTACTTAATTCTTTTGCATTTTCTTTATAAAAAATAAATCCTTTTTTTACATAGATTGGAAAATCATCAAGATAGACATAAACATTTGAATTATTATCTAAATTCTTCCAAAAAGCATGTGAACAAGCATTAGAAATATCATTTATAAGTTGCTTTATATTATTTTTACAATGATAAAGTAATAAACATTCTAATGTTTCAGGTTCTATAACAATTGATTTATCAATTTTTATTGCTTCTTTTTTAAAACATTCTTGAATTAATTCTAGTCTTTCAGACAATTCTCTTTTATATAAAGAAGGTAAATCAATTTTTATTGATATATTGTCAAGAGCATTGCTTTTTAAATCATTTTCATTAAAACAATCTGATGACAAAATAACCATAAAATTATTTTCTTTTGTTGAACTCATTTCAATTAAATCATATATAATTGATTTATATTTTTCTGGTATTAAATGAACATTATCAAAATAAACCATTCCATTTTTTGCCTTTTTTAAAGCAGCTTTCCCATAATCAATAAATAAATTTTTAATCATAGTTTCATCATTCATAAAGTATTTACAATTCAGCTTCACTAATTGTCCATTTTTGTTAATAAGACCTTTCTCTTTAGAAAATTCATATATTTTTTCAGCAAATAAACTCTTACCTGTACCACTTTCACCTGATAATAGAATAACCGGTTTTTCCCCAGGATATAAAAGTGTTGATTTTGTATCTTGAATAGGCTTAGCAAGGCTCCCATTAAACCCTATTAGTTGATTGAATATTGAATCATCTTCATCTAATTTATTATGTATTTTATAAAGAACCGGTCTCCCAGATATTTTTTCTAATTTATTTTCTCTAACTAATTCATTCAAAATAGCAGATAAATTAGAACGTTGAATATTTAAATGACTTGCTAATTCTTTTGTTGAAAACACCATTTTAGAGGGATCATTTTGATCTTTTTTTGTAGATAGTTTATCAATATAAAAAAGAACCTCATATTTCTTTTTCATAAAATTTCTCCTTTTCTAAATATATTCATATTATAAAACAAAAAAAGAAATATGCACACTTTTATAAAGTCTACATATTTTTCATATTCTCTATTCAACTATTTATTCCAACTCTATAGGTACTTTAACTTTTGCATAACGTACTTTTTTACCATTCTCTTGAAAATAGTAATTTGGATAAGTTGCTGCCGCAATTCCACAAGATTTAATATTACGTTTTTTCAAATAAATAGATATATCTTTAAAAATTTCATTGTTTGGGTATTCCCAGTTTTCATTAATAACAACTGTATTTAAGCAATGTTGCTTTGGCATAACTTTTGTATCTTTTAAAAATTCTTGAGGAAGTTGATTATAAATAATTTCTGGTATCACAAAAAACCACTCTGTTACACTTTGTGAAGAATCATATTGTTTTACATCTGTTACTTGTGCTTGACTAATGAATGGGAGATATTCAAATAATTTTGCATAATATCTTGGATCATCTTTAGTAAAACAAAATTCTGATTGAGAAATTTTCGCATAAGGTAATAAATAACATTTAGGTTCAACAGTGATCCAATAGTTCCCAATATTATAAAAATCTGTTTCTGACTCAACCTTTAAAGTTGTTAAATAATCTATAAGATTTTTAGTTTCCTTTACTTCTGATTCTAATTCACAAATTTTATTATTTAAAATATCCGTTACTTTAGAAACAGGTATACCTTCAACATACTCTACTGATTCTTTCATAGAATAGCCAATTTTTCGGTTATATATACAAACCAATAATGAAATAATATCTCTACCATCTAGATTACGATAATTATTTTTACTTGTTCTTTTTGGAGTAATAACTCCTTCTTTTTCATAATAGCGTATTGTATCTGTAGATATTCCTAGCAATTTAGCTGCATCACTAATTTTCATAATATAATCTCCTTAACATTAAAGTTAGTCCAATGTTTTATTGATATAAAATTATATCATAGACAATTTATTTCTTCAATTTTATGTATTTTTAGAATGTAATGTGTCTAAATTAGATAAATAAGACACCCTTGACTATAAAGTTACTCCATAAATTATAATTTATATATAATAAAATATTTGGAGGTAGAAAAATGAAAAATCGTGTTGTATTAGTTACTGGTGGAGCAAGTGGAATTGGAAAAGGGATGGTTCGCATGTTTGCTGATAGAGATTGCCAAGTTATTATTTTTGATGTTCAAGATGACAAAGGAGAAACTTTAGCAAAAGAATTATGCGGTCAAGGAAAAAAGGTTGTTTATAAACATGTTAATTTATTTAATATTGATGAAATCAAAAATGCCTATGTATGGATAAAAGAACAATTTGGAAAACTAGACTATGCTATGAATAATGCAGGATTTGGTATTCCAGCAAAGCCACTTGATGAATGTACCAGTGAAGAAGTTAATAACGTAATTGGAATTTGTTTAATTGCTGTTACAAACTGTATGATTGAAGAAATAAAAATAATGAAAGAAAATGGTTTTGGACGTATTATCAATACGACATCTGGTGCAGGACTATTAGGATGCAAAGGAAATTCAGTCTATTGTGCAGCTAAACATGGTGTTGTAGGCATTACAAAAGCAGCTGCACTGGATTACGCAACATCTAATATCACTATTAATGCCATTGCACCAGGAACTATCGAAACTGAATTAGTAAATTCACTCAAAGAAATTGCTCCTGATGCTTATAAACAAGCAGAAGAATCAAATCCATGTGGTCATTTAGGAAAACCAGAAGATATTGCTAACGCTGCAGTATTCTTATGTGAAGATGCATCATCTTTTATAAACGGTGTTGTACTTCCTGTTGATAGTGGTTGCGTAGCTGGAAAATAATAAAACGCAATTCTCACAAAGGTATTGAAATTTTATATATTTGTGAGTGATTAAACTAGTTTTTTTACGATAACCAACTAATATCAGTCCTTCTGCAATAAAAGGTAAGTATTACTCAATACTCACCTTTTTCATTTTTTATATAAGCCCAGATAAACTACTTTCTTTTACTATCGCTGTTGGGTTATATTTTTCTATAAGAGCTTGAACAATAACTCTATTTCCCGCACTTAGACGTGGGCTAAGTACAATTTCCATTTTTTCAAACGCTTCATCTGAAATATGTATATCATAATAAGGAAACGGTTGCTTTTCCTTACCTAATTTAATTTTATTTGCTACTAATTGGAAATTTTGAGCCATGGTTTGTACAGGCTGATTCATATTTAAAGGTAGAATATTTAGTATATATCTCCATTCTTTTTGGAATTCCCAGTGTAAATTTTTATGTTTTCCAAGATTACCAAGTAACAATGTAAATTGATTACCATCTTCAATTAATAAACGTGGATATAATTTACTAGGATCATCTGTGTATTCTACCTTATGCAGCAAATCTCCATTTAAAGCTTGAATAGAATAAAAACCTTTTTCAAACATCTCCGCTAATGGAATTATACTTTTCATACCATTACCATTTGATTCATCATTAACTTTTACATTCAATACTTTTGATAATTCTTCAGCAGTATTATTATGTATTTTAAACGGATTTTTACAAAGTTTAATTCGTACTCCAAGATTTAAAGAGGCATACATATTCCACATTGGAATACTTTCAGTTGAATCATCTGTCCACGAACTTACATAACAAAATTGTCCTATATTTTTAACATCTGCTGTTTGTTGCTCTTGTAAATCATCAACTTTATCAAGTGAATTAAAACGAATTGTCCTATTTTTTAATATAAGAGCCAATGTTTCAATATTTGTATAATGATAAAGATAATCTGTTTCATCCATAGTTAACCCTCCCAAATAAATATATTGTTAATTAGTTCAATCCATTAAAATGATACTTTATAAATCTATTTTTTCACACTAATCTCTCGACTTATTGCTCCTGTATCTGGTTCAAACTCAACTAAAATCAAATCGGTTGGAACACGATATAAAGTTACACTTTCAAGAAGTTGAAATGCTTCACTTTCATAATGGTTATGAAGATCAAATAATACTTCTACCCTTCTAAAAGATTCTTCATTTTGTGAAACAATCATCATAATTGTACTTAAAATACTATAAGCATCATCAAGTGTTATTTTCTCTGAATCATTTAAAATAAATTCACTAAATTCTATAACAATTGATGTGTTTTTTGGTTCTCTTCTTTTAGATATTTTTCCAGCGAAACATATTGATTGTGTTTTATCTTCAAGCCAAATAGGTACTTCATCTAAATTCCAGCCATTTATGTATTTATATGCTAAATAGCGTGCAGATAAATACCCTACTTCATCTCTATCACAATCTTCATCACCAAAAATTATTTTTGATGCAATTGCTATAGGAAATTGATCTAAATAATCAGCTAATTTGTTTAACAATATCTTACTGGGAAAGTTAGTTGTTCCATTCTCTATTTTTTTTATAGATTGAACACTAACCCCTAATATTTCAGCTATTTCAGTTTGTGTTAATGATTTTTCTTGACGTAAATCTTTCATAAATTGCGCAAAATACATCATATCACTCCTCATTTTTTATATATTCATTTCTATTATAAAGTATTTTAAATATGAATTAAACACCAAAAGTAAATTAATTGTGTTGTATTGTGTTGCAATTAGTTTCTTTTGATAGTATAGTGTAGTTAGATAACTAAATGCTATTTATATTTTGCATAAAGTTATCCATACGAAAGGAGTGATGAATATAAAACAGAAAATAAAAAAGTTCATTAGATAACGTTTGGCGACACATCTAATGAACTCTATGTAACGCGAAAGAACTGTTTTTATAATGTCCTTTCTTGTACATTATAGCAAACTTTCTTTCACAATTTAATACTCTTTTTAAAGGAGGAATGTGAACATGAAAGAAGAAAATAGAGTATTTATTGAATTACCAGAATTTACTGGTAGAAATGTTCCTATTATGGAACTCTCAAAAGCCATTGGAAAGGATGCACAATTTATCCGTATCGGCTTACAAAAAGGTATTTTGAAATTTGGTTATGCAATGAAAAGAGATAATTCATCAGAATTCAATTACTACTGTCCCGATAAAAAAGTATGGGAAGAAACTGGTTATTTTAAAGGAAATATTTAGATGGTTGAATTAGAAATAACGCGCTTATCTGAGGTACAAAGTACTGATGTTGAGTGGTTATGGTATCCCTATATCCCCTTCGGTAAATTAACAATAATTCAAGGAAATCCAGGAAGTGGAAAAACAATGCTTGTACTTTATCTTGCTGGTTTGCTATCTACTGGTTCTCCCTTACCTACCGAAGAAGAAAATATTAAACACGAACCAATGACTGTCATTTATCAAACATCTGAAGATGGCTATGAAGATACAATTAAACCTCGTCTAGAAAAATTTGAAAATGTTGATTTTAATAATATCGTTTTTATCAAAGAAGACCATTGTTCACTTACCATGTTAGATGAAAGAATTGAACAAGCAATTATTCAAGAAAACGCAAAGTTGTTAGTTCTTGATCCAATACAAGCATATATTGGGCAAACAGTTGATATGAATAGAGCCAATGAAATGCGACCATTATTGAAGAATCTAATGACAATTGCTCAAAAACATCAAGTTGCTATTGTTTTAGTAGGACATATGAATAAAGGTAAAGGAAGTAAATCTTCTTATCGTAATTTAGGAAGTATTGATATTCCTGCAGCTGCTCGTAGTGTTCTTATTTGTGGTGAATTAAAAAATGAAAATGGTATAAGAGCTGTTGTTCAGGATAAATCAAGTCTTGCTCAAAGAGGCAAACCATTTGCATTTAAATTTGATGATGAAGGTTTTAAATGGATTGGTGAATATGAAATTGATGTTGATGAATTACTCGATGGATTTAAAAAATTAACGGATAAAGATAGAGCAAAAGAATTTCTTCAAGAAACATTAGCAAACTCTCCTGTCAAAGCAAGTGAAATGTACGAAAAAGGGAAGAACTTGAATTTTTCAAAAAGAACACTCGATCAAGCAAAGGCTGAACTAAAAATTCAATCATTCAAAGAAGGTAAATCATGGTATTGGAAATTAAATTAACATTGCAAGGTTGTAGACTCCTTAGATACTTGCAATGTTGCAATCTTCTTTTAAAAAAAAGCCTTTGTTACTTTTGCGAAAGTAACGCAAAAGCACTTTTGTCAAAAACAAAAGATGCTTTGCGCTCTGCGAGGCTTATTTAATGAATGAATATCATTTATCTCGAACAATCAGTGCAATGCTTGGTAAAGGAAATCAAAATCATAATAGTAGAAAATTCATTGCAAACAACGTTGATCCATCGCGCACCAGCCAAAATATTGAATATATAAATATGAATATTCATACAGCCTATTATCAATTATTTGATGAAGCTTTACAAAGATACAACGCTAAACAAAAGAGAAAAGATCGTGTTATTAAAGATTACTACAATAAGATAAGAACAAGTAAACAAGAAAAAACATTTCATGAAGTCATTATTCAAATTGGGAATTGTAAAGATACAAACGCTAGATCTCCTGAAGGAGAACTTGCCAAAATAATACTTGATGAATACATGAAGAACTTTCAAAAAAGAAATCCATCACTATTTGTCTTTTCAGCACATTTGCACATGGACGAAGAAACTCCGCATCTTCATATTGATTTCATACCTTTTATCACCAATAGTAAGCGTGGTTTAGATACACGTGTTTCTCTTAAACAAGCACTTGCTCAATTAGGTTTTAAGGGTGGTAGTCGTGGTAACACTGAATGGAATCAATGGATTGCATCCGAAAAACAAGAATTATCAAAAGTAATGGAAAAATACAATGTTCATTGGTTACAACTTGGCACACATGAAAAACATTTAAGTGTTCTAAATTACGAAAAGAAAAAACGTGAAGAGGAAGTTGAATCACTCACAGATTCTATATCTTATTTAAGCTTACAAAAAGATCATTTAGATTCTTGTATCAAATCCTCTGAAAAACAATATGCTGAAATTGAATCAAAATTATATGAAATCAAAGATAATGAACAAGAACTTTATAGAATGACAAACGAAATCAACAAAGAAGAACTATGGGAAATACCCCAACCAACTAAACTTATGAGCGCAAAAACTTATTTAAATAAAATAATCGAACCTTATATCAATAAACTCAGAAAAATTATTGATGTTGTTATAACCAAATACAATCGTCTTTATCGTGAAGTAAAACAATTGAATGAAGAAATAGGTCCCTTAAGAGGTACCATTAACTATTTACAAAGAGAAAATGGGTTTCTTACTCATGAAAATATGAAATTACAAAATCAATTAAACAAACTAAAAAAAGTAATAGGAAGAAAAGAAGTAGAGCGCATACTTGAAGAACCTATTAGAAAGAAGAAAACACATGATCGAGAAAGATAATATAAAACACAAAATTAAATACAAGAAAATAGGAGATATTTATTATCCTATATTTGATGATGCTGAACCTGCATTAGGTTACTATGCTACTGAAAAACTTAACTATTTAAAAGAACAGCATCCATCCAAATATCTTCTATCCAAATATAGTCATAAATATAAACATAAGCTATTTGTTCTTAATTGCTTTTGTGAACAACTTTTTCAAAGCAGAACAAAAGTACTATTTGAAAACAATAAATTTGTTTCAAAAATTGAACGAGAAAAATTACTATCCAATATAAGAAAAGAAATTCTAAAAGCATATGTATATCAAAATAAGGAGGTTGTCTTTGATGGCAAAAAATTTAAAATTACCAAATAGTTATGGAAGTGTTACAAAAATGAGTAACGCTTCTCGTAGAAGAAAACCTTATATGGTGCGTATTACCACAGGTTATGCTTTAGATGAAGCCAAAGGTAAAAGTATTCAAAAATATGCAATTATTGGATACGCAAAAACAAGACAAGAAGGTATGCAAATGTTAGCTAAATATCATGAACGTCCTTTTGATTTAGAAAATGGAAGTATGACATTTAGAGAAGTCTATGATAATTGGTCGGTAGAAAAATACGCTGATGCTACTAAATCGACAATCAACGGTTATCGTGCAGCATATAATGCATGTTCTGTTTTATTTGAACACAAATTTAGAGATTTAAAAACAAAAGATTTACAGAATGTAATTGATAATTGTGATAAAAATTATCCAACTTTAAGAAAAATAAAGATATTATTTAACCAATTATATTCTTATGCAATGAAATTAGATATTTGTGGAAAAGATTATTCAAAATATGTGAATATCAGTAAATATAGTGATAAAAACCCAAATAAGTACGATAGAAAAGCATTTACCAAAAAACAAATTGATATATTATGGTCTTTAAAAGATGATAAGTATTACCAAATCATTCTTATAATGATTTACACTGGTGTTAGAATTGATGAGCTATTATCACTAAAAAAAGAAAATATTCATTTGGAAGAACATTATTTTAATGTAATTAAATCAAAAACAGAAAACGGTATACGTAAAGTTCCTATCAGTGATTATATCTATCCCCTTGTTGAAAACTGGTATCATTCCTCAAAATGTGAATATCTATTACACACCGAAGAAGATAAAAGATTTAAATATAGAAATTATTATGATAGTTATTTTCTACCATTAATGGTACAACTTGGATTTGATCAAACACCTCATTGTTGTAGACATACATGTATTTCATTATTAGCTGAAGCTGAAGTATCTCCTACATATCAAAAAATGATTGTTGGACATAAAGGAGCAATGAGCTTGACCGAAAAGGTTTATACACATATCGATATTAAATTATTAATCGATGCTGTAAACAGTATTTACTATCCGGAAAGCATAAAAAATAAATAATGTTTTCATTGCCATAGAGTAATCCAAACAACTTTTCCGGCAAGTAAAAACGAAGGATTTCAAGTCCTTCGTTTTATTTCAAATTATACTATCTTCAATATATTCTTTATCGACAATATTTGATATAATTACTTTGTTATCGTCCTCCCTGAAAGGAGGTGATGTACATTGTTCTCAGATTTAGTAGTATCTGTCGTGGCAGGTGTTTTAGTTTATTACATATGCAAATGGTTAGACAAAAGATTTAAGCGATAACTAGCCTAGTGTTAGACCACTCTAAAAGTTAGAAAAGGTAAGGATTGACGGATCCTTACCTTTTCGTTTTGATGCAATTGTTCTCAGATTTGCAACTAGATTATAGCATCTCATATTTTAATATGCAAGTTCATTTCAAAATTGAATATAACAATTAATTTGTTGCATATTTGAGAATATGTGGTGAGAACTTTGTTGCATACGTGTTGCATATAAGTTGCATACCGTTTTTATTTTACAAAAAAAGAAAAAAACCCAAATCGAGTTTTTCCCCGTAAATACAAGGTTTTGTCGATTTGAGTTTTTGTGAATTTCTCTGAATAAACGTATAAATTAACGTTTTGAGAATTGTGGAGCACGACGTGCTTTTTTAAGACCATATTTTTTACGTTCTTTAACACGTGAATCACGAGTTAAGAATCCTGCAGCTTTTAATGTTGGTCTATAATCGTCACCAGCTTGCAATAAAGCTCTAGCAACACCATGACGGATTGCACCAGCTTGTCCTGAGTACCCTCCACCATAAACATTAACAGTTACATCAAATTTGTCTTTAGTGTTTGTTAATTCTAATGGTTGATTAACGATCATGTTTAATACGTCTGATGCTAAATATTCTCTAGCTTCTTTTCCATTAATAACGAAGTTTCCTGTACCTGGTGTTAAGATAACACGTGCTACAGAAGATTTTCTTCTACCTGTTCCTCTATATTGTACGTTTGCCATTATCTTTCACCTTACCCTTTCACTTTCATTTCTACTGGATTTTGTGCTGCATGAGGATGTTTATCACCAGCATAAACAAATAATTTCATACCTTGTTTTCTACCTAAAGTGTTATGTGGTAACATACCTTTAACTGCTGCTTCAACAAATCCTGTTGGATTTTGTTCTAAGAATTGTTTAGCTGTCTTAACTTTAAGACCACCTAACCATCCTGAGTGACGGTAATATTTAGTGTTTTCTAATTTTTTACCTGTCATAACTACTTTGTCAGCATTGATAATGATTACATAATCACCAGTATCAACATGTGGTGTGTAAGTAGGTTTATTTTTCCCTCTTAACACTGTAGCAACTTCTGAAGCTAAACGACCTAATGTTTGTCCAGCTGCGTCAACTACATACCATTTTCTTTCGATTGTGGCAGCATTTGCCATTGTTGTTTGTCTCATCTTTTCTTTTCTCCTTTGTTTATCCTTACCGGGGACTTTAAAGGTTTTTGCCTATGAAACCTTTTTAATTATATGAAATCACAATATCAATGTCAACAAAATAATGCGACAAAATCATATTATTTTTAATATTTTTCAATTTAATAAGTAGGATCTTCTGGAATAATAATTGCAGCAAGAATATAAGCTAATAAACCTGTTCCTGCGTATAAACAAAGTAGGACACATGCAAGTCTTACAAGTGAAGGATCAACATCAAAATACTTAGCTAATCCACCACAAACACCTGCCACCATTTTATCTTCTCTTGAACGATATAATCTTTTTTTCATTGCTATTCCCCCTCAAAATGAATTGTGACATTTCCTAAATCTGTATCAATACTAATCTTTTTATCACCAATAACTTCATCCACTTTACTTACATTAATTGAACTCATACTACCATCTTTATCAACATGATATTGGTTTCTTGTTTCTGCCATCTTTACATCAATATTGCCCATATCATTTTCTATATCAAATGAATTTGTATTTAAATAATTTAATTTAAGATCACCCATATCATTGTCAACACTTGTTTTTTCATTTGCTTGAAGATGTTTAATGGTAACTTTACTTGCATCACTTTCTAAATCAAGTTGATTACATTGTAAAGCTTCTATTGTAATATTAGATGCATCAAAATCTAAACTCACATTATTAAATCTTATATTTTTCGGTAAATAAAGTGTCACATTTCCTGCTTGTTTTTTATTATTCACGCCATCAAAAGAAATATTCGCTTTCATTCCATCATATTTAAAATCATAATCACTATCCACATTATCTGCTTTAACTTTAATAACTTCACCATCATAGTATTTAATTGTCCCATTTGTCGCAGATAACTCTAAAGATAGATCACAATCATTATCAACGCTCAGTTCTGTTGAAACGTTTCTTGCTTTTCCATAAGATCTTATTGTGACATATCTACTTAATTTCTGTGCTTCATCTGGTAATTCACTAATTCCATTCATAAAAAAGCCAACAATACATAAAACAATTCCTATAATCAACGAAGCAAGGGCTATATGTTTATAAACTTTCATATTAACCAACCACCTTATTATAAATATTTTTTCCTAAATCAACCATTGCTCTAAAAGCTTGTGGTAAATACTTAAACAAACTTACTGTCATCAACGATGTTAAATAACTTAATGAAACAAGCAATAAACCTATTCCTAAACAAATCAGACCACCTGCAATTAAGCCATCTATAAATAAGCGAATCGCTACGACAGCTAATGCTACAACAGCACAAAGTAAACCAAATGTTCCAAAAATACCAACACAAACAATACCAATAAATAAACCTACCGCTCCAACAATTAATCCACCAATACCACCAACTGTTGGTAAAACAAGAAGAACTAATAAGATAACAATAATTCCTCTTAAAATACGTGTATTTCTTTCATTATAATAATGATTTTCTTCATAATCAGATTTGATGTCTTGATGATTTTCAACGTCTAATCCTTCTTTAATTGTTTGTGCAACCTTTTCAGGTGATTCAAGTTCCTTAATAACTTCTTGTTCATGTTCACTTCCAGCATCTTCAAAATAATCACGATAATAATTCAATGCTTCTTCTCTTTCTGTTGCATCAATATCTTGTAATAAATCTTCTAATTCTTTTAAAAATTGTTCCTTATTCATTATTATCCCCTCCTTTTAATAATGAATTAATCTTTTTTGTGTAATCAATCCACTCTATTCGATACATTTCTAATTTATTCTTTCCATTTTCTGTAATTCGATAATACCTTCTATTTCTACCATCTATTTGTTTATCATACGTTTCTAAACACTCATCCTTTTGTAATCTTCTAAGGACAGGATATAATGTCGATTCAGAAACATCGATTCCTTTTCTTACATCTTGGGTAATCTTATAACCATATGTTCCTTCTGTTTCCTTCGCAACAACACTTAAAACAATGGCATCCAACAAAGCAGCCCCTGTATTAAATATCATATTTACCCTCCTATTCTTTATGTAACAATATTATATGACGTATAGTATTATATTTCAATAACTATTTACATAAAAAAATAATGTGCCACGCACATTATTCAAAAAATTCTAAAGTTAATTTTAAAACCTGTTTAATATCTGAAAGTTTATCAAAATTATGATTTCCATCTTCTATTGAAACAAATTTTGTTCCTTCATGAAATAATTTCATATATTTATTACTAATTTCATAAGGCACTGTCGTATCTTTCGTTCCATGAATAACTAATAATTCATTTTGATACGTATCTAGATTTTGATAAAAATCTCTTTTTAAAATATCTTCTACAAATTCATCTGATATTTCATAACCACCATGATCATATGTTTTCGCTCTTTCAACTTGACCTGTTAAATAATGAAGTGCATCTGGTAAGTTAAAAGCAGGTGCCCATAAAACCATCTTTTTAATCACATCTGGATAAAGCTTTGCAAGTTCACTCGCAATAGCACCACCCATTGAATGTCCTAAAACATAGATTTCTGTACAGTTTTCCATTTTTAAACATTCTTCTAAAATAACTCTGGCACAAGAAAGTTCATCTTGAAAAGTCATATCCACAAAGTTGCCATCACTTTCGCCACTTCCTAAAAAATCAAAGCGAAAAGAAGCAATTTCTTTAGCTTCTAACATACGTGATAATTGAACATAAGAAAATTTTGTTCCTGTTTTTTGTCCAGTAAAACCATGAAAAATCAAACAAACTGGATGTTTGTCTTGATTTGGTTTATGAAAGAATCCTCTAAGTGTCCCTTTAGGTGTTGGTATTTCACAATAATGTTGCATTTTATAGACCCTCATGTGCTTTCTTTATTCTTTTAATACCACCCATTGTGACATATTGTTTTGTAATATCAACAATATTTTCTTTTTTAAAGTCTCCACCAATAAATAAACATGTATCCATAATTTCATTTGTCACAATTGTAAGCATTTCATCTGAAAGTTCTTCATCAAGTTCATTTCTTACAATTTCTTTACATTCATCTATATAAGCAGTTTTATCAATTTCTGTAATACCTTCCATTTTTATACCTCCATTTTTATCTTATTATAACAAAAAATATGTCTAAAAAATGAATTGTACGAAAAAAAGCCCAATTTGTTCCGTTTTTCTATGACTCAATATTTCTTCCATATAATGAAAATATAAAGAACAAGTCTCTCTTATCCATTATGATATTCGTTGTGTTGACAAGAGAAACAGAAAGGACATTATATGGGTAAAATCATTTTCATTAATTTACGAAATGTAAGAGAAGACAATGATCTCAAACAAAAAGATCTTGCAAAACTAATCTCTGTTTCTCCCCGTACGTATTCACACTATGAAAACTACGAAAGAGAAATGCCAATTGCTACATGGAAACTTCTTTCCAAAATTTTTAATCATAGTATTGATTTTTTATGCATTACTGCAGAAATAGACTAAAACATAAGAATTATTCTATTACATACAAGACTGTCGAAATTAGAAAACTAATTTCATACAGTCTTTTCTTATTCAGATAATTCTAAATAAAAAAAGAAGAAATTTTTATTTTTTTGGCGTATATATTTATAGAGATACTTTAATATCTATTTCTTGTATATTATTTTGGTTTAAGATATAATTTGGGAAAGGTCGGTGCACAATGCGTCTATACATCGAAAAGAAAGATTTAGAACATCTATTAGAAAATAAAAGTGAATATATCGGAAATAACATAACACGAGATACTATTTTTTCTGCTATTTCCTTTCTATTATCTGCTTTAACAGCAAGTTATGATTCATTTTTTATAATTCCAAGTATTGCTATCAAATATTTTTTTATAGTAGTTGGTGTACGTTATCTATTTAAGGTAGGAAAAGAGTTTATGACAAAAAAATATAATTATGAAAACTTAATAAATGATATTAATAATCTAGATTTAGTGGCTCATAGGCATTCGTTAGTCATCATCAAAAACAAAGATAAATACTTACTTTACGATGACGAAAGATGGCAATGTAAATTATTTATCAATTACAAAACTAAAGATGAAAATAATGAAGCGGCTATAAAAGAAGCATTAAAAGAAGATTTACAGCTTGATCAATCAACAATCAATTGTGAATTTATTACTTCTAGAACTCAAGAAAAATATTCAGTTAGTCATAATGAAAATAGAATTTATAATCACAGTCTTTACTTTGTAACATTATCTAAATTACCTATCTATATGAAAAAAGATAATTTTGTGATAAATAATAAGCATTACTATTGGATGACAATGGATGAAATGTTATCTGATTCTAATATTAAAGAAAAAAATTTAGAAATTGTTTATTTCGTAAAAGATTCGATTTCATAAACAAAAAGATAATCCTTTAGTGAAAACTAGAGGATTTTTTCTTATGATCAAAAAAAGAGGAAATTGT
The DNA here is from genome assembly GCA_030540195.1 of Bacillota bacterium. GTDB lineage: Bacteria > Bacillota_I > Bacilli_A > Erysipelotrichales > Coprobacillaceae > Faecalibacillus. The sequence goes on along the minus strand of JAUNWT010000013.1, from coordinate 24,097 downwards.
TTTCCTCTTTTATTCATAATCACAAGTATAACCTTTATGATCTAATTCTAATTTAATAACTTCCCAATCATTTAATAATGATCCAAGTTCTTCTTTTAAACGAACAACACCCATCTTATCTTCTTCGCGAATAACCGCCATTAAAGTAGGTCCTGCCCCTGATAAATAACATCCTAAAACATTTTCATCTGCTTCTAATACTTTCATGATTTCATCATAATTATGTATTAATTTACCACGATATGGTTGATGTAAACGATCTTTAAATCCTAATTTTAAACCGTCATCATACCCATTGATTAAAGAAGCAACAACAAGAGCTAAATGTGAAACATTTTTGATTGCATCTTGACGATCTAATGTTTGTGGTAACACTTTACGTGATTCTTCTGTAGATAAAGTAAATGGTGGAATAAGCGCTACAAAACGATATTCATGTTTTACTGGAATATTTAAAGTAAGTACTTGTTCTTCTTCCATGACTGATACTGTTAGCCCACCAAAGATGGCTGGTGCCACGTTGTCTGGATGTCCTTCAATTTTTGTAGCTAGTTCAAGAATTTCTTGACGATCATCTGTCTTATCTTTAAAAGCAAAAGCTCCCACGATTCCTGCCACGATACATGTTGAACTACTTCCAAGACCTCTTGTATAAGGCACTTGGCTTTCACAATGAATATTCACACCTTTAAAATCTAACCCACAGCTTTGCGCTGCTTGGCTAAAAGCTTGGTATGTTAAGTTTTCTTCATTACAGAATTGTGTTGGACAACCTGTAATATTTAAGCCACCTTCATTTAATTCAAAAGTAAAGGTATTATATAAAGTTAACGCTAATCCAGCAACGTCAAATCCTGGACCTAAGTTAGCACTTGTTGCTGGTACTTTGACTTTGACTTTCATTCTTTAAAGTCCTTCCATTTCTGATTTAATAAAATTAATAATTTCTGTTTTATCGATATGTGTTTTATGTAACACTTCACGATCTTTGATTCCTACTAATGGTTTAGGAATCGCTACACCTGTTTTTTCATTTAATTTTTCAATAGCTTCATAAACATCAAGTTCTTCATTGAATAATGCTTTATAAACAGATTCTGGGAATTTATATGGAGAAGCTGTTGAAAGTAAGATTGTTTTTGTTTGGTCTCCCGTTTCTTTTTGATATTGTTTTAAAACACCATAACCACATGCTGTATGCGTATCTAAGACATAACCGTTATCTTCATAACAATCTTTAATTGTTTTTAACACTTCTTCTTCATTTAAATATCCTGCTTTAAATTGATCTTGAATACGTGCAAATGTTTCATCATCAACTTCATAGATACCATCCGCTTTTAATTTTTCCATGTATTCTTTAACTTTATCGCCATCTTTTCCAGACATATACCATACAAGTCTTTCTAAGTTACTTGATACTAAAATATCCATAGCCGGTGCATTTGTTTTAAAGAATTCTCTATTAGCATCATATTTACCAGTCGTGAAGAAATCAGTTAAAATATTATTTTTATTTGATGCTGCAATAAATTTATTAACAGGCAATCCCATATTCTTCGCAAACCATCCAGCTAAACAGTTTCCAAAGTTTCCACTAGGAACACAGAAATTTACTTGATCTCCCATTTCAATTTCTTTATTTCTTACAAGTTCAAAATAACTATGGAAATAATAAACAATTTGTGGAATCAAACGTCCTACATTAATTGAGTTCGCAGAAGAAAGGAAAACATGATGTTTGTCACTGACTTCTTTTAACATTGAATCACCAAAAGCTACTTTAACCGCACTTTGAGCATCATCAAAGTTTCCATGAATTCCAACAACTTTAACATTTTTTCCTTCTTGAGAAACCATTTGTTGTTGTTGAATGGCACTCACTCCATCTAATGGATAGAAGACTTTAATACATGTTCCTTCAACATCTTTAAATCCTTCTAACGCTGCTTTTCCAGTATCTCCACTTGTCGCTGCTAAGATCATGACTTCACGATCTTCTTTTAATTGTTTTAAAGATAATGTCATTAAATGTGGTAAAAGAGATAAAGCCATATCTTTAAATGCAGCTGTTTGCCCATGGAATAATTCAGCAACATAAACATCTCCTGCTTTTTTTACAGGAACAACAATTTCAGGAAATAATCCTTTTCCATAAGCATTTAAACATGCTTGATGAATGAGTTCTTTTCCATCTTCAGGTACAAAAGTTGAAATCACTTCTGTCGCTAAATCTACATAATTTAATTGAACTAATTTATTTAAATCTAATTTTTGAAAATCAAAATTAGGAACTAACAATCCCCCATCATTACCAATTCCTTGTACGATTGCTTGATAGAAATTGATTTGATTTTGATGATTACGTGTACTTATATATGTCTTATTCATCACTTTATCCTCCAATAATTGAATTTATTATATTGAATATTGTATACAAAGTCAACAATACAAGATTTTATTATTAATATAATATAAGGAAAGAAATTCATGAGAAAAAATTGACTCGTGTATACAATCATGCTATTATATCAAAAAATAAAGAAAGTGAGGTTTAACATGATGACCATTATTACTATTATTGATGCATTTAACAAATAAAGCATAAAAATAATGGTTTCATAATGTTAAAATCTTTATAGACCATTTGGTCTATTTTTTATTAAGGGGGAATATCATGAAAATCGGTGTTATTGGACTTGGTACTGTAGGATATGGAGTTGTTGAAATTCTTACAAATGAAAAAACACGTTTAGAAAAAGAAATGAAACAAGAAATCGTTGTTAAATATGGGTGTGGTCTTGAAGAAGTAGACTTACCTGAGGGAATTATTTATACAAAAGATTATCACGATGTAATTAATGATGAAGAAATTGATGTTGTTGTTGAACTTATTGGGGGAACAACAATTGCAAAAAATATTATTTTAGAAGCCTTAAATAACAAAAAACACGTTGTTACAGCTAATAAAGCTTTATTAGCTCATTATGGTAAAGAAATTTTCCAAACTGCTAAAGCAAATGATGTACATATTTTCTATGAAGCTTCTGTAGGGGGAGGTATTCCTGTTTTAGCAAGTCAAAAAGAAAGTTTGATTGCAAACAACACAAAAGAAATTGTTGGTATTTTAAACGGAACAACAAACTTTATTTTAACTTTAATGGAAAATGAAAATCTTGATTTTGATGAAGCCTTATCAATTGCAGATGGGTTAGGATACGTTGAAGCCAATCCTGCTTTAGATTTAGATGGAATTGATGCAGCTCATAAGATTTGTATCTTAGCACAAAATGGTTATCAAAAATTTGTAGACTTTGATCAAATTCAAGCAAGTGGTATTCGTAATGTCACTAAATTAGATATGGATTACGCTAAAAAGTTAGGTTATCGTTTTAAAATGATTGCTCAAGCAAAACCAGTAAAAGATGGTTTAGGAATTGATGTTTCTGCAACACTTGTTAATTTAAATGAACTTGTCGCAAATGTCATGGATTCTTATAACGTTGTAGAAATCGACAACGATTATGTAAATAACATCATCTATTATGGTCGTGGTGCTGGTCGTTATGTTACTGCTTCTGCAGTTGTCAGTGATATTATGAAAACACACCAAGTTGAAAGATGGTCACATGATTATGAAGATTGTAAACATGTTTACCCTATTTCTTCTTCACGTTATTATGTAAGAGCATCTAAACCTGTTGATATTCCTTATGAAACATACTATAGCGAAAAAGATGATCATATTTATATAACAGAAGAAATAGAATTAGCTGATTTAAAAAATAAATTAAATGATGAAAATGCTGTTATTTTTAAAGTAAGAGGATAAGGAGATTATAGAAATGAAAAAATTTAAAATTGCTATTGTAGGTGCTACTGGTGCCGTTGGTCGTGAAATGTTAAGATGTGTTTTCCAATTTAACTTTCCTTTTGAAAGTATTAAATTATTAGCTTCTGCAAGAAGTGCTGGAAAAGAGATCGAATTTGAAGGACATAAATTTGTTGTTGAAGAATTAACTGAAAATAGTTTTGAAGGTGTTGAAGTTGCTTTCTGGTCTGCTGGTGGAAGTATTTCAGAAAAATATATGAAATATGCCGTAGAAGCTGGATGTGTCAACATTGATAATACTTCACATTTTAGAATGGATCCTAATGTTCCTTTAGTTGTTCCTGAAGTAAATGGTGAAGCCTTAAAAAATCATCATGGAATTATTTCTTGTCCAAACTGTACAACAATTATGATGTGTAGTGCTCTTACAAGATTAAATGATGAATTTGATATTGAAAGAATCGTTGTTTCTACTTATCAAGCTGTATCTGGTGCTGGTGTTGCTGGTATGGAAGAACTTTATCGTCAAAGTCAAGAAGTTTTAGATGGTAAAGAACCTGTTGCTAAAACATTACCTTGTGCTGGGGATAAAAAACATTTCCCAATTGCTTTCAACTGTATTCCTCAAGTTGATAAATTTGATTTATCAAATGGATATAGTAAAGAAGAAATGAAAATGGTTAATGAAACTAAAAAAATCTTCAATAAAGATATTGAAGTCAATGCAACTTGTGTTCGTGTTCCTGTTTTACGTGGACATAGTGAATCAATCTATATTGAAACTAAAAAACCAATCGTTATGGATAAAGTCTTTGAATTATTAGGAAATAGTACAGGTATTGATTTATGCGATGATTTAGCAAATCAAGTTTATCCAATGCCAACAAGCTTTATTGGTGATGAATTAACTCACGTTGGACGTGTAAGAAAAGATTTATATAAAGATAATGCTTTAAGTTTATGGATTACAGGTGACCAATTAATGAAAGGTGCTGCTTATAACTCTGTAGACATCGGATTAAAAATGATCGAATTAGGTTTATTAAAATAAAAGGTAATGACCTCCAATGGAGGTCATTTTTATTGTTCAATTGTTTTAATAGCTTTTGCTGGAACACCTGCAATCAAGCTGTTTTCTGGCATATCTTTAGTAACAACTGCTCCTGCAGCAATGACACATCCAGAGCCAATCGTAACTCCTGGCATTACAGAAACATTGGCTCCAAACCAACAATTATCTCCTACTTTAATTGGTAAGGCTTTTTCTAAACCTTGATTTCTGTTTGTATAATCTAAAGGATGATTCGCTGTATAAAAACCACATGAAGGTCCAATGAAAACATTATCGCCTATTTCAATGGATGCTCCATCCATAAAATAGTTATTAATGTTCACAAAAACATTCTTTCCTAATTTTATATTTTTTCCATAATCCGCTGTAAAAGGGCTTAATAGAACAAGACCTTCTGGAAAATACCCTAAAATCTTTTCAATTAGTTCATTTCTTTTTTCATCACTTGGTTTTAATTGATTTAATTCAAAACATAAATCCTGACATATAAGTCTTTGATCAATGAGTTCTTGATCATTATTGGCATCATACCATAAACCTGCTTTCATCTTTTCTTTTTCAGTCATGTTTTAATCCTTCCTTTAACCATTCCATAGGAATATCAGCACTTGGATATCCTGCAATTAAAATTGCTTGAGCATGAACACCATAATCTCCTGTTTGTACAACTGCTTTACAACGATCTCTCATTTGATAATATTCAGGAATATAATGCATAACATGTATATTCTCTTTTCCAAATAACTTTTCAACCGTTTGATAATCCTTTTGATTTAATTCTAACATATCTTCTGTCACAATAGCGCCTTCAAAATCACCACATTCTTTAAGTGTGGTGACAATATCATGAAAACTTGGTGATCCTGTTACTGCTTCTAAATCAATATATTGCACACTTGGATCTAATGGGTACATTGCTTTAGGACTTGTCCCACTTCCTGCATCTGCAATAAAAATCATTTCCCCATGTCTTATTTGTGCCACAAGCGCTGCAAGTTCTTTATTGAGTATTCTTCTTTTCATATTTTTCATCCCCTTCACTTATATATTAAAAGTCTTTTAATAAATAGTCAATATAAAAGAAGATTTTCATCTTCTATAATTGAATCCTTTTAATAATTTGACTTTCTAATCCTTGAAAATAATAATCTTCACAATTCTCTTGATATTTTAAAGAAGGCATAAAATGAATAGGAACATAATTTAAACATCCTTTTTGAATATCATCTAAATCATCTTCTTTTATATTTTCTCCTGTAAGGATAAGTAAATGAGGATTATACATCACAATTGTGGTCGCAACAACTTGAATAATATTTTCAAGTGAATTATCAAATTCTCTTTTCTTTAAAAAATCAAATAATGGTAAATAAGCAATTTCTCCTGCAATTCCATTATTCCCATCAATCAATTGATTATCTAATATCACACCACAACCAGGTCCTGAATCTTTTGGAAAAGTAAGAAAACAAACATTTTGATGATGTATTTGATTATATCCATAAGTAACACATTTAATATCATTCATCAAAATAATTTCCTTTTGAATCTTCTTATCAAAAGGAAATCCTTTTAATGAATCAATATCTGATTCAATAACTAGATTATTTGAAATAATTGCCGGTAATCCTAAAGAAATATATTGAAGATTCTTGTCTTCATCCATTATTTGATTTAAACACTCAACAATATCTTCTCCTGCTAATTCCTTTTTCTTTATTTCTTTAGATTCAATCAATTCACCTAAAGCATTTTTTAAACAATAAACAATAAAACAACAATCCTTTTCTTTTTTTACATACATCATACACATATGATAATAATCTGGATTTAATTTATATTGATGCGTAGGACGTCCTTTTTCAACATAAATAAGTTCATTTTCTACAATAATCCCTCTTGATAAAAAATCATTTAAGATGGTTCCTGTTGTCATAATAGAAACATTTGTTTTTTGTGCTATTTCCTTTTTAGTTCCTATTTTTTCATTTATAAAATAATCAAATACTTTTTGATCATTAATAGCTCTTAATTTCCCTGTCCCTTTTCTTTCCATACACTTCACCTTGTTTTAATCATATTAACATAAAAACAGTGAATAAAAAAGGGAGGTGTTGACAAACTGTTTTATACTGTTATATACTGTTTACAGATGAAGGAGGACTTATATGCGCATAATTATTAATCACTCATCTATGATTCCAATTTATGAACAAATTGTCGATCAGATAAAGAAACAAATCAATAACCACACTTTAAAAGAAAATGATGCTTTGCCTTCTGTAAGAAGCCTTGCTAAAGAATTACAAATTAGTGCTCTTACCGTAAAAAAAGCATACGACTTTTTAGAAAGTGAAGGTCTTACTAAAACCATTCATGGTAAAGGAACTTTTATTCTTGCTGTTAATGAAGAAAACCTTTTAGAAGAAGCTCGAAAAGAAATTGAAGATCATTTAGAAAAAGCTCTTCAAAAGGGAAAACAAGTAGGTGTGAGTTATGAAGAAATTAAAGAAATGCTAGAACTATTAATGGAGGAGTAATATGTTAAAGGTTAATCATGTTCAAAAATCGTATTCACATTTTCATTTAGATTGTTCATTAGAAATAAAATCAGGATCTATTACGGGAATTATAGGAAAAAATGGTTCAGGGAAAACGACACTTTTTAAAGCTATTTTAAATCTTATTCATATTGATTCTGGTGATATTACACTTTTAGATAAAGATTATAAAGAGGTTGATAAGAATCAAATTGGTTGTACACTAGCCAATATTTCTTTATGTGAATATCTTAAATTGAAAGATTTAATAGATGTTTTAAAAAATACTTATCAAGATTTTGATTTAGATTACTTTCTACAAAAATGTAAACAATATCAATTTCCTTTAGATAAAAAAATTAATGAATTCTCGACAGGTATGAAAGCAAAAATCAATGTTTTAATTGCCTTATCACATCATGCCTCATTCCTTATTCTCGATGAACCTACAAATGGTTTGGATGTTCTTGCGCGAGAAGAAATTATTGATTTAATTCGAGAATTTATGGAAGAAGATGAAAACCGTTCAGTTTTAATTAGTTCTCATATTTCTTCTGATTTAGAAGGTTTATGTGATGACATTTATATGATTGATGATGGAAAATTTATTTTTCATGAAACAACCGATTGTTTATTAGATCAATATGGTTTATTAAAATTAACAGATGAACAATTTAATCAAGTAGACCCTAATTACTTTATAAAAACAAGAAAAGAAAATTATGGTTATGCTGTTTTAACGAACCAAAAACAATTCTATCGAGAAAACTATCCAGAAATTATTATTGAAAAGAATAATTTTGATACTTTATTTTATATGATGTTAAGGGGTGAATAAAATGAAAGGACTATTTATTAAAGATTTTTCATATATCAAAGAAAGCAAATTACTCTTTCTCTTTCTTGTTTTATTTGGTTTTGGCGCTTCTTATTTCTATAAGAACCCAACCTTTGTTTTAGGCTATTTCAGTATATTTCCAAGTATTATTTTAATGAGTACAATTAGCTATGATAGTATCAATCATGGCTTTACCTCTTTATTTACTTTACCTATCAAAAAAGAAGATTATCTCAAACAAAAATATAGCCTAGGTATTTTATTAGGATTACTCTTTCTATTCTTTGCGATTTGTATTTCAAGTATAGGTTACTACCGTATTCAACAATCTTTTCATTTTTTAAATAGCGATTTTCTTCAAGGATGTTTACTTACTCTTACGTTTTCTTATTTTGTGATTGCAATTGTAACTCCCGTAGGAATCTACTATGAAGCTCAAAGAAGTCAACTTGCGATGATTATTGTTTTTGGCGGGATCTTTGCAAGTGTTGCACTTATTTATTTTCTAACTAAATTTATTGGATTTGATTTAGAAACAGTTATTGATTCACTTATTGAAAATAATTTCTCACTTGTAACTTTTTCTACTGTTATACTTACATTCATTTGTAATATCATTTCTTATCACATCAGTTTAAAACTCTTAAACAAAAAAGAATATTAAAAAATGCTCTGTTTTATAAACACGAGCATTTCTTTTATTATAAATCACAAATCCCTTTACCTTCTCCATAAACATCATACCAATCACTATTAAAATCATTCACTGCTTTTTCAATACTTGGATTTTCAAAGATTTGTTTTAACACTTCTACGGGTGCTGTGATTGCTTGACTTCCATAATTGAAAGCATCTCTTACTTGTTGCACTCCTTTAAAGCTTGCTGCTAGGATCTTACAATCATAACCATCTTGGACGATTCTATTAGATAGTTCATTGATCAGTTCCATTGGATCATTTCCTAGATTCCCTATTCTATTGACATAAGGGGCAATATAGTCTGCTCCAGCAGCTAAGGCCATATAGGCTTGCATTAAATCATAAACAGCTGTTGCTGTCACATTGACTCCTTCTGCTTTGAGTTTTTTAATAGCTTTAACTCCTTCATAAGATACCGGTACTTTAATATAGACTTGATCATCGATTTCTTCTAGAATACGATGCGCTTCTTTAACGATTTCATCACATTCTTTTGAGATGACTTGAATATGAAGACTTCTTTCTTTCCCAATGATTTTTCTTACTTCTTTCATATGTTTGAAGAAGTCTTTTGGACTTGTTTTTTTCACAATTGAAGGATTACTTGTTACTCCTACGATTGGCATATATTCTACTGCTTCTTTTATATCTTCTAAGTTTACTGTATCAATTATAAATTCCATTTTTCTTTTCTCCTATAATGTTTGTTCAGTTCTTCCAATAATATCATCTTGTGTTGCTTTTGATAACACATTAAAGAATGCAGAATATCCAGCAACACGAACAATTAAATCTTTATGTTTTTCAGGATGTACTTGAGCGTCTAATAATGTTTCTTTAGAAACAACATTGTATTGAACATGATATCCTTTTAAACGATTGAAGAAGGTTTTAATCAACATTTCAATCTTTTCTCTATTTTCTTCTTTCGATAACAATTGAGGTGTTACCTTTTGATTTAATAAGACTCCTCCCGTAATTTCATGGGTTGGTAATTTAGAAACAGATTTAAACACTGCTGTTGGTCCATTTTTATCCATAGCATGCGCTGGTGAACATCCTTCAGCAAGAGGCGTATGTGCTTTTCTTCCATCAGGAGTGGCCATTGTGCCATAACCTTGTCCAACATTGGCAGAAATACTTGAAGTTCCGGCATAACGAATACCACCAATTGGTCCTCTTCCATAACGTGTATTTGGATATTTTTTCATTTCATCAATATAGATATTATAAACATCAACCACTAACTGATCGACTTCATCAATATCATTACCATATTTAGGTGCATCATTAATCAACATTTCTTGAATTCTTTGACTTTCCTTACTTGTATAATCATCTAAAATTGCATTCCATAATTCTTCAGGAGTAATTTTCTTTTCTTCAAAGACAAGTTTTTTAATCGCTGCAAGACTATCAGCCATATTCGCAATTCCTACTTGTAAGCCAGAAATAAAATCATAAACAGCGCCACCTTCTTTGATGGTCTTTCCTCGACCAATGCAATCTTCTGTTAAGGCAGAACATAAAACATCTGGTACATCTCTTTCTAATGCTAAATCGATGGCATTTTCGACAATGACAGACATACGTGTTAAATGACGCATTCCTTTTTCAATTGCTTTGAAAAGTTCATCGTAAGATGTCATATCTTTAAAGTAGCCACTGCCTTCAAAGAAATGTTTTCCAGAAGTCATATCTACCCCATCATTCATTGCCATTAATAAAATACGTGGGAAGTTCATATAAGACATTCCTGTACAACGATAGCCCCATTTACCAGGAACCGCCGTTTCAACACAACCAATCGCTGAATAGTTATAAGCATCTTCTTCTTTAACACCTTTTTCAATAAAGGATGGAATAATGATTTCATCATTATTGAAAGCAGGCATTCCTGTTCCAAGTTTCATAACTTCAATGGCTTCATCTAAAAATGCTTTTGGCATATTTTTATGATAACGCACAGTTAAGTTTGGTTGAGGTAAACGTGTTTGCGCAACTGATTTTAAAACCAAATAAGAAAGTTCATTCGTTGCATCTTGTTTATCAGGTGTTTGTCCACCAATGGTTACATTTTGATACATTGGACTTCCTGCACTTGAAAAAGTATGAGCTTGTGAACGTACTTTATTGATAGTAAGTGTTTTGATCCATAAGTTATCTAATAATTCAACAGCTTGTTCTTCTGTTATATCATTAAGATCTTTATCATGTTTATAATAAGGATAAATGTATTGATCAAAACGACCATAAGATAAAGAATGTCCATTTGATTCAATTTGTAGAATCAATTGAATAAACCAGGTTGATTGAATCGCTTCATAGAAAGTTTCTGCTTTTTCATAAGGAACTTTCTTACAAACACGTGCAATTTCTTCTAATTCTTCTTTTCGTTTTCCTTCAGCACTTCTAGCAAGTTCTAAAGCAAGTTCACTATATCGATTTGCAAATGTCTTCACTGCATCAATGACAATTAAAACAGCTTTATAGAATTGATATTTATCTATATTTTCTGGCATACATAAATCAAGATTTTCTTTTAAATCTTTAACTCTTTCTTCATATCCTTTTAAACCTTTTTGTAAAACTTGTTGATAGTCTACCGCTAAATGGGCATCTCCAGAATTAAGTTTTCCTTCCATTCCAAAGAAACCTGTTTCCATATATACACTCACTTCGTCTGGAAGTAAAGCGCCTCCTTTACTTCTTAAATTATTATTTTCCCAAAATGGTGCAATGGATCTTAATTCTTCCTTTGTTTCTTCTGTAATATAGAAAACATCCCCATCTCTTTTTTCAAATAAATCAAGTTCATTCATGACAAATTCCATTGTATACTCTGGAAAGATAGGAGCATCTCTATTTGATGAAGCTTGATTTCCGACAATCAAAGTATCTTCTTCAATATAAATAGGCATCTTTTCTAAAATATTTTTTAACATATACGCTCTTTTCATAATTGGCGGTTCATTTAAATGGTTTTTATAAGCTTCTGTTGCAAGCAATGCTCGTTTTGCACAGATGTAAGGCTTTTTATCTAAAACTTCTTCTCTAAAATGATTCATTCTTGGTGTAAGTTCACCAAAGTGTTCGCTGTTCTTCATTTTCCTTCCCTCAACTTTCATTCGTAAGTTTTCATTCTTTCTTTTGCAACTAAATTATATAATAAGTCTAAAATAAGTCAATAATAATTTCATAAATAAACAATTTTAGTTTCATTTGAAACTTAAACAAAGATATGTTAGGATAAAAGCGAGGAGAAAGACTATGGAAAAAGGATTAATATTTAATATACAAAAATTTAGTATTCATGATGGTCCAGGTATTCGTACAACTGTTTTCTTTAAAGGCTGTCCTTTAAAATGTAAATGGTGTTCCAATCCTGAATCCCAATTACATAAATTACAAATACTTTATGACTTTGAAAAATGCGTTCATTGTAAGAAATGTTTACTTGATTGTCCAAAACAAGCAATTCAAGAAAATGATAATCACATGATCTTCACTCATGAAAAATGTATTGGTTGTCTACAATGTGTCAACAACTGTCCAGCTAAGGCTTTAAGTCATGAAGGGGATTATAAAGAAACTCAAGAAATTGTGGATATCTGCAATCAAGATATTGATTTTTATGAAGAATCAAATGGTGGCGTAACTATCTCTGGTGGTGAAGGAATGGCACAACCAGAATTTCTAGAAAAACTTGTTTTAGCTCTTAAAGAAAAAAATCTCCACGTCGCTATTGAAACAACGGGATATATTCAAAAAGAAACATTTCAAAAACTCGCCCCTTTATTTGATCTTTTACTCTTTGATGTAAAACATTATGATCGACTTCAACATTTTGAAGGAACAGGTGTTTATAATGATTTAATTGTTGAAAATCTTCAATGGGCTATTTCACATCAACTTAATGTTTTACCACGTATTCCTGTTATTCCAGATTTTAATGATTCTTTAGAAGACGCACAAGGAATAAGTGAATTATTAAAAGCATCACACATTCAAAAAGTCCAACTTCTTCCTTTTCATCAATTTGGTGAAAAAAAATATGATTTATTGAATAAAGAATATTCTTTAAAAACTTATCAGGCATATCACGAAGAAGATTTAAAAGATTACCAACAGGTCTTCTTAGACAAAGGCATTGATTGTTTCTTTTAGATAGAAAAAGCTATCTTATTCACATTACAAGATAGCTTTTTATTTTTTATGAAATTGGCTCTTTATATACGTATTATACAAAATGTTTAATACCTCTTCAGAATGATCAAAAACACTTTGTTTTTTAGTATTTTCTTTTACATTTAAAATATCTTTTCTTTCTAAATTTTCCATATACACTCTCTCTTTTCTATTTTATGTTATCATATTCCCTATTTAGAAATAATCATTCTTCATTAAGAGTATATTAAAATTTATTTAAAATATTTGTCATTATTTAATTTTAACCGATTCAAAATCTTCCCATTTATTTGAATTGTAGAACCAACTTTTTAATATTTTTTGGCTTAGTTATGATAAGAAAAATTAACTTAATAATAGATTTTGAAACTATGACCAGTTATAATTAGCTTATACAGCGTTTAATGAATAGAGGAAAAAATAATATGAGCACTGATAATAAAATAGAAGAAATTAATGAGAATACTAAGGATAAAAAGAGTGAGAAGAAAAAAAGTCATGGAAATAAACTTAAAGTTTTTATGATGTTATTAGTAGTTATTATTGGAATTGCTACTTATACTATTATCTCAGGTGCATGGAATCTATTTAAATCAAAAGAAATATCTGCTGAAGCTAAAAGAGATTATGAAAATTCTAATATCGTTTCATCATCTATTTATGAAGATCTTTATGAAGATATTGTAAAAAATAATTCAGATGATTTTACTGACAATTACAAAGAAGATGGTATAGAACCCTTTGGATTTGAAATAACTTCAGACCATGGAACAACTTTAACTGAAAATGGTGTTTTAAAAGAGATGCATACAATTTTAAATCTTGAATTTGAAAATGTATATGGATTAAATAATTTTTTTGTTTATTATATGGCAAATGAAGATTACGCTAATGAAAAATATGTGCAAATAAAAGGTAGTTTGCATGGTAAAAAAGATTACATCATAAACGATACAACTAAAATCGCCTTTGGATGTGAAGGAGCCAATTATGATGAATTAGCTTATATCATAATAAAAAAAGATAATGTTATTTATAACGGGCTTATTGGTGGTCAATATACTGGAGCAGAAGATTATCCAAAAATAAAAAAACTATTAGATAAATTAAATATTGATTTTGAATTACCAAAACAATCAAAATTTTCATATTATTAATGTGTTATATTATCTCTAATAAGAGAAGAATTCTTACGTAAAAAAGAATCTCTTCTTTTTTTATGCTCATTCTTATTATGTGATGGTATATTATATCCTCAAATAAATTTAATATTAAATTGGTATTAGTTGCACATTAAGAATTTTATAATTAGTCAAATTTTTGATGTAAGTAAAAAATTAGAATTAAAAATCCTAAGGAAACCTTAGGATCAAACTTTTTCAACTTGTATGTGTTTTTCTTTAAAATATTCTTCAACTTCTTGAGGAATTCCTTGATCAGTATAAATACAAGAAACTTTTTCTACATCGATTAGATTAGAAACTCCCTTTTGATGGAATTTATCTGACTCTGTCACAATAATTACTTTATTAGCTTGTCTTGCCATATCTTTGACGGCTTCACAGCGCATATAATCATTTCCTGTAAAACCTGTTTCAATGCTAAATCCATCTGTGCCAATAAAGAGTTTATCTACAAAAAATGATTCTGCACATTTTCTCATCATTGGTCCTACCATTACTTGGGATTCGTGTTGATATTCGCCACCTAATAAAATAATTTTAATAGATGTATGTTTACGAATATAATCCGCAATAAAAGCAGAATTGGTAATAAGAGTAACATCTTTTTTTGTTTTCGCAATTTCTAAAGCAACGAGTGCACAACATGAGCCTGATTCAATCATGATTGTTTCTCCATGTTGAATAGATTCTACGGCTTTTTTCGCTACTTTTTGTTTTTGTTCATAGTGATAAGCAAGACGAATATTCATATCATCACTTTTATTAAGAGTGGCATAACCATGTTCTCTTACTAACATACCACTTTCAGCAAGTGCATCTAAGTCTTTACGAATGGTTACTTGGGAAACTCCTAATAATTCAGAAAGTTTTGTGACTTCTATTTTTTTATTTTGTGTAAGCAATTCTAATATTTGTGTTTGTCTTTTATTCATAAAATGCTCCTTTCATTTATAATAAAATATACTTTTATTTGAAAGTAACTATTTTATTAAAAAAGAGGCATTGCCTCTTAGTTATTATAATCATCTTCGATTGTACTATCAACATCATCTTCTACTTCTTCAGATTCTTCATCTTCATCCGTATAGATATCATTCATGTCAATGTGTACTTCATCAAATTTATGACGAGAACGTAAATCCCAGTTATTTTCACCAACTGTAATAAAACGTCCATCTAAAGTAATGTTTGTATAGAATAAAGATTCTTTTTCATTTTTTTCTTCTTCATCAAAACCTTTAACTTCACTTACTTCTTGCCATAATTTATAGAAGTTTACAGCTTTTTTCTTTTTAGACATTAATTCATAAGCGACATCAACCATTGATCTATTTTTATCCATCTTAATCTCTCCTTACATTTTTTCAGGTGCTTCAACACCAATTAAGTTTAATGCATTTTTTAAAGTAATACGTGTTGCTTCTACTAAAGCTAAACGTTGCATTGATAATTCAACATTTTCTTTATCTATTACATAACAATCATTATAGAAACTATGGAATAATTGTGCAAGTCTTTGAATGTAATTTGCGATTTTATGTGGACTTCTTGATTTTGCACTATCCGCAATTTCATTTCTAAATTCATTAATATGTTTTAATAAAGCCATTTCTTTATCATTTACAAGTAATTCAAAATGATCTGCAATTGTAATATCATTTTCTTTTGCTTGTCTTAAAATAGAACACATTCTTGCATGAGCATATTGTGCATAATAAACAGGGTTATCATTTGATTTTGATTTAGCAAGTGTTAAATCGAAATCATAAGGTGTATTGGCTGCTTTTGCGGCAAAGAAATAACGTGTAGCATCGACACCAATATCATCAATTAAATCTTTGATTGTAATGGCATTTCCTGTACGTTTAGACATTTTAACGACTTCACCATTTTCCATCATTCTTACCATTTGTAGAATATCAATATTTAATTGATCACTATTATAACCTAAAGCTTGAATTGCGGCTTTCATACGATTGATATAACCATGATGATCAGCTCCTAATAAATCTACTAAATATTCATAACCTCTATCTAATTTATTTAAATGATAAGCAATATCAGGTGTTAAATACGTATAACTTCCATCAGATTTAATTAAGACACGGTCTTTATCATCACCAAATTCTGTAGATTTGAACCATAAAGCCCCATCTTTTTCATAAGTAAATCCTTTTTCTTTTAATTTTTCAATTGTAGGAACGACTTTATTTTCTTCATATAAAGAAGTTTCAGAGAACCATACATCAAACTTAACTCTAAACTCAGCTAAAATATCTTTAATCTTTTGTAATTCAAATTTAGTTCCTTCTTTTCTAAAGAAAGCAATCATTTCATCACGATCAGCATTTAAATATTTATCGCCAACTTCTTCTTTAATTTTCACAGCGATATCTTTAATATCTTGACCATGATACCCATCTTCAGGTAATTCAAAATCTAAACCAAAAGCTTCTCTATATCTTGCATATAAAGATAAAGCTAAGTTATAAATTTGATTTCCTGCATCATTAATATAATATTCTCTAGTAACATCATATCCTGCAGCTGACATAATACGACAAATACTATCTCCTACTGCTGCCCCTTTAGCATGTCCTAAGTGAAGATCTCCTGTTGGATTGGCAGAAACGAATTCAACATTATATTTAATTCCTTTTCCTGCATCACTTTTTCCATAATCATCTTTTTCTTCTAATACTTCTTTAATAATAGAAGTTAAAGCATCTTTTTTCATAAACATGTTAATGAATCCAGGTCCTGCAATTTCAATAGAATCAATATTTGCTTCTTCTTTATCAATCGCTTCAATTAATTCTTCCGCAATCATTCTTGGATTCTTTCTAAGTAATCTTGTAAGTTGCATAGCGATATTTGTTGAATAATCACCATGACTCTTTTCTTTTGGTATTTCTATTGTGATTTGATCTATTTCATAATCTTCTACGAAATTACATTTGATCATTGCTTTTTTTAATGCTTCTTTTAATGCAATTTCAATTTTATTTACAGCCATTTTTTACCTCCTTATAAAAAGATATTTAATCGTTTATACGTTACCATTAAGAGTGCATAAAGTCAATGTTTTTTAACTAAAGTAATGGCGCAATTACACGTAAAATGGCTTCAAACCGTCCCATAAATTTACCAGTAATCACTTCTTCTAAAGTCACCTCATGACAAACTTCAACCGTCTTTAAGAAATCCTCTTTAATATCTTTTAATATTTTACTTTTATAAACATAAATTCCATTTTCAAAATGAAGATATAAACTACGATAATCTAAGTTAATCGTACCTACTGTTGCACACTTATCATCGACTAAAAAGTTTTTAGCGTGAATAAATCCCGGTGTATATTCATAGATACGAATTCCATGTTTCATTAATGTTTGATAATAAGAGCGTGTGACTCTAAATACAATTTTTTTATCAGGAATACCCGGTGTAATAATACGTACATCAACCCCTCTTTTAGATGCATTGATCAAAGCTGTTTGTAAGTTATCATCTAAAATAAGATAAGGGGTTGTAATATATAAATAATCATGGGCTTGATTGATCATATTTAAATACACATTTTCCCCAACATTTTCATCATCTAAAGGTGAATCTCCATAAGGAACAACAAATCCATCACTTTCTTTATTTTCTTCATGAACATAATATTTTTCATAATCTTCTTCGCTATTTTTCGCGACATTCCATGATTCTAAAAACATCTTCGTTAAAGAATTGACCGCTTCTCCATGAATCATAAGTCCTGAATCTTTCCAATGCCCGTATTTAACTCTTTGATTAATATACTCATCCGCTAAGTTAAAACCTCCACTAAAACCAACTTCTCCATCAACGACAACGATTTTTTTATGATCACGGTTGTTCATTGCAAGTGATAAAAAAGGGACAAAAGGATTGAAAGCTACACTTTGTATTCCCATCTTTTCTAATTGACGGTAATAATGACGTGGTAACATTGTAAGTGAACCTACATCATCATACATAAAGCGTACTTCTACACCTTCTTGGACTTTTTGTTTTAAGATTTCTAAAACACTATGAAGCATCTTTCCTTCATCAACGATAAAGAATTGCATAAAAATAAATTTTTTAGCATTTCTTAAAGCTTCTAATAAAGGCTCATAGGCTTCATCTCCTAAAGAAAAATACTTTACCCCTTGTCCATAATACGTTGGATATCTTTGTTGATTTAAATAATTCATTTGTCCTTTTACAAAAGGATCCTCTACTTCTTCAATAATATCATTTTCAATAATACGTTGATTTTTTATTTGTTTTAAAAAAGCAAGTTGTAATCTTTGACTTGGTTTTTTATCTCCTAAAAATAAATAAAGAACACCGCCAACAAAAGGAACTGCCGCAATTAAAACAAGCCAAGTAATCTTATAAGCACTAGCATCATCTTTATTAATAATATATAAAGCGGCTAAAATACTGATGAGTTTAAATAAATAAACTAAAAATCTTGATGATCTATGTATTGTTAGAAAGGCTACAAACACAACAATTAATTGTGCTAAGATCAATAACCCTGAAAACAATATTTTATTCATTAATAACTTTTTAGATTGCTTCATTTTCTTCTCCATAAAAATCATATTTCATCATAAGATAAACTTCACTTAATTGTTGATGTCCATCACTTAAAATATACTTCACTTTTAAATAACGATCATGTTCCATTGTAATAAGTTCTGTAAAAAGTTCGATCATTCCATATTCTGTATGATAATGATTTCCTATCTTTCGATGATAAGATAGATTAAGTAATGAAGGACCATTCACTAATGTCATTTCATTTCCTTTTAAAACAATTTCTATCTTTTGATCATTGTTATAAAAAACAAATCTTTCTTTTTCAAAACCTTTTTCATAAGTTCCATCACTTTTAAATTGAACTGTTTCATGATGATCATCATATTTAAAAATACTTTTATAATTTACTTTTATCTTCTTTTTCATTCTATCACCGTGCATATTATACCATAAAATGGAAAGAATAAAATCGGTGATACTATGATACGTTTTATAAAGAGAATTGTTTATTGTTTAGCTGGTTTATTAACTTTTTTATTGTTGATGTACCTTGTTGCTTTTTGTGTTGGTGAACCTGAATTAAATAAAGATCGTTACATAAAGCTTTATGATGATCAAAATGAAATCTTTTATCAAAGTATTAACAACTATAGTGGACAATATGTTTCTTTAGAAAATGTCAGTCCATATTTTTTAAACGCTATTATTTCCATTGAAGATAAACGTTTTTATCAACATCATGGCTTTGATTATGTCGGAATTTCCCGGGCAATAAAAACAAATGTCATAAAAAGAAAAAATTCCCAAGGAGCAAGTACTATTACCCAACAATATGCTCGGCTTCTTTATCTCACGAATGAAAAAACCTGGTCTCGTAAAGTTAAAGAAGCTTTCTTTACTTTACAATTAGAAACCCATTTATCAAAAGATAAAATATTAGAAGGCTATGTCAATAATGTTTACTTTGGTCATGGCATCTATGGTATCGAAAATGCTGCTCAATATTTTTATAAGAAAAAAGCGAGTGAACTTACTTTAAATGAAGCAAGTATGTTAGCGGGCGTCGTCAATGGTCCTCAATATTATTCTCCTTTACTCCATGAAAAAAAAGCTAAACAAAGACAAGCACTGGTATTAAATGCGATGTATGAAAACAATGTGATTACCAAAAGTGTTTTAGAAGCTACTAAAAAACAAACACTTAATCTCGCAAAAGAACATTCTCTTAATGAAAATATGTCAACCTATTATTACAAAGATACCGTCTTACAAGAACTCGAAGACTTAGGGTATTATAATAATCAATACTTAAATAAAGGTTTAAATATTTATACTTCTTTCCATCAAGAGTACCAAGATACTTTAAATCAATTAATTAAAGAAAAAGATATTCAAAGTGACCTCCAATGTGCTTTTACGAT
The DNA here is from genome assembly GCA_030540195.1 of Bacillota bacterium. Taxonomy (GTDB): domain Bacteria; phylum Bacillota_I; class Bacilli_A; order Erysipelotrichales; family Coprobacillaceae; genus Faecalibacillus. The sequence continues at coordinate 3,766 of JAUNWT010000013.1, read as the reverse complement.
AGTAAATCCTAAAACAAGTCAGCTTCAAGCTTTACTTGGTGGAAAAGATTATTCCAAATCTCAATACAATCGTGCCCTTCATGCCAATCGACAAATTGGAAGTACCATGAAACCTTTACTTTATTATCTTGCATTAGAAAATGGCTTTAATCCTACAACCTCTTTTTTATGTGAACCCACAACTTTTAAACTAGAAAATCAAACAACCTATTCACCTTCTAACTTTCATCAAAAATATGCTTATAAAGATATTACTTTAGCACAAGCCATCGCCGTAAGCGATAATATCTATGCTGTCAAAACCCATCTTTTCTTAGGTACAGAAAATCTCTATAACTTTTTAAGAAATTATCATATTAAAGCTAAAAACAATGCTTCTTTAGCTTTAGGTACTGTTAATACTAATATTTATAATCTTTCTAATATTTATTGTAATATTGCTTCTACAGGAAAATATCAACCTATTTATACGATTGAAAAAATAACAGATCATCAAGGGAATCTTATTTATCAGCATAAAAACAAAAGAACACAAAACCTTAATAAAGAAAGTTGTCTTATTTTAAGTCAATTATTAACAGGAACTTTCAATAAGCAATTTTCTACTTATTTAAGTGCCACCATGGCGAACTATCAAACAAAATATACCGTTGCTTGTAAAACAGGAAGTACTGATTATGATAATTTAATTGTAGCTTATAATCCTAATATCTTAATTACTGGTTGGGTTGGTTATGATGATAATCGTAAGATGGAACAAAGTGAAGAAAAAACAATCACAAAGGATGTGTCCATTTCTTTTTTAAACAAACATATAAAAAAAGAAGCATGGTATTATCCTACTTCTAAATTAAATGCGATTTCTATTAATCCTTTATCTGGTGAATTTGATGAAAACGGGATTGTTTATTGGTTTAGGAAAGGGACTCCTTGATATATTTTTCATTATCCTATAAAATAAGCCATGGTGATGAAAAATGTTTAAAAATTCTTTTTGGGGAATATTAAAAAAAGGTGATTGGAACAATGAAAATGAGGATCAAGTTTTTGAACCCATTTTACAATTTTTAATAGATCATAATGATAAATATATTTTTGATTTTCATGATTTAATGTCTGAATTTCTTTATCAGTTAGATCGTAAAGAAATTCTAGAAAACAGCATTCAACAAGATCAAGTAAGTGATGAAGATTTCTTAAACCAAAGAGCTTATGTTCTAACAAATGGAAACAAATATTATCATGATATTATTTCTTTAATCAAACCTATGGATGGTGAGTTAAAATGTCCTACACTTTTAACACTTCCAGCCAAAGCATGGTCATTAAAAAATAAGAAACCTATTGAAAAATATCCACATACACCAAAATATAATATTAAAACAAAAAGCAATACCAAATATTGGTAGAAGAAAAGAGAATTGAATTCAATTCTCTTTTTTTACGCCTTCTTTCTTAAAGAAACAATACCAACAAAAGCAAGTAACTCTAATAAAACATACATGAATAAATGTGTATCATCACCTGTTTTTACAGAATCCTTTTGCTTAACATTTGTTTGTTTTTTATTTTCAACAACAACTTCATTATTTGAAGAATCAATTGGAGTGTTTAGTGTATGAGATGTGTTTGTTTTTAATTCTTCTTTATTTAAAATAATTTCATTATTTGTTGATGTATTTTCTTGTATTGTTGATTTGGTTTTTAAATCATTATTTTCTTGTGAATCATTGGATGTAGATTCTTTATTTAACTTATCATTTTCTTTTGGATCTCGTTTTCTATGTGTATCGTCTTCAGGTTTTGAAGTATCATTTTTTATTCTTTGTCCATGATAAGGAAACATGTGTGATTCACTTGCACCACCATTGACATTTGTAAGTATTTGTAATTTATTTACAACAAAACATCCATTTACATTTCCATTCATTTCATGTAAATAAGCATTGGGTGCCACAATATGTCCAATATGTTGTTGAGAAATATTTGTTGTTACTTCTGTAGCGTTTGGTAACATATAAACAAAACTTGTCCCATCTCCCCATTCACTTGTATTTTCAATAACCTTTTCATTTCCATTAATGAGTGTTCTTACATAAGGTATTTTAATACTTCCTCGATCATTAGAAATCAACATAACTTCCTGATGACTAATATCATCCATTGTTTCCTTATTTGCAGTATAATTGGTAATAACTCGATCAATTGAATTTAATACACCATCTTCAAATTCATAAGAATATTGAGCATCCACTGTAAGAATCACTTTAGATTTTTCACATTCATTTATCCTTGCTAAGCTCCAATGCTCCCCTTCAAATGTCGTATTTGTATTAGAAACATGATCTAAATCATCCAATGTAATTTTATAATCACCTGCCCCTATAAATGAGTTTGCTTCCTTTTTTATAGAATCAAAGGCTTGATCAAAATCAAGATAACAATCATTTTTACTAATAAATGTATGTGCTTCATTTTGATGATAAAAAGTATTTGTTTTATTTATTTCTCCTACATATAAGTTTTTAAAATAACCATCTGAAACAATCTTCGTAATCGTTCCTTTCATATAACTACTTGTTGTTTGTTTATATTCTTGTTTCCCATTCCCACGATCATAATTAGCTTTTCCACCAACAGCGACTGCCCCAATTGTGTGCCCTGCATCAACATCTGTTCTTACAAAATGATTAAAATGATTCAAAATATAATAAAGCGAATAGTTTCCCCCTTCATCAATAAAAGTTGTTTCACTTTCTTGATATTCTAACGCTTCTACTGTACATGTACCTGTACAAATAATCATAACTAATAATAAACATGTCACTAACAATTTTTTTGTTTTCATATTCTCACCTTTTCCCCATATAATTTAAGACTACAAAAAACAATCTATAACTGTTAAGTTATCTCTTGTCTATACAAGTTGTATACTATCATGTATAGACAAGTTTTGCAACCGTTTTATCAGTATTTTTTTCAAAATATGAAAAAAGGGAAGAATTTCTTCTTCCCTACTTGACATCATATCCAGCTTGTTGTATAGCGCTTATAATTTTTTGATCATCCACTTCACGATCATAAACAACATGTGCTTCTTCTTTTTTTAGATTAACTTGAGCACTAACCCCATCAACTGCATTGATTGCTTTAGTGACATTAGCCACACAATGTTGACATGTCATTCCTTTAATTTTAAATACATTTTCTTTAATAATTGGATTGTCTAATTTTTTATCCTCTAATGCTTGATAGATTTCTCCACCACCGCCACAACAAGAACTTTCACCTTTCATGTGTTTTCTTGTTGATTTTAAAGCAATTAAAACAACCACAACTAATACAAGAACGATAATAACATTAGCCATAATTACCTCCTGTTATTTTCTTTTCTTTTTAATTTTTTGAATAAGTGTGTAAATAGAAACACCTATTAAATAAATAACAAGTACTCCTAAAAACATATAGAAAGTCGAACCACTTACATTACCCATGATTATGTCTCTCTTTCATTTTCTTTTGATCTTTATAATAATCATCTAAAGGAGATGAACATTGACTACACCCTGCACAAATACCACTACACTTGTGTCCATCTTTCTTTCTAAAGAAATGTGTATAGATGACCCATGCACAATAGGCAACAATTAATAAAACAATAATCACATTAGCCATAATAATACCTCCTTTAATTTATAAAAATCCGGAATAACTATACTGAACCGACTTTGTTGGACAAAAAATAATTAACTTAATGATAAGGCTT
>JAUNWT010000012.1 GCA_030540195.1 Bacillota bacterium | reverse complement strand
AGTTAGACTGACATTATTAGGTGTTATCACCAACATTTATCTTTAGTTAGGTTTTATGTAAAATATCTTCTGTTTTAACTTTAGGAATAACTTTCCAAAAGATAAAGAATACCGGAATGGCGATTCCATAAGAAATAAAAGGTGCTTGCCAATTTACATGCATGAGTTGACCTGCAATATAAGTAATCAACATACCACCAAGTCCACCTAAAGCTTCATGATAACCAATAAGTGTCGTTCTTTCATTTCCATCAAAGAAATAACTAATCAAACCAATCAATAATGAATTAAATAAACCAATTCCAAAACCTAAAGCAGCTCTAGAAAATAATACTAAATAGAAGTTTCCAATAAATACAGGAATGATCCCTGATATTGCGACAATTCCTAGTCCTAACATAATGGTTTGTTTATAACCAATCTTTTTAGCGATAAAACCACTTGTTAAAACTGAAATCATTAAAAATAATGAAGGAATTGTTGTAATCATTTCTACCATTGAAAGAGGTATTTGAGGAAACGCTTCTTTCATGGCAGGAATATTTGCATTAATGGCAGGTGCTACTGCTACTAACATTGATACGGATAATAAAGCTATTTTTAATATTTTTTTATTCATTTGAATCTCTCCTTTACAAAAGGAGTATATAAAAAATAGAGATTCCTTTGAATTCTCTATTTCTTCATAACTATTAACCTTTAGGTTGTAACTCTTCAATTTTATCTAGAAAGTATTGAACATCATTTGTAGGATGTTTTGAATACATGATGCCAAAGGGAATTGTGTAATTCCATTGAACAGGAATGATTTTTAACATTGGATGGATATTTTTCCATTCAGGTATAACAATCATTAATTTATTTTCATTAACACATTGATTAAAGGCTTTAATATTAAAGAAAGGTATTTCTTCTAAAATAATTGATGGATTTTTAGATAATAAATCAATTCTTAAACGATCTATATCTTCTAGATAACCTCTTTTTAAAATTAACAATGTTTCATCTTTTAAATCTTCTATTGTTATTTCATCTTTGAAAGCTAATGCATGTGTTCTAGGGATCGCTAGTGCGAGTGGACTTTCATAGAGTTTAAGTGCTAAACAGTTTCTTTCCTTTAATAAATTATGACTATAGATACCTGCCACAATATCCATTTTCTGACCAAAGTTTTTCATGATTTCTTTGGCGTTTTCAGGTGTATTTTCAAAAGAAACTAATTCTAGTTTTAAAGATTGATCATTCATTTGATTCCATAAATCCATAATATAATCAACAGGTGTCGTAAAAGAAACACCTAAATGAATAATATGTTCATCTTTAATTTGATTTGCTCGTATTAAAGCTTCTTTTGAATATTGAATAATATATTTGGCATCTTTATAAAAAGACTTTCCTGCACGCGTTAGTTTTAATCCTGTATGGGTTCTTTCAAATAGAGGAAAACCGATATTTCTTTCTAACAAATTGATTTGTTTCATGACTGCATTTGCAGAAATATAAAGTTTTTCTGCTGCTTTATTAAAGCTTCCCATATCAGCAACCATAATAAAAGTGTCTAATTGATGATTATACATATTCCCACCTCTTAGACACATTCTATCATGTTATTTCGTTTTATTTAACATTTTCTTTGAAGGACGATAATACATTAATGTAAAGAAAATAACGATGGCGGTTAAAGCTAAACTAAGGGGATAAGCACACATGATGGTAGTAAAAGTTGGATAACTTTTAAAAACTGTTTCTACCCATAATACCCTTGTTCCACAGATACATATACATGTAAAGATAGCTGGAACAAGAGAGATACCAAAGCCTCTTAAATAACCTGACATAACTTCATAAAGCATACTAAAGGTATAAGCGGTAAAGACCATAATTAAACGGGTATACCCTATTTTTATAACTTGTGGATTATTATTAAATAATGATAATAAGAATTTACCGGAAACAATGATCAAGAAAATAGCAATAGCAGAAGCAATCGCATCTTCAATAAGACAAAGATACAATGTTTTTTTACAACGATCTATTTTACCAGCCCCATGGTTTTGTCCAACAAAGGTTGTACAAGCTTGTCCAAAGGAATTTAATATGTCATAAGCAAAGATTTCAATATTGAAAGCGGCACTTGATGCAGCAATAACAACTGTTCCTAAACTATTGATAGCAGCTTGAATGACAATATTAGCAAGGGCAAAGACCGCACTTTGAATACCCGCAGGCATTCCTATTTTTAAGATTTTAATAAGTGATAACTTATAGATTCTTAAATCTTTTAAATTAACATGAATGTATTTATCCGTTTTAATCAATTTGTTTAATAAAATAAGTGCACTAATCAAATTAGAAATAACAGTTGCAATCGCAACTCCATTAACTGTCATCTTTAAGACAATAACAAAAAATAAATTCAATAAAACATTAATAATTCCTGAAATAACTAATGTCTTTAAAGGAACTTTGGTATCCCCAATACTTCTAAAAATAGCTGCCTCAAAATTATAAAGTAAAATAACCGGCATTCCTAATAAATAAATTCTTAAATAAAGGAGTGCTTGTCCATAAACATCATGTGGAACATTCAACATACTTAAAATAAATCCTGCTCCTAATTCACCTATAACACTGACAACAAGACCTCCTAGTATTGCCATTAAAATAGATGTATGCACAGCATGATGAACTGTTTTTTGATCATCACGACCAATCGCATTTGCGATTACTACTGTCGTTCCTAAAGCAATACCAATAAATAAATTGACAATTAAACTAATAATGGGACTATTCGCGCCTACTGCAGCCACCGCAATTGTTCCCATCTTTCCGGTAAAATTACCTACAACCGCAATATCAGAAGCATTAAATAATTGTTCCAAAATAGCTGTCATGGCAACAGGTAAGGCAAATAATGGTATTTTATTCCAAATACTCCCATTTAACATATCGATTTCTTTCATCCAATCCCCCATTTCGCTTCTATTATAATCTTGTCTCATTTTATTACTAATACTTATAAACTATTGTTTATCATAGTTTTTAGCTATTATAAAAATATAAAAAAAGAGATGAAATTTTCATCTCTATAAGTGTAAAACACGTTCTTTGATTTCTTGTGTTCTTCCTTGGTTCCAGAATTGTGTTCCAATATAACCACAAGTACGTCTAGCAACAGACATCATATCTTGGTTTTTATTTCCACAGTTTGGACATACCCAAATTAATTTACCATTTTCATCTTTTTCAATTTGGATTTCCCCATCATAACCACAAGCCATACAATAATCACTCTTTGTATTTAATTCAGCATACATAATATTATTGTAGATATGTTTCATAACTGCTAGAACAGCATCTATATTATCTTGCATATCAGGAACTTCTACATAAGAAATAGCTCCCCCTGGTGATAATTTTTGGAATTGTGATTCAAATGTAAGTTTATCAAAAGCGTTGATGTGTTCTGTTACATGGATATGATAGCTGTTTGTAATATAGTTTCTATCTGTAACACCTTTGATTTTTCCAAAACGTTTTTGTAAGCATTTTGCGAATTTATATGTTGTTGATTCAATTGGTGTTCCATATAATGAGAAATCAATGTTTTCTTTTTCTTTCCATTTTGTACATGCATCATTTAAATGTTGCATAACTTCAATCGCAAATGGTGTTGCACTTGGATCTGTATGTGATTTACCTGTCATATATTTAACACATTCATATAATCCTGCATATCCAAGAGAAATTGTTGAATAACCACCATATAATAATTTATCAATTGTTTCACCTTTTTTAAGACGTGCTAAAGCACCATGTTGCCATAAAATAGGAGCAACGTCACTTGGTGTTCCTTTTAAACGTTCATGTCTGCACATTAAAGCTCTATAACATAAATCAAGTCTTTCATCAAAGATTTGCCAGAATTTGTTCATATCTCTTTTTGATGAACAAGCGACATCAACTAAGTTGATTGTAACAACCCCTTGATTGAAACGTCCATAGTATTTTGGTTTACCATTTTCATCAATATATGGTGTTAAGAAAGATCGACATCCCATTGATGGATAACATTGACCATTGCCATTTTGATCAACTTTTAATTCTTTCATGACTTTTTCTGAAATATAGTCAGGAACTAAACGTTTTGCTGAACATCTTGCTGCAAGTTCTGTTAAATAATAATATTGACTATTTGGTTCAATATTGTTTTCTTGTAAAGCATAGATAAGTTTTGGGAATGCTGGTGTAATATAAACACCTTTTTCATTTTTAACACCTTTCATTCTTTGTTTAAGTGTTTCTTCAATGATCATAGCAAGGTCATCTCTTAAACGTCCTTCAGGTACTTCATTTAAATACATGAAGACAGTAATAAATGGTGCTTGTCCATTTGTTGTCATTAAAGTAACAACTTGATATTGAATTGTTTGAACCCCTTTAGTAATTTCTTTTTTCAAACGTTCTTCAGCTAACGCATTAATTTTTTCTTCGTCTAATTCAATTCCAATAGCTTTAAATTCTTCTTTAACTTCACTTCTAAATTTTTGTCTACTTACATCAACGAATGGTGCTAAATGAGATAAAGTAATACTTTGTCCCCCATATTGAGAACTAGCCACTTGTGCAATAATTTGTGTAGCAACATTACAAGCAGTTGAAAAACTCTTTGGTTTTTCAATCATTGTTTCTGAAATAACTGTTCCATTTTGTAACATATCTTCTAGATTTACTAAATCACAGTTATGCATATGTTGTGAGAAATAATCAGCATCATGGAAATGAATTAATCCTTCATCATGTGCTTTAACGATATCTTCTGGAAGTAAAATTCTTCTTGTTAAGTCTTTGCTGACTTCACCAGCCATATAATCTCTTTGTACACTATTTACTGTTGGATTTTTATTAGAGTTTTCTTGTTTTACTTCTTCATTGGCACATTCGATCAAACTTAAAATTTGTTCGTCTGTTGTATTAGATTGTCTAGCTAAAGCTCTTTGGAAACGATATGTAATATATTTTCTGGCAACAGAAAAGGCATTTAATTTCATTAATTCATCTTCAACTAAGTTTTGAATTTCTTCAACACTTAATGCTCTTTTGATTTTTTGACATTTATATTTGATATCATTTGTAATATTATCAATTTCTTCTTCTGAAAGTCTGTCTGTTTCAACAACTTCTTTATTAGCCGCAATAATGGCATTGGTAATTTTTACTTCATCAAAAATAGCTTCTTGCCCATTCCTTTTTATTATTTTCACGCTAAATATCCCCTTTCATATTTTTGATGTATAAACATTATAACCAATCAAAAAAAAAGATTATACTTTTATGCTCTATTGGTTGGTGTTTTTTTTCGAATTATTTTAAATAAAACAATTCGAACTCCAACCCATTCTATCACAAATAATGTTGATTTTATAGTTATTTTATGTTTTTCAAAAATAAAAAAAGTCCAATGCTTATTAAACAAAGGACTTTGTTAAAAATATATTTATGATTTTTATAAATTTTAAAGAACATACAAGATAATACATAAAAAATGTAAGATAGAACCAACTAAAATCCATAAATGCCAGATACTATGCATATACTTGATTTTATGTTGTAAAACATAGAAAACAACCCCAATCGTATAAGCAAGCCCACCTGAAACAAGTAGCCAAATACCATTCATTCCAATAGCTTGTGGTAAGAGATTGATTTTAAAGATAATACACCATCCCATCACTAAATAACAAATCATTGAAAAGGTTTGATATTTTTTGATATCGATTGCATTTAATGCAATTCCAATAACGGTCATGATCCATACCACTGCAAATAAAATCCAAGCCCACTTAGCATCAACTTGTCTTATTGAACAAAGGAGCACAGGTGTATAAGTTCCTGCAATTAATACAAAGATACTACAGTGATCCATAATTTGGAAAACTTTCTTTGCTTTAAGCTTAGGTGACAAACCATGGTAGATAGCAGACATCGTATAAAGGAGAATCATCGAAATGCCATAAACAATCCCTGAAAATAAGCCATAACCATCATGACAAAAGATAATACATAAAACAAGAGCCGCAATTCCCATCGCTCCTCCAACAATATGCGTTACCATATTAAATATTTCTTCACCTTTTGTATAAACAGGTAAAATTCGATCATCTAATTTTGTTCTTTTCATATTCATTACCTCTTTTAACTATCTTATGTAGTATTTGATACTACATCTTGTAATTTACACATATAATAACAATCTCCTCATCCTCTGTCAAGTGATGAAATTATTTATTTTCTTGTTTTCAATTTTACTCTATAATAGAGAAGTAAAAAGGAGAAAAATTATGAAAAAAATCGCAAAATTTGAAAAAGTATCATATAACCAATTTAAAAATGATTTCATGGATTCATTTCCTCAATATAATGAAAAAGAAGTAGAAGAAATCTATAATGCCATTCAACTTCCAAAACGTGCCACAAAAGGATCTGCAGGTTATGATTTCTATAGCCCTATTGATTTTGAATTAAATCCAGGACAAACTATTAAAATTCCTACAGGTATTCGTGTACGTATTGAAAATGGTTGGGTATTAGGTTTATATCCTCGCAGTGGTTTAGGATTTAAATATCGTTTACAACTTAATAATACAGTAGGTATTATTGATAGTGATTATTATAATAGTGATAATGAAGGTCATATGTTTGTAAAACTTACAAATGATAGTAATGAAGATAAATCTCTTTCTTTAAAAGCAGGACAAGGAATGGTTCAAGGTATTTTCTTTGAATTTGGAATTGTTGAAGATGATGATGTCACTGAAGAAAGAAATGGTGGCTTTGGCTCAACAACAAAATAATTACGTTTATATTGTAAGATGTCGTGATCAAACGCTTTATACGGGTTGGACAAATCAGTTAGAAAAGCGAATTGAAGCCCATAATGCTGGTAAAGGAGCTAAATATACAAAAGCAAGAAGACCAGTGGAACTTGTTTATTTTGAAACTTTTGATAATAAAAGTGAAGCTTTAAAAAGAGAGTATCAAATTAAACAATTAAAGAGATCTGAAAAAGAAAAACTCATATTAAGTAAAAAGAAGATCTAATCGATCTTCTTTTATGCTTTTTCTTCACTTAATTGATAAATTACTAACCCTACAATAACTATCAAACAACCTAAAATCTTTGAAACTGAAAACATTTGATAAACAAAAGCATCAATTACCATTCCACTAACAAGTTGTCCAATAAAACTTAATAAAGTAAGAATAACAGGGGATATTCTAGGAACAATAATATTTAAAATCAAAATATTAAAGACCCCTATGATTCCTCCTAAATACATCATCAAATTGGTTTTATCTAAAGAGATATTTATATGTTGAACACCAACAATCATAAGCACAAGCATTAAAATCAAACTTGTCATAAAACCTGTAAAGTAATTATAAAACGTTCCTTGATAAGCACCCATTTTTTTAGAAAGCATTCCATTAACACTTCTACTTAAAACAATTGTAACTCCTGAAAGAATAGAAAATATAATAGAAATCATAATAACATCACTCCTATTCCTAAACAAACAACAACTAATCCTACGATTTTTCCTATATTTAATTTTCGAATAGATGTCGATAACCATCCTTTATTTTCTAATAACAAAGATGTCATCATTTGTCCTAATAATCCTAGTGCTGTCATTAAAGAAGCCCCTATCTTACCAATCGCAAAGACATTAAAAATAACCGTTAATACCCCAATACATCCTCCACAATACATATATAAAGGAATTTGTTTTTTAAAACAAACTTTCTTATCTTTGATTTTCATAATAATTAAAAATGTAACTAAACCAACTAAATGAATGATAACTGTTGATAAATAGACCCCTGTATAATCTGATAATTGTCCATTAAATACATTCATTGTTGTTACAATAATCCCACATAGTGTCGCTAATACAAAATCCATCAAGATCACCTCCAGAAAGAATTATAGTGATTGAACTTGATTATAAACACGACATATGTCATATTGGTGATGGTGATTTAGATGAATTATTTAAATGAATTAAAAAAATTAGAAATTTTACATGAAGATAATGATCAATATATTGAAATCATAGAATTAAAAAAAGATGAGTATTTATTACATCAAGGTGAAAAACTGAACTATATTTATATTCTTTTAAAAGGAAAAGTCAAAGTAAATCACATCAACGCCAATGGAAACATCATGTTATGTGGTTTTAATAGTCCTCATTCTATTATCGGCGATTTAGAATTTATTACTAAAGCGCATATAATTAATGATGTAATCGCTTATGAAGATTGTATTTGTGCAGCCATTTCTCTTTCTAAATATCATGAAATATTAATGAATGATGTTTTCTTTATGAAAACGATTGCTAGAAATCTTGCCAGTAAGCTTTCTAAATCAACTCAAAACCATTCTATTTCATTAAATTATCCTGTTGAAAATAGATTAGCTGCTTATTTTGTTGTTTCTCATAAAGACTCTATTGTTCAAGATAATTTTGTAGTTGTCTCTGAATTGATTGGTTGTAGCTATCGTCAACTCCAACGTGTTCTTCAATTATTTATAAATAAGAAATATATAAAGAAGCTAAAACGGGGAACGTATCAAATTATTGATTTAAATTCTTTAAATCAATTAGGAGAAGATGTTTATCAATTTTAAAAGCCTTGGCAATGCCAAGGTTTTAATCTAATGTAATATGTCTTTTTACTTTTTCTTCAGGATGAATATTATCTCTTCTTTTACCTGTCATATCGAGTACTTTCACACGGAAAACTTCTGTCATAGTTGCAACTTTTTCATTGAATTTAAAATCTTCTTCATGATAATGTCTCATTAAGATTTTTAAAGCAGCAATCTTATTTTCATCTTCGACAAATTCCACAACACCATGACCAATGACACTTTCATAGCCCATTGTACATGACATTCTTTCATCATACATAATGATATTATGTTCACAATCCATTTCAAAAGTAACATTAGTATTTTTTCTTATTAAATCTAATTTTGTACCTTCTTTTGCACTGTGGAAATATAAATAAAGTTGTCCATTTTCAATATCTGTTCCAAAATTTAAAGGAACAATATAAGGAAATTCATCATCAAAAAGTGCTAAACGACAAGTATCACATTTTGAAATAATTTTCATCATTTCATCAAAACCAGTAATTTCTCGATCTTTTCTTCGCATAACTTTGTCTCCTTTGTATTATCATACTTCATCTTCTTCTATTTTATCAAACTTTGTTTTCTTAAAGTAAATAAAGATCATCACTAAAGAAATCATTGTCGATAATGGGGCTGCAATCCCCATATGAAATAAAGTAACATTTGGTATTTTAGAAAATAATAAAGTTAAAGGAATTCTTCCTATAAAAGTCGCTACTAAACTATGTACCATCGTAAAGACAGTTCTTTCATAACCATTTAAATACCCATTGATGCAAAATAGAAAACTTGTCAGTAAACAATCAATAGAATAAGTTTTTAAATATAATGCACCATTATCAATAACAGCTTGATTATTAGTAAAAATACGAGTAAGTAATGTCCCATCGATTTCACAAATCGTTGTTACAACAATGGCAAAAGCAAGGGATACCATAATCGCATATTTTAGAGTTTGTTTAGCACGCTTATACTGTTTTGCTCCTACATTTAAAGCAATAAGAGATGCTAAAGCACTTCCTAAAGCAATTGCTGGTAACATTAAAAATTCCATTAATTTTTCAACGACTCCTAAAGAAGCTGAAGCTATTAATCCCATTTGATTAACAATAATCGTAATAATTAAAAATGAAATATTAACGAGGACACTTTGTAACCCTAAAGGAAATCCAATTTGCATAATCTTTTGAATATATTTAGAAAAACAAATATCTTCTTTATAAAAATCATAACCTATTCCTTTTTTACATAAATAAACCAATGCAAAGAGAAAAGAAAAACCTTGAGCTGATACTGTCGCAATGGCAGCCCCTTTGGCTCCCATATGAAAATATCCCACTAAAACAAAATCAACAACAATATTGATCATACATGCAATAAAAACAAACAATAAAGGTGTTTTACTATCACCTAAGCCTCTTAAAATACTACTTACCACATTATATCCGACAATAAAGATAATTCCTGCTGAACAGATACTTAAATAGCTTTTAGTAGCCTCAATGGCTTCTTTTGGCGTATTCATTAAAAGGGTGATTTCATTATTAAAATACAACATCACAAAAGTTAAACCTAAGGCAATGATTAAAAATAAAACAATAGCTCCACCAATGGTTTTTGATAAATCACGATAAGATTTACTTCCTAAATATTGTCCTAATAAAACCGTAACCCCTGTTGTTAGTCCTAATACAAGGTTTGTAATTAAAGCCATGGTTTGACTTCCTATCGAAACCCCAGAAACATCAAAGGTATGTCCAAATTGTCCAACTACGAATAAATCTGCTGAACCATATAATACTTGTAATAAATTTGAAAACATATATGGTAAAGCAAATACCATTAATGCTTTAAAAACATTTTCTTTTAAAAGTCTTTGTTCCATAATTTCCTCCTAAAAAAAACCGGATAAGGTCTAAACCTTATCCAGCATTGTCTTCAATACCCTCCGGTGCTTCTATCTTATCATTTGTATCTTTATTGTCAAGTAATTGAAAAGCTTTTATAACATCTTGATAACGAGAAATAATATAATCATAGTTTTCTTTTTGATGTGGTAACGTACATTCACTACAATCTTTTATATCTCCTATCATTTTATAATGACCTTTACAATCTTTTAAAATATACAATGGGCAATAACAAAACAAACAATTGATTTCATCTAATTGATGACAAGGATAATACTCACATTGTTTATGACTAAAGAATTTATAATGATCTGACATAAACTTTATACTCAGTATTTTGAATATCTATTTGATCTTTTAAATCATAAACAACTTGTGACATGACATATTCACCATTATTAATATATATTTCAAAAACATGATGATCATAATAAAGTTCAATATCATAATGCCCTTGTAACTTAGGTGAAACAACATCATTACATACTTTATTTTCTTGAATAGAGACTTCTTCTCTATTTAAATGGAGACAATCATCTTGAATATCAATTTTAAAACCACCTAGATTTAAAGAACTGTCCTTATTAAGTATTGCCTTTAATTGAAATGGTTGATCAAATGAAATATCTTCTACTTCTTGATTAAATGATTTTTTTATTTCAGGATAGAGTTCTTGAATGATCTTACCTTCTTTTTCTTTTAAAACTCTCGGCATAATAAACATTCCAATCCATTCTTCCCCTTGAACTGGTTTTCTCATTCTAAGCCAACCAAGTAAGAGTCTTTCATTATCTTTTGATAAGAAAGTTTGTGGTGCATAGAAATCTAAACCATGATCTAAATAAGGCCAATCACCATGATCTTTAATAGTAAGGCTATCTTCATCAAAATCAATAGACATATAACGTGCATTACTATTTGGCTTTGGTGGTAGATCCGTATTTTCTGGTGAGAAAATCATAAAGAATTGATCATTGATTTTAAAAACATCTGGGCATTCCCACATATTTCCAATAGTTGGTTCTTGATAGCTGTTTTTATATTCAAAATGAATTCCATCTTCACTTTCATAGAAAAGAGCTTTGCCACAATAGTCATCTTTATATGCAACTTTACTTCCAATAACCATGGCATATTTTCCATCTTGTTTTTTCCAAATTTTAGGATCTCTAGTATGACGGTAATCACCAAGATAAGCTTCTTGAATCATTGGAATAATTTGTTTTTTATTTTTGATGTTATCAAAATGGATACCATCATTACTTACAACAAGTGCTTGAGATGCTCTTAAATCATCATCACTGTATTGATTATGAACATTGCTTGGATTTTCTTTAGCGTATTTAATTGCTGTATAGTAAAGATAAAGTTTATCATCGATTTCAATCGCTGATCCTGAAAAACATCCATTTCTATCAAAATCCTTTGAAGGATAAAGAGCGATTGGAAGATGTTCAAAATTGACAAAATCTTTTGTAATAGCATGTCCCCAGTGCATTGTTCCCCATTTATTATCATATGGGAAATGTTGGTAAAAGATATGATAGTTTCCTTTATAATAAATAAGACCATTTGGATCATTGATCCAATGATAAGGTGCAGTAAAATGTAACTTTGGTTTCATAGTTTTCCTCCTTGTTTTAACGTCTTTATTATACAAAAAAAACAATGCTTACGCATTGTTTAATAGTTACCTTTTAAGATTTCTTTTATTTTTAAAATAACACCATCATTTTCATTACTATCAATTACTTGATAAGCAACTTCTTTAACAGGTGGCATAGCATTAGCCATGGCATAACCATATTTTACTGTTTGTAACATCTCATAATCATTCATTTGATCACCAAAAGCACCTGCTTCTTCATTAGATATTCCTAACAAATCTAAAAGATGTTGTAAGGATGTTCCTTTATTAATGGTTTTATAAAAAATATCAAACCAAACATTTCCTGTGGTTACAACTCTAAATTTAGGATCTATCTTTTTTTTGATAACTTCCAGTCTATCTTCAATTTTACCATCAAAATTAGCTACAGAAAATTTTAATATTTCATCATCTATTTCATCAAAAGAATCTACAAAAACAATATTTTTAATAAATAATGTAACAAAGTCTTTTCTATCTTCAAACTTCTTTAAAATATAAGCATGCTTTACCCCTGATACAACAAGCATACATTCTTCATCTTCTTTTAAAATATTTAATGCTTGTTGATAGTCATCCATTTCTAAACAATGTTTATAAATAACATTTCCACGATAAACAATTTTTGTACCATTTTCACAAAGATAATAAAGATCATCTTTTATATCATCATCAAATTTACATACTAATGCTTCATACTGATTTCCTGAAGCAATCACAAATTGTATATCTTTTTTTAGCATTTGTTTATATAAATCATTAAATTCTTCACTATAGGATTTATCATCTCTTAAAAATGTTCCATCCATATCTGTTGCAAGTAATTTCATTTTAAACCTCTACTTATGTATTCTAATAGTGATTACATATTCATCTTCTAAATCTTCTGTTTCTTGTTGAAGTGATGTTCCTGTTTTTTCAATCATACCAATGGCTTGTTGTAATGTATTTAAAGCAATCTTCACATTTCTTGAAATTGTTTTTTTAACATCAGCTGATGCTTTTTTCTTTTTAGGTTTAGGTTCTTTTTTAATAAGTCTTTCTGTATCAGCTACCGTTAGTTTTTTCTTTAAAACTTCTCTTAAGACTTCTTGTTGTTTTTCTTCATTTAATGAAAGCATGGCACGTGCATGTCTTTCAGTAATTTGTTTTTGATTTAAAGAGAATTGAACATCATCACTTAATTTTAATAGTCTCAATTTATTCGCAATCGTTGATTGTTTTTTTCCAACAATTTCTGCAAGTTCTGTTTGACTATAATCGTATTCTTTAATTAATGATTGATATGCTTTTGCTTCTTCTAATGGTGAAAGATCTTCCCTTTGAATATTTTCAATGATTGCAAGTGTTTGTGTTTGTTTGTCATCATAGTCTTCAATGATACAAGGAACTTGTTTCATGTTTAATGAACAACATGCACGATATCTTCTTTCACCCGCAATGATTTGATAAACACCATTATTTTTTCTTACAACGATTGGTTGAATTAAACCATTTTCTTTAATAGATGCAGCAAGTTCATCTATCTTTTCTTCATTAAAAACTGTTCTTGGTTGATTTTCATTGGCCTTTATTTTATTTATGTCTATATTTTTTAATTTATTATTAAACATTATACCCTCCTATAATGGACTCTTTTTTATTTTAGAAAACATTCTTGGATATTTCTTTGGTGTTTCTTTTACTTTTTTAATAATAATATTACTTCTAAAATCATCATGATTCGCTAATGTAAAATCATGTGTACTTTCAATTTTTCCACCTAATAATTGAATTCCCTTTGTGGCTTCTTTGACTTCTTCAGGCGCTTGTCTTCCTTTCAATGAAAGAAAATAACCATCCTTTTTAACAAGAGGTAAACAAAGTTCATCAAGAATATTTAAACGTGCTACTGCTCTTGCCATGACGATATCAACACTTTCACGATGATCTTTGGCATATTCTTCTGCACGAGCAGCTACTGCTTTACAATTGTCTAATCCCAGTTCTTTAAATAAATGATTTAAGAAAGTAATTCTTTTATTTAAGGAATCAACAATTGTAATCTTTAGATTTGGATAAAGGATTTTTAAAGGTACTGAGGGAAAACCAGCACCAGCTCCTACATCAATCAAGGTTTGATCATTGAAATCAAAATCGAAAGCAATCGTAATAGAATCATAAAAATGTTTCAAATAAACATCTTCTTTATCCGTAATTGCAGTAAGATTCATTTTTTCATTCCATTCAACTAAGATTTCATAATATTTTTGAAATTGTTGAAGCTGATGTTCACTTACTTCGATTCCTTTTTCTTTAAGTATATTTTGAAATTCTAATTCATTCATTCTTATTCTCCGTTATATTTTTGTTTTAAATAAATTAATAAAACTGAAATATCTGCAGGATTGATTCCTGATATACGAGAAGCTTGACCAATAGTAAGTGGTCTAATTTCTGATAATTTTTGTTTTGCTTCTAAAGCTAAGTTTTTAACATCTTCATAATCAATATCTTCTGGAATATGTTTTTCTTCCATTTTGATTTGTTTTTGTGCTTGTCTTTTAGCTTTTTCAATATATCCTGCATATTTAATTAAAATCGTAATTCTTCTTCTTTGCTCCTCACTTAGTTCAGGTGCATCAATATAAGGTAACATCATATCATAAGTGATTTCTGGTCTTGTAATAAGTTCTTTTGCGGAAACACCTTCTTTTAAATGTGAAGAATTGTTTTGTTCCAACATTTCATTGATATCATCTTTTGGGGTAAAACGAATAGTACTTAAACGTTCAATTTCATCATAGATCCCTTTCATTTTAGTTTGATATCTTTGATATTCTTCATCTTTAACTAAACCAATTTTATGACTATAATTATAAAGTCTTTCATCGGCATTATCATGTCTAATTAATAAACGATATTCCGCTCTTGATGTAAGCATACGATAAGGTTCTTTTGTACCTTTAGTAACAAGATCATCAATCATGACCCCAATATAAGCTTCATCTCTTTTTAAAACAAGAGGTGCTTCATTTCTTACTTTAAGTGTTGCATTGATACCCGCCATTAAACCTTGTCCAGCAGCTTCTTCATAACCACTTGTTCCATTGATTTGTCCAGCTGTAAATAAGTTTTTAATCACTTTTGTTTCAAGTGATGGCCATAATTGTAATGGATCAATGGCATCATATTCAATCGCATAAGCATATTTTAAGATTGTACAGTTTTCTAATCCTGGTAAAGTACGAATCATTTGTTCTTGAATGTCATGTGGCATGGATGTTGAAAAACCTTGTACATAGATTGAATTCATTTCTTTTGATTCAGGTTCTAAGAATATTTGATGTTGTGGTTTATCTGAGAATTTAACAACTTTATCTTCAATGGATGGACAATAACGAGGTCCAATTCCTTTAACAAGTCCACTATACATTGCACATTTTTCTAGATTATCATGGATGATTTTATGTGTTGTTTCATTTGTATAAGTTAGATAACAAGGTGTTTGTTTTTCAATAGGAACATATTCATCTGTAGTAAAACTAAAAGCTAGTTTTGCATCTGTTCCTGGTTGTAATGATGTTTTAGAATAATCAATACTATTAATTTCAACACGTGGTGGTGTTCCAGTTTTTAATCTTTGAATTCTAAAACCATAATCTTTTAATTTTCCAGATAAGAATTTAGATTCTTTTTGTTGATCAGGTCCACTAGCATGTTTACTATGTCCCACAAGAATTTCCGCTTTTAAATAAGTTCCTGTAGTTAAAATAACTGTCTTAGATAAATAAGTTGTTCCATCATCAAGAATAACCCCTTTAACTGTTTGATTTTCAACAACTAAGTCTTCAACCATCCCTTCAATTAAATCTAAGTTTTCTTGTTCTTTAACTACTTTTTGCATATAACGAGGATATGCTTTTTTATCAGCTTGCGCTCTTAAAGATTGGACCCCTGGTCCTTTTGCAGTATTTAACATTTTCATTTGTAAGTATGTTTTATCCGCTGTTTTAGACATTTGTCCACCAAGAGCATCAATTTCTCTTACAATGATTCCTTTAGCAGGTCCACCAATAGAAGTATTACATGGCATTGACCCAATATTATTTATATTTGATGTGACAAGTAATGTTTTTAATCCCATTCTTGAAGGTGCTAAACTGGCTTCAATTCCAGCATGTCCCCCTCCGACAACTATTACGTCATACATATCACTTACACTCCCTTTCAATTCTTTTCCATTGTACACCAACATTGCTTTTTTGACGAGAAAAAAAGAAGAGTTTCGTACGTTTTATCACTCTTTTTTCATAAAAAAACAGGATTATCTCCTGTTTAAAATCCATTGTTTTATTCTTTTATCTTTTCCATGATCTAAAATAAAATCTATTACATTCTTTTTAGATAAAACTTTGTTAATCAATGATTCATCAATTTCATCTAAAAATTCAATAATATCTTTTTTACATAGTTGATTTAATGCTTTTATTTTCTTTGTATCTTCTCTTTTTCGCTTAGCATCTTTTAAAGGATAGCCGATTCCAAAAGGTTCTTCAAATAATTGTTGGATTGTCGTTTTTAGATTAATTTCACCAGCCCAACCATAATTAAGTCCTAACGGTAAAGAAGCCACATTTCCATCATTAATACGTCCAAATAAATAAGCATCTTGTGGTGTTGGTAAATAACCACAAATGAGATTAGGCAAACTATTACAAGCAATCATCATTCCTTGTCCCGAAGAACATCCTGTCACGACAAAATCAACTGCTTGGCTTGAAATCAACAAACAAATATCTAAAGCAATTTCAACATAAGAATAATTTTCTTCATTTTCAAAACAGCCAAAGTTAATGACTTCTCCATAATCTTTCGTACACTCATATAAAATATTATTTTTTTCTATTTGCGACGAAGCTTGTATAACACCTATTTTCATATCATCACCCCACAAAAAAAGTATACCTCGTTTGAGATATACTTGTCATCTATTTCCAAAAATTCTTGCCACTACCAACAGATACGATTTCAAATTGTGTATTACTTGATGAACCACCTCTAAAGTATTTACCGGCTTCAGTACCATTAAAAATATCAATATGATTTTTCTTAATTGCACCACCACGATCAACAACAATACCATACGCTGTTGATTCAATACCTAAGTTGTGATTTGTAATCTTGATAATTGTTCCAAAAGGAATTGATGGATCGGCTGCTAAACAATAATAACTTCCACCATTATAACTTAACTTCGCACTATGACTTCCTTTAACACCTGTTGTTGGTGATAAAGAAATTCCTGAGGATGAAGTTCCATTTCCTCCTGCACAATCGCCACCATAAGTTGTCAGTTTTCCAGTAAAATATGCCCCAGGTTGAACTGTACCATGTGCAATAATTGTATCTGTTTTTTCTGTTACGACTTCACTTGATAACAATTCTTTTTTGACGATTTTACCGTTTTCATAAGTGACTTTCACTTTATTATTAATTTGTCCTTGTTGTCCTTGTTGAACAACTTCTGTTGTAAATAAATGTAAACCTGTTGTTTCAATTGTTTGAGAATCAACATATTGTACTTCTTCTACTTCTTCTTCACTAATACGATTAACTTGTAATAAATCTTTATTTTGTACAATATAAGACATATCTTTATTGACTGTATCTTTATTTCCTAAGGTTACATCTAATTCTTTTAATACATTTTTGACACTATCTTGTCTAACTAAATAATCCTTTGCCTCTTGTGCGCCATCTTGATATTGGATTTCAATCGTTTCTTTGTATCCTTTAATCTCTTGAGTAGCGCCAGCTGTAATTGTTGTTGCCATAACCATTACATAGGCAATCATAATAACCAATACCCCTTTCAGTCGGGGGTCTGCATCTGAAATTATTTGTTTAATTGTTTTCATTAATTTTCCTCCTATTTAATACCAAATACTTTTTTGGCATTAAACGTTGTCTGACTTGCAACGCTTTCTATCTCCATGTTCTTTAGCTTCGCTATTTCCTGGGCAATATACACAACATTTGCAGGCTCATTTAAGCTACCACGATATGGATGTGGTGTTAAATAAGGACAGTCGGTTTCAATTAATAAATGCTCTAAACCTATCTTTTCTGCCACATCTTTAGGAACTCTTGCATTTTTAAAAGTAACAGGTCCCGCTAAAGAAATATAAAAACCTAAATCAATAAATCTTTTAGCCATTTCTACCGATCCACTATAACAATGCATAATTCCTGGATGTCCATTTCTTTTAAGCACTTCATAAGTATCTTCATAAGCATCTCTGCAATGAATGATTATTGGTTTTTGATGTTTTTTAGCAAGATCAACTTGTTGTTGAAAAACTTCTTTTTGTTTATCACTAGGCACATCATCCCAATAATAATCTAATCCGATTTCACCAAGTGCTACGACTTTTGGTTCGTTTAAGTACTCATCGATGATTTGTAAATCTTGAGTAGTTGTGTTTAAACAGTCATTTGGTCCAATACCTACAGCAGCATAGATAAAGTCATGCTCTTTCGCAATTTCGACTGCCTTTTTGGAAGACTCAAGATCATAGCCTACAACAACCATCATTTCTACTTGATTGTCTAAAGCATGTTGAATAAATTCATCTCTGTTTTCATATAATTGTTCACTATTTAAATGACAATGTGTATCAAAGTACATAAATCTCACCCCGGTGAATACTAACAAAATATCATCACTTTGTCAAATTTCTAAAAGATTTCATTCATTCAAAAAATATTTTAGTCCATTTTATCAGTGTTTTTTTGAATGAATAAAAATATATTTTGTCATATTTTAGGATTTAAACAAATATACGCTTATAAGTAGGGTATTTTATAAAGGGCTCATTATACTATATGCCCACTTTTATTATTTATGATACAAAAAAAAGAAATCCTTGCGGATTTCTCATATCTTATTATTCAATCGTAATTGTTGAAGTATTTTCAATTTGTTTCATATCTGATTTAGGTACAGATAAACGAAGTACGCCACCTTCATATTTAGCTTTGATATCTTCTTTTGGAATATCCCCTAAATAGAAGCTACGTGCCATATTTCCGACATATCTTTCTTGTCTGATATAATGTCCTTCTTTATCTTTTTCATCTTTATCTAATCCCTTGCTTGTTGATATTGTCAAATATCCATTTTCATAGTTGACATTGATATCTTCTTTCTTGAAGCCTGGTAAGTCGATATCTACTTCATATGTTGTATCGGTTTCTCTTACATCTGTCTTCATCATATTTCTTGCATGTTTTCCATACAATGGATTTTTCTTTCCAAAGAAATCTTCATCAAAATCATTAAAGAAATCATCAAATAAGTTTTCTGTAAATAAGCTAGGCATCATCATAAGTCATTTCCCCTTTCAATATAAATGCTTAGTCATTAGCATCGTTACTTCAAGCGGTGTTAACTCTTGAAACTAGGTTCTTTATTAATACCTTTCCTAATTTCTAAATACATTATAGTTCTTGTTTTTAGCACTGTCAAGTATAGAGTGCTAAAATATTTTAATTATTTAAAAAAGCAGATTTCTCTGCTTATTGAAGATAATTACGATATTGTTTGGTAAGCCTTGTAAGTCTTAAGGCAATCAATAGATTTCCTATACCATTAACAAGGAATAAGATGCCAATGACAAAAGATGAAGAAATCACGGTACTTGGTGCTAAAAAGAACATCACAAGTCCAGTAAATATCAAAATAGTTACAATGAAATAATCAAAGGTAATCGATGACGTAATCATTGATTTCATAAATGTATAGGCTTCTAAACAATAAAGCGCACTGATAATAATATATAAACTAAAGATATATGAGAAAAATGTTGTCATAAGTGGTATATGCGTTAAAACAAAGATACCCAAGATACATTTTAAAAAGCCACTTAGTAAAGTATTCTTCATAAAATAAATATCAAGCCATCCATTTATATAATAAATAAAATCAATAATACCTGTTGCAGTAATAATAACTCCTGCAATGATGGTAATGACTTCAAAAGATTCTTGAGGATTGATCAAGAATAAAATACCGATTGCAATCGCACTTAAAGCGTTAAGCCAAATACTCATTTTTACTTTATTTAATGTTTTCATATGTATCACTTCCTACTTATAATATAGTCCTCTTTTATCGATTATAAAATGGACAAAATAAACAAAATAACTAAAAAACAGACTTATAATAAAGTCTGCGAAGAAGTATCAATTAAATGATATATTTTTTCTACAAAGAGTTTTAAATCATAATCTCCCTGACATTCTAACCAATCAATTAAAATACCAATCATTAAACATTTATAAAAATGTGTCAATGTTTCTTTTTCTTCATTACTTCTTGTAACATAATGAGAAGATTGTTTCATAAACATTTTGACAATATGTAAAGCAACATGATTCATATATGTAATAAATTCATCTTTTTGAGTTGATGAATAAAGATGTTGAAAAGCTTTTTTATGTTTAATAAATTCTTCTACAAGTGGAGAAAGACAAGTCATTGGTGAACCAAATTCATAGTTATTTTGAATAATTTCATCCGCCCATGCTTTTACTGTGTATTCTGCAAGATTCGGGATATCTTGGAAATGATAATAAAAAGTATTTCTATTTAATGCACAACGTTCTACAATATTTTGAACTGTTATTTTATTAAATGGTTTTTCTTCTAAAAGTTGCCAGAATGCATCAATAATTATTTCTTTTGTTTTCTTCATATCTTTACCTCATTTACCCCATTATAACAAAAAAGAAATTGTATATGAACAATTTCTTTTAGATGATGTAATCTGTATCTCCTCGATATCTTGCTAAGAACTGTTGGGTTCTTGGTTTTTGAGGATGATCAAAGATCTGTTTAGCTGTGCCACTTTCAACAATTTGTCCTTGATCCATGAAAATAACTTTGTCTGATATTTGGTGTGCAAATGACATTTCATGTGTGACAATGATCATTGTGATATTTTCATCTGCGACGCTTTTAATTACTTTTAATACTTCTTGGACAAGTTCTGGATCTAAGGCACTTGTTGGTTCATCAAAGAGAATAACTTGTGGATTTAACGCTAACGCTCTTGCAATGGCAACACGTTGTTGTTGTCCTCCTGAAAGTTGTGATGGATAACGATCTTCTTTATCTGATAACCCTACTTTTTTGAGTTGTTCTCTAGCAATGACAAGCGCTTTTTCTTTTGTCATTTTTTTAACTACAATAAGTGGTGTCGTAATGTTTTCAATAATGGTTTTATTCGCAAATAAGTTATATTCTTGAAAAACCATGGCTGTTACTTTTCTTAAAGAAAGTTCTTCCTCTTTAGAAATATTAGAAGCATCATAACCAAGTTCTCCTATTTTTACTTGTCCTTTTTCAGGAACTTCTAAAAGGTTTAAGCATCTAAGTAAGGTTGATTTTCCTGAACCTGATGGTCCAATAATTGAAACGGTTTCTCCTTTTTCAATTGAAAAAGAGATCCCTTTTAAAACTTCTTGTTGTTTAAATGTTTTATGTAAATCTTTTACTTCAATCATGATTACACCTCACTTATTTGTAGACGTTTTTCAATAAAATGTTGTACATACGTTAAAATTGTACTAAACACCAAATAGATAATAGCAACTTCAATATAAAGAACTAACGGTTCATACGTATTGGCGACAATACGTTGTGCTGCCATAAACATTTCTGCAACTGTAATATTAGCGGCAAGTGATGTATCTTTTACTAAAGCAATTAAAGAGTTAAATAATGGTGGAATCGCAATCTTTAATGCTTGTGGTAAAATGATATGATACATACTTTGGAAGTAAGTCATTCCCACTGAATAACATGCTTCTAATTGTCTTTTATCAACTGATAAAATAGCTCCTCTTACCGTTTCACTACTATAAGCACCTACGTTTAAAGAAAAAGTAATAATGGCTGCAGGAAAGGCTTCTAAAACAATACCAACACTTGGTAGTCCATAATAGATAATAAAGAGTTGTACAAGTAAAGGTGTTCCTCTAAAAATCCAAACATAGAATTGAATAATTTGTGATAATACTTTTATTTTTTTTACTCTTATTAAAGCAGTCACAATAGCTATTAATAAACCAATAGCAAAAGAAATCAAGGTAATAGGTATTGTATAAACAAGACCTGGTATCAGTAACTTAGTAAATGAACTGGTAATTATTTCGATAACTCTTGAACTCATTTATGTGATACATCCGTTTTAAAATATTTATTACTAATTTCAGATAATTTACCTGATTTCTTTAATGATTTTAAAGCTTTATCTACATTCTTCTTTAAATCATCTTGATTTTTATTAAAGATAAAAGCTTGTTCACTGACTTCTTTACCTTGTGCTGCAATTTTTAAATCTGTATCTGGTTTTTTATTGACTAAATCATAATAAGCTAATGTATCATTAACAGTTCCATCAACACGTCCTTGTTCTACTAAACTTACGTTTTCATTCCAATCATTTGTCGCAACAATTTCACCTTTATATTTTTCTACAATTTTAGAGAAGTTACTACTTCCTGTTTGTGAGAATTTACGTCCTTTGATATCACTCATTTTAGTAATTTCTGTATTATCTTTTTTCGTGATAATTGCTGGATAAGAGTATGTATGTGGAATTGAAAAATCGTATTTTTTCTTTCTTTCAGCTGTGATAGCCACTTGGTTTGTGACAAGATCATATTTATCTGAATCAAGTCCTGCAATTAAACTATCCCATTTAACTTCTACAAATTTAACTTTGACCCCTAATTCTTTAGCAAGTGCTCTTGATACTTCAACATCATAACCTACTAAATTATCATTATCATCATGATAAGAGAAAGGTGCAAATGTTCCTTCTGTCCCAATAACGATTTCATTCTTTTCTTTAATTTTATCCCATGTATTTTCTTGTTTAGATGATGCACATCCTGTTGTTACAGTTGCAAGTAAGGCAAGTGCAAGTAATCGAATCCCTAATTTTTTCATTGTTTTTCCCCTTTTATAATAAATGATATTCATGTTCCCATTTACTGTTTACAAAATAATCTGCTGCTTTTTTAGCTTCTTCTAAATCCATAAAAGTATAGTTTCCACATTCTTCTTCCTTCGCTCCAGGGATTTCTTGATCCCAAGATGCAATTTGTGTGTAAACATCTTTTACGACTTCTTTAATCACTTCTAAATCTAAGTCTCTGACAATTAAATAGAATCCTGTCATACAGCCCATTGGTCCAAAATAAATCACTTGATCTTTATATTTTCCATTTCTAAGTAATGTTGCCCCAATATGTTCAATGGTATGTGCTGCTTCTGGTTTTAAAGCAGGCTCAACATTTGGTTGTGTCATTCGGATATCATATGTAATTAAATCTCCATCAATTCTTGATACATAGACTCCTTTTGTAAGTTTACGATGATCAACGCTAAAACTTGTAATTCTTTCCATTTTTTCATTCCCCCAATTTTATTTTGTACCAATCTCTTTATTTCATATAGAATTAGTATGATATTAGAATATAACAATCCCTTTTACCTGTCAAGGAAAAAGGGGCCTTGCCCCTATACTGTAAATACATATGGTTGTTTAGATAATTGTGTCATTTTTAAATCAATCCTATAAACTTCTCTAATAACTTCACTTGTGATGACTTCTTTTGCTTTTCCTTCTACAATTATTCTTCCTTTTTTCATTGCAATAATATTATCTGAATATTGAATTGCTTGATTTATATCATGTAAAACCATAATGATTGTTATTTTGTATTTTTGATTGATTTCTTTGAGTAATCTTAAAAGTTCTAATTGATATCTTATATCCAAATATGTTGTTGGTTCATCAAGTAAAAGATAAGGTGTTTTTTGTGCTAAAGCCATAGCTATCCAAACACGTTGTTGTTGACCACCTGATAAGCTTTTTAATGTTCTGTTTTGATATTCTTTTAGATTGGTTACTTCTAACGCCCAATCTATGATTTCATAATCTTCTTGAGTTAATTTTTGTGCATAATGAAGGTAAGGTAATCTTCCATAACCAACAATTGTTTTAACATCTTGATCTCCATAAATTTGATTTTTTTGATGAACAACAGCAACTTTTTTCGCAAAATCTTTTATTTTATAGTTCCAAATATTTTGTACATCAATTTCTATATTCCCTTCTTGGGGTTTATAGAGACGACTTAATAACATAAGTAAAGTTGATTTACCACTTCCATTTGAACCAATAATTGTTGTTATTTGGTTTTCTTTAAATTCTATATTTAAGTTTTCTATAAAAGGCTTTTGATTATAACTAAATGATAGATTTTTAACTTTCATGCATTGAACTCCTTTTTAATAAAACAATAAATAATGGTCCTCCTATTAAAGCCATTAAAATAGCTGGGGCAATTTCGTAAGGAGCAATAATGACTCTACCAACTGTATCTGCCATTAATAAAATAATCGCTCCTAATAACCCACATGCTGGTAATAAATAACTATGCTTATTACCTACAAATAAATGTGCAAGATGAGGAACAAGTAAACCTACAAAGCTTAACACGCCTGCAATCGCAACTGAAACACTACATAAAAGAACTGCTAATAAAGAAATCATAAAACGATAAAGATTAACATTAATTCCTAATGATAATAATGTACGATCTTCCAATACTAATAAATCACAAGCTTTTGTTAGAAAGCATAAAATAATTAAAATTGGTAAAATATAAATAATCAATAATTGAACATCATTCCAGGTATATAAAATAACAGAACTTGTAGATGATGAAATAGATGAAGAAATACTTTCAATAAAGGAAATCATTGCTGTAATCGTATAATGAATTGCAACACCTACAAGAATAATTCTTGTTGTTTTTAATCCTGATTTCCAAGATAAACTATAGATTAAGAAAAATGCTATTAGCCCTCCTAAACACGTTAATATTGGTTTTATTGTATAAAGTTCTGGTAAAAATATACCTACAAGTAAACTTACTATTTGCGCTCCTGCGCTGATTCCTATAATCCCTGGATCCGCTAAGGGATTTTTTAAAACTACTTGAAATAATAATCCTGATAAAGCGAGAGCACAACCCACCAACATTGTTACAATAACTCGAGGAAAACGTATTTGATAAACACTGGCAACATCTTTGTTATATTCAACAAATAAACCTTTTAGTAATTGAATAAAAGATACTTTAATGGTTCCTGTATTGATTGCAATAAAGAAAGTAATTCCTAATAAAACAACTAAACTTGCTATAAAAATAAACGGATGTTTTTTAATTGTTTTCATATAAAATTCCTTCTAATGTCTCTAATCCTTTTTGATAATTAAAATTAGCACTCATTCCAAAATATTCATTGTTTAAATCAAATACTTTATTATTTTTAACAGCATCAAATTGTTGCCATGTTTCATTATTAGAAAATTCTTGTTGAAAATATTCTTTTACTTGTTCAGGCATGGCATGAGAAGTTCTTAAAATAAGATCTGGATTTTGTTTTAACATATCTTCTACACTTACATTAACAAAATCTTTTCCTTCGCCATCACCATAAATATTTGTTCCACCTGCTAATTTCACTAAATCACCAACATAACTTGATTCTGTGGCAACAACATAACTTCCTCCAGGAAGTCCCATTAAAATTAAAACACGTGGACTCACATTATTTTGATATTTTTCTCTAAAAGAAATCATGTAATTTACATATTCATTAATAAGTTTTTCTCCTTGTTTTTCTTTATTAAATAACTTTCCTAATTCTTCAATACTTTTATACATTCCTGATAAGTTTTTAAGATTTAAAAAACTTGAACTTATTTTTAATTTTTCATATTTATTTACAAGATCACTCTCTAATGAATTAGGACTTAAAATAAGATTTGGATTTAAATTAGAAATCTTTTCCATATCAGGTGACATAGCATTACCTACTTTTGTTGCTTTTTGATATTTTTTAGGAACCGTGTAACTATCACTTTGAGGAATACCAATAACTTGTTCTTTAGAAACACCCAATTGATCAAGTATCTCTGTAACGGCAATAGAAGTTGCAACAACAGAAATTTCTTTTGTATTTTGAACTTGTTGATTTTGGTTTACACATCCTGTTATAAGCGATAGTAAACAAACAAGTAATAAACTACTTTTTAATTTTTTTAACATAAATGATTCCTCCTAAAATAATCACAATACCAACACCTATAAATAATGGATAATAATTTTTTGTAGTCTTTTCCTCTTTTATATTTTTCTTTAAATTCTTTGTAGTAAGTTTTAAATTTTTATCTACTTTTCCTTTAGAATTTATTAAATGATTACTCAATCCTGTAGCATTTTCCATAAGTGATTCTTTAGTAACGGTTCCTACTGTTATTGATTCTTCTTGTGGTGTTTCTTCTGTTGTATTTGTTTCAGTTGATGGGTTTGTTTCTTTTGTTTCCTTTTGTTTTGAAGTGCTTTGTGCTGTTGTATTTTCTTGCTCATTTTGATTAGACATTGATGTTGATTCTTGTGGAATCATTTGACTACTATAAATTCCTGTTCCTGCTATTGCCGAGGAAATATTTGGTTTAATAAAGAATTGAACATCTCTCCCCATTGGATTGACATACATAATTGGGCTTATATAAAGATCAAGTGAACTTACTTGTAAACGATAATGATTAACAGTATCGCCATTAGCACTACTACTTCCTGTTCTTGTAGCTGAAATAGGACTCATTGAACCACTTGAATTCATTACCTTAAAACGAACATTGCTTACATTCGAAGCTAAACCTAAACCCACTGTGATATAGTATTTCCCATTAGTTTGTTCAACTAATAATTGACTTTCTACAATATTTCCTACCATGCTTTCACCTAAAGCAATATTTTCTCCACCATCTTCTGTTTGACCTGTTAGAGGATTGGTATAACTTGTGGAACGCCCTACTAAATAAGCCCCATCGCTTAAAGCATGAACTGGTGTTATAAACATACATAACATCATTATAAGAATATTTATTTGTAATATTTTTTTCATAGTTCCTCCATAAAAATATGAGGCATTTTTATGCCTCATGTTTTTTTCTTAAAATAACTCCTATCATAACTAAAGAAATAACCATTAACATTACCATCATATTAATAGCAGTTTCATCACCTGTTTTAACAACTTTATTTTCATTTGTTTGATTGTTATTTGTTGTTTGATCTTTAGAATTTGTCTTTTCAACTGGATCATTTACCTTTTGATTATTTTCTGTAGTAGTTTTTAATTCCGTTTGATTTGAAACATATGTTAAAGTAGTATAATCCACTTTAATTCTTGCACCTAAATCCATATTACCCATCATAGCAACATGTGGATTCATCATGACATCGATATATTCATTTTCATGAGGTAATTCAAAGGCCCATAATGTTGGACTCCTTTGTACATCTTTTTCAATAATTGTGGCACTATGATTTTTATAATCACTCGAACTATTACCAATATAAAATTCTTGTAAGCTGGCTTTAATTGTCCCAAATGTCATTTCTTTAGTAGAAATATACATTGTGGCTTTTCCATCTTTAACAATAATTTTTGCTTTATTATTTAAAGCATCTGCTGCCATAGATTCTTTATCACTTGTTGCATTCCATAAAGCAACATTCACTTCATATGTACCATCTTTACTAAAACGAGTAATGACTTCTTCCTCTTTTTTATTTCCATCTTCTTTTTTATCGTTATCGTTTTTAGGAGTTTCTGGTGTTGGATCTACTTTTGTAAGACCATCTAATTTTAACTGTAACCTAGCAGATGCACCTCTTTGACTTCCACCATAATAAAATCTAACGTTTGTAAGTTCTGTGTTTTCATCTAATTTAAATTGTACTTTGGTTGGATGTCCATTTTCTTCTTCAATAACTGTAGCTTCTTTATAGATTCCATCTTTTAATTGATATTCCATTTTATCAACTGAAGCCGTTTGTCCATATATTGTCATTTCTTTTAATTTTAAAGTAACAACAACTTCATTATTTTTAACAGTCACTTGCGCTGATTCTACAGCTTGGGCCGCCATTGATTGATCATCACTATTTTCTTTTAATACATTAACAGGAACATCATAAGTACCATCTTCTAATGTATATTCTTTTTGTAATTCTTTTGCATTTTCTAAATCTAGTGTTAAAGTTACATTTGTAGGATAATCTTTACCATTACCCATAAAAGCATTCATAAAATCAACTGTAATTGGTAAAACAGTTGAATTATTTTCATCTAATTGAGGCAACTCAAAAGAAATCTTTTCTGGAACTTCTACTTCTACTGTTTCTCCAGCCATTCCTTGTGTAGCTTTTTCTACTTTTGTAGAAAGCGTTGTTCCATTAGAAATAGTTAAAACATTTGCATAATATTCTTTTCCTATATTAATAATCATATTTTGTAACGTAGCAACAGCTTGCATTTTACCATCTTTATCAACAGTTACTTCTAATGAATCACCAAAGGCATTTGCGAAGGCTGTTTGTACTGCTGGTATGGGCGCAGCACTTTTTAAATTCTTTACAGGAATTTGATAAGTTCCTGCTTTTGATAAATCAATATTTAATGCGCTAACTGCATTTAATGATGTCAGTTGTAATCCTAAAGCCATCATTAAAGCAAGTGTTATCTTTAATAATTTTTTCATTTTGT
Organism: Bacillota bacterium; assembly: GCA_030540195.1. Taxonomy (GTDB): domain Bacteria; phylum Bacillota_I; class Bacilli_A; order Erysipelotrichales; family Coprobacillaceae; genus Faecalibacillus. Next base: position 12,200 of record JAUNWT010000012.1, on the reverse strand, counting down.
CCTCCCTTTAATTATAAGTTAGTCTTTGCTAACTAAAGAGAGTTTAACATTTCTTTTCTTTTTTTCAATTTGTATTTTTGTTTCACTTGTGCAACAAAATATTCTTTTTTATCTTATATTTATTGAGTTTATTCAGCTTTTTCCATGTTTCACAAAAGAAACAAAAAAAGCCTTCCAAAACGGAAGACTTTAAAATTTATATTATTTTTCGAAATCAAATTCTTGGAAAACATCACTTACTGGTAAATTATTTTCAATACTTTCAATTGTTTTAGCAAGTAATGATGCTACTGAAACAACTTTTAATTTATCGAATTGTTTTTCTTTAGGTAAAATAATTGTATCTGTCACAACTACTTCTTTAGCTGCACAGTTTTTCAATCTTTCTACTGCAGGTCCAGAGAATACTGGGTGTGTACAAGCAACGAAAACATTTTTTGCACCTTTTTCAATTAACATATCGATACCTGCAACGATTGTTCCTCCTGTATCAATCATATCATCAATCATGATACAGTTTTTACCTTCAACATCACCTAAAACACCCATGATTTCAGCAACGTTTGGTTTTGGTCTTCTTTTATCGATGATTGCTACTGGGCAATCTAAAGCAACTGCCATTTTACGAGCACGAGTTGCTCCACCATGGTCTGGAGAAACAACACAAATATCATCTAAGTTTTTATTTTTGAAATAATTACAGATTAATGGTAATGCTTGCATATCATCTACAGGAATATTGAAGAATCCTTGAATTTGTGCAGCATGTAAATCAATTGTTACAACACGATTAACACCAGCTGTTGTTAATAAGTCAGCAACAAGTTTTGATGTAATTGGTTGTCTTGGTTTTGCTTTTCTATCTTGTCTAGCATATCCAAAATAAGGCATGATTGCTGTGATTTCTCCAGCAGATGCTCTTTTTAAAGCGTCAGCTAAAACTAAGATTTCCATTAAGTTTTCAGTAACAGGATTAGATGTTGATTGAACAATGAAGACATCTTTTCCACGTACTGATTCATCAATTTCAACTAAGATTTCTCCATCAGCGAAATGGTGAACTTTTGATTTTCCCATTTCACATCCTAAATGATCACAAATATCTTGTGCTAATTCTACTGATGATGATAAAGCAAATACTGTAATTTTGTTTTTCATTTTTTCTTTTACCCCTATTTTCCTATTTTATTTCTTTTTTCTTCTAATACTTTACTATAACCTTCTTTGTTCACTTGTCTACTTCTTGCAATCGCAAAAGCATCTTCGTGAACTTCATCTGTAATTGTTGATCCTGCTGCAATAAATGCATTTTTACCAACTGTTACAGGTGCAACTAAATTAGAATTGCAGCCAACGAAAACGTTGTCTTCAATTACTGTTTGGAATTTATTTTTTCCATCATAGTTGCTGGTAATAGTACCGCAGCCAATATTCACGTTTTCACCAACTGTCGCATCTCCAATATAGCTTAAGTGCGCAGCTTTACTTCCTTTACCAAAAGTTGCTTTTTTCATTTCCACAAAGTTACCCATGTGGACATTTTCTAAGATATGACAATGATTTCTAAGTCTTGCATAAGGTCCAATGTCAACACCATTTTCAATAATTGAATCTTCAATAACAGAGAATTTAATTTCTACGTTATCTTTGATTTCTACATTATTAAATTCACAATAAGGTCCAATATGACATCCATTACCAATCACTGTTTTACCTTTAATAATACATCCTGGTTCAATTGTAGTATCATGACCAATAACAACATCTCTACCAATATAAGTATTTGTCATATCTACAATATTTACACCATCTAATAAATGTTTTTTATTAATACGGTATTGTAATTGTTTTGTTGCTTCTTGTAATTCAAACTTATCATTAATTCCACCAACTTCTGATAAGTCATCAATTTTATAACCACCAACATTTAGGTTTTGATGATTCATAATTTCAATTACATCTGTAATGTAGTATTCATTTTGAGCATTGTTATTTGTGACAGATTCTAATGCTTTAAATAAAGTCGCGTTATCAAAGCAATATTCTCCAACATTCATTTCAGAAATATTTCTTTGTTCATCTGTACAATCTTTATACTCAACAATACCTTTTACTTGATCATTTTCACGAATGATACGCCCAAATTTTTTATTAAGGTCACAATCACATGTCATGACTGTTCCTTTCATTTGATGTTCATTATGATATTGAATAAGACCTTGTAATGTTTCTTTTGTGATTAATGGTGCATCACCATTTAAAACAATCGTTGTTCCTTCTTTATCACCTAAAACATCTCTTGCTTGCATTAAGGCATGTCCAGTTCCTAATTGTTCTTTTTGCATTACGAACTCAACACCATCAACAAGTTTCATAACTTCTTCAGCTTTATGTCCTACAATAACATAAATACCATCTACACCTAAACCTTTTAATTCATCAACGATATGACAAACCATTGGTTTATATAGTACTTCATGTACAACTTTAGGCTTGTCGGATTTCATTCTTGTACCTTTTCCGGCAGCCATTACTACTGCGTAAGTTTTCATTGTCACACCCCTCTACGACGACATTCTAACAAAATATAGCTCATAATTAAAGATGAATAAGACAATTTATTACAAATTCCTTCATCTTTTCAACAAAAAAGAAAATCATATCATAGATTTTCCTCTTTATTTAATATTTTTGATTTTCTAACGAAAAAATAACGTTTTCTAAAGAATTCATATCCTTTATTTAAGATTTCTTGATCTCTTGTAATACCAAAGACACAAGAACCACTTCCTGACATTAAAGCTCCATCAAATCCTAACTTCATCATTTCTTTTTTGATTTCTTTAATTTGTGGAACCATTTTAATAGATGGCAGTTCTAAAGTATTTTGAAGATTATCTATGACAGTTTGATAATCTTTTTCTTCAATTCCTTTTTTCATTGCACGACAATCTTGATGAATGACCTTTGATAAATCTAAAGATGTAAATGCTTTTTTAGTTGATACACCTTTTTTAGGTTTAACTAATAATAAATAGGCTTCAAAAGGTTCATCAATGAATTGAAGTTTTTCTCCAACACCTTCGACAAAAGCTGTTTTTTCACATATACAGAAAGGAATATCAGCCCCTACTTCTTTTCCTAAAGCTGCCATTTCTTCATAAGATAAATTCAAATAAAAAAGTTTGTTCATTGCTTTAATGACGGCTGCACCATCAGCACTTCCTCCTGCAAGCCCTGCTTGCGTTGGAATATGTTTATAAACAAAGATCTTAACTCCTTTTTTAAGTCCATATCTTTCTTGCATTAACTTTGCGACTTTATACATAATGTTTCTTTGATCGGTAGGAACGATTTTACTATTGGATTCAATTTCAATTCCTTCATCAATAACATTAATATAGATAAGATCATGTAAAGTAATTGGTGCCATGATCATCTCTAAATCATGATACCCATCTTCTCTTTTTCTAACAACATCTAACGCTAAATTCACTTTTGCATATGCTCTTATTTTCATTTGAATCACCTCGGATATAAATTTCTTGCAACCCCTCTAGTATCAATACCACCAACACCTAATTGTTTATAAGAGGTCTTTTCTATGACTTTTTCTAAATCAACGTATTCTTTTATATTAGTACTTGCAATTTGACTTGTAATAATAACAGGATCGAGCGCATGAATATTTTTTCTTGATGGACTTGATGCAAAGTTTGCCCCACTAGCTACTAAAAGCTCATAATAAGATTGACATGCTCCTGCAAAGATGACTAAAGCATCTTTATCCGGTTGAACAAGTCGTGCTTGTTTGATAGCCTCAACGAAATCTAAACTATGCAAATAATCTTGACTATTTCTTTTTTGTCCATCTTTCTTTAAAGCATCATGACCCGTAATAACGAGTAAATGGGGATGATGTTTTTTTAACAATTCTTGTATATGACTCGCAAATTCTTCTTCTTTAAAATAGTACCCATAGGCATGGATGCCATATTCTTGATATTTTTTCATACACATTTTTAAATAAGCAGGATCTCCATCTAAATGCAACACTGTTCCTTTTAAGCACTTTTCTTGGGGTAAAGCAACATCTTCTACTTTTCTTATTTCATGGACAAGTTCTAAATCTTCTTTTTCGCTATCCGCTATTAAACGATATTCTATTCCTCTTAAATAATAAATATTGTCTTTAATATCAATAATTTCAAAAGAAATATCTTGATGATATTTTTTTCGACAAACAATATCACCGATTTTCATTTTATCACCACTATATCATATGTTGATAAAATGATTTTGTGAGTGCTTTATAATCTTCTAAAGTAAGCTGTTCACATCTTAATTTTTGATCGATTTTATTTTCATTTAATACATCTAAAACATCTTGATAATCATTCTTTAAATTATTATAGATTGTTTTTCTTCTTTGTTTAAAAGCACTATTTAATACTTTATATAAATTTAAATCTGCTGATTGATCAATTGTAATCTTTAAAATAGCACTATCAACATGAGGTGCAGGAATAAAGACATTTTGACTAACCGTAAACATATACTCTATTTTACCCATATCTTGAATCATAAAAGTAAGTGGACTTTTATAATCACTGGTATATTTTAAAGCAACTTCCTTTTGAACCATCACAACAATTTCATCAATGATTTTACATTCAGTTAAAACTTTTTCAATGATTTGTGTCGTAATGTAATAAGGTAAATTGGCCACTAAAATAACTTTTTTATATTTTTCTTTTAAAGATTCTAAAGATGTCAAATCGATTTTCAAGAAATCTTCAAAAACAATATCAATGTGATCTTCATTTAAAAATTCTTCATAAACACCTTTAAAACGCGTATCAATTTCATAACTTCTGACATAGCCGGCATGACGTGCTAAAACTTGAGTTAAAGCGCCAATCCCTGGTCCTACTTCAATAACCGCACATTCTTTATCCACACTTGATGAACAAACGATCTTTTCAACAATACGAGGATCAATTAAAAAGTTTTGTCCATATTTCTTTTTAGGATAAAGATCATATTTTTCTAATATATAGTTTGTTGTACTTTTAGTCGCTATATCCTTCACTCTCTAATTTCCCCTCTATCATTTCTTTTGTAATACCTACCATATTTAATCTTTTAAATAAGGTTTTTGCATTTCCATAGCCTAAATGAAATAAATCATAAATTTTCATTCTTCTTTTTTTATCGCCAATAATATCTAATGAGATAAATTCTTGCCAAGTAATACTTTCTGTTTGTTTTGAAAATGTGACAACATTTTCAATGGCTTTTTTGACTGCTTCTTTATTAGCTTCCGCAATTCCTAATTTCTTTTTACCAATCGCATCTTTTTTATCAACAAAAGCATGCTTACAATTATCAACTACTTGATCCACTTGATTTCTTATTTTAAGACCAGGATAATCTGGATCCGTTAAGACAATAACACCTCTTGTAAGACTTGCTTCTTTAATAAGTTCTAATGTTTTATCATCTAAGGCAAGCCCATGTGTTTCAATCGTATCTACATCATAAAGTTCTTTTAAAAGTTGTGTATCTGTTTTTCCTTCTACAATTACAATTTCTTTAATTCTTTTCATATTTTTACCATCTCAAATAAATTGTATGAAACCTTTCATCATCTATATATTTTATTTCTCTATCATTACTTACACCAATTATTGTATACGCATCTCCTTGACTTACAAGTCTATTTTTCGCATATTCATAAATTTCACTTGAAAATTGAAAATGACATTCATTTTGTGAAAAATCAATTCTTTGTTTTAAATCATCAATACGATAATGCTCAAAATAATAACCTTCTTTTTTATAATACGTATTGTTATCATTGGTTGTGTTTTCATAAGAATCTTGTATTTGATAATTTTTATTCATTTCTTCACTTGAAAACATCAAATAATCATAATTAACTGTTTCAAAATCACTATTAACTAAATCACCCCAAGTGGCATCAATATAATAATAGTCATTATCATATTTAACCATATTCCATGCATGATAATCATTATTACCACTTGGATCATCAGCCATACCTGTAAGATAAGTAGATTCAATTCCTACTTCATGAAGTAAATATTGTAAAGCCTTCGCATAGCCACTACATACGGTTTGATGATAAATAAGTGCACTAATCACTTCTTGATTATATTTTGCATCTTCTTGATATTTACATTGTTGTATAAGATATTCATAAATGTATTTTATTTTTTCATAATCATCAAGTTCTTTAGTATTTTCTTTGATTTGTTGGACAATGACATTTAATTGTTTTTGATAATTTTTTATTTCTTTTTTTGTAAAAGTATATTTAAAATTAAATGTTCCTTTATTCGTTAGTGTCCATTCTTCTACATAGAAAAATTCAGGATGATCTTTTAAAACTTTTTCTATAATTGGTGTTACTTTATCTATATCTTTTTGGTTGATTTGTACATCTTTTTCTTGACTATAAGCAATATTATAAATCTTTTGATAAAGCTTTTGTTGTTTTTTTGTTAGATGTTGGTAATGATAGTTATAACACGTATCGTCTTTAAAATAATTTTCTAAGCTGTTTGATGATGCGGGTGAACAACCACAAACTAGAAATAAAACAAGACAAATAATAACCTTTTTCATTTTAAAAAAAAATCTAGCAATGCTAGATTAATCTTCCTTTAATTTATATTCAAAATAACTTTTACCAACATAGACAACACTACCCGCTAAAAGCATCATTAATAATCCTAAGCACATAATAAACATCCCCTCTTTTACTTATATCATACTCTATTTTATTGGATTATGCAAATATATAACTCCCCTCTTTTTTCTACAAAAAATGCATACATATCGATATAAAATATTATTAAAGAAATAAATATTTTTAAGCTTGTTCAAAGATTCAAAAGAAGGTAAAATTAATATATAGTAGGTGATATCAAATGAATGCAGATCGATTATTTATGCTGGTTGATACGTGTGCTAATTTTGATGAAGTAAAACATGAGTTTCCTGATTTAGATTTTTTAACTTATTTTTATGCTTTATTAGGATATTATCGTATTCCAACAATTCAACTTTATAATAGAACAACTATTGATGAAAATGATTTGAGCAAAATTCTAAATGGTAGTGCTACACCTCAAAGAGATGATATTATTCAATTTGGTTTGGCTTTAAATATTGATTTAAAGAAAACAAATTTTATGTTATCTCTCGCTGAGTGTGAAACTCTTTCTTATAATGAAAGTAGAGATAGTCTTATTATATGTGCGATTAAAAATCATTATTCTATTAATAAAACAAATACGATGTTGTCAACTTGTAATTTAATCAAAATATAAGCAGTGGTTCCATGTGAAACCACTGCTTTATTTTATTCTTTATCTAAGTTTTTGAATGCTGTTGAAAGCATTAATTTAATACGGTTTAATTGGTTAACTTCACTCGCCCCTGGATCGTAGTCAACCGCTACAATGTTACTTTGAGGATATTTCTTTCTTAAAGCTTTAATAGCTCCTTTACCTGTAACATGGTTTGGTAAACATCCAAATGGTTGCATACATACAATATTTGGTGCTCCACTTTCAATAAGTTCAATCATTTCCCCTGTTAAGAACCAACCTTCACCTGTTTGGTTACCAATTGAAACAACTTCTTTTGCTTTATCAGCAAGATGTTCAATCGAAGCTGGTGGATCAAAACGTTTAGATTTTTCTAATGCTTTGATCATATCTTTTCTTAAGAAATCCACAGCTTTAACGGCGAATTCACATAACTTCGTTGCTTTAGCAGTCGCATTGAAATGTTTTCTTTCAAATGTTGTTGAATAGAAACAATATTGGAAGAAATCAATTAAATCAGGCATCACTGCTTCTCCACCTTCTCTTTCAATAATATCAACAATTTGATTATTGGCAGTTGGATGGAATTTAACAAGGATTTCTCCGACTAAACCAACTCTAGGTTTTTTGATATCTAATAAAGGTAATTCATCAAAGTCTTTAACGATTTGATAAACATTTTTCTTAAATTCTTTCATGCTACCTGTTTCGATATTCTTCATACATTTTTCTACCCATGATTGATAAAGTCTATTAGCACTTCCTTTTTCTTTTTCATAAGGTCTTACACGATAAAGGACTCTCATGAATAAGTCTCCATACATTGCACCAATAATAACTTTCTTAGCAAGTGGATAAGTAATTTTAAATCCTGGGTTTGATTCAATACCTTGTAAGTTGGCACTGATAACTGGTACTTGTTCTAAACCAGCATCTTTTAAAGCTTTACGGATAAATCCAATATAGTTTGTGGCACGACATCCACCACCTGTTTGTGAGATGATCAAGGCTGTTTTGTTGACATCGTATTCACCACTTGTTAAAGCTTCCATCATTTGTCCAGCAACAAGGATACTTGGATAGCAGGCATCATTATTGACATATTTTAATCCTGCTTCTGTGGCTCCTTTGTCTACTGATGGTAAGACTTTTAAGTTATAGCCACTTTCTTGCATTGCTTTTTCAACAAATTGGAAATGGATTGGTGACATTTGTGGACAAAGAATTGTCCAACGATCATCTTTCATTTCTTTAGTAAATGGTACTTTCACTGGTTTATATTTTTTAGATAAATCAATTTCTTTATTTTCTTGTTTATCAATTGTTGCTTTTAATGAACGAATACGAATACGAATTGCCCCTAAGTTACTTCCTTCATCAATTTTAATAAGTGTATAAATCTTATTTCTCGCATTTAAGATTTCTGCCACTTGGTCGGCTGTAACAGCATCTAATCCACAACCAAAGGATGTTAATTGAATTAATTGTAAGTTTGGTTGAGATGAGACAAAGGATGCCGCATGATACATTCTTGAGTGATATGTCCATTGATCTACAACACGTAATTCTTCTAATTCTTTATCTAAGTGACAAACACTATCTTCTGTTAAGACAGCCATTCCTTCACCAGTAATTAAATCAGCTAAGCCGTGGTTGATTTCTGGATCGACATGGTAAGGTCTACCTGATAAAACAACACCTGTCATATTATTTTCTTTTAAATAGGCAAGGACTTTTTCTCCTTCTCCTTGGATGTCTAAACGACATTGTTGTAATTCTTCATAAGCATGTTCAATCGCTGCTTTTAATTCTTTATCACTAATTCCAAATGATTTAAATTCATCTTTTAAGTTTGTAAACATTGTTTTACGGTTACTTAAATCCATGAATGGATTTCTAAAGATGATTTCATTTGTTTCTAAGTTATCTACGTTATTTCTAATAACTTCTGGATAAGAAGTGACGACTGGACAGTTGTAATGATTTCCTTGAGTAACATTTTCTTTTCTTTCATAAGCTACTGAAGGATAGAAAATATATTTAATACCTTTTTCAATTAAGCTTTCAATATGTCCATGTGATAATTTAGCTGGATAACATACACTTTCTGATGGAATAGATTCAATTCCTTTTTCATAGATTTTTTTACTTGAACGTGGTGATAAGACTACTCTGAATTTTAAATCAGTAAATAATGTATGCCAGAAAGGATAGTTTTCATACATATTTAAGACACGAGGAATACCTACTGTTCCACGTTTTGCTTCTTTAGCAGTTAATGAACGATAATTGAAAACGCGACGATATTTATAATCATATAAGTTTGGTAATTGTTTTGATTTAGGAGGTAAGTTTGCTCCTCTTTCACATCTGTTTCCACTAATATGTTCACTACCATCATTGAATGAAGAAACAGTTAACATACAATGGTTTGTACATTTTTGACAATAACGAATCGTACTTTCATAACTGAAAGCATCAACTTGTTCCTTATTAAGTAATGTTGTTCCTTGTCCTTGATATCTTTCTCTAGCAATTAAAGCAATACCAAAGGCTCCCATTAATCCAGCGATATCTGGACGAATGGCTTTGATTCCTGTTTCTTGTTCAAAAGCTCTTAAAACAGATTCATTATAGAATGTTCCACCTTGTACTAATACAGATTTCCCAATACTTTCAGGTGAACGTAATTTAATAACTTTATATAAAGCATTTTTAATAACAGAATAAGCAAGACCTGCAGAAATATCTTCAATCTTAGCTCCTTCTTTTTGTGCTTGTTTTACTTTAGAGTTCATAAATACCGTACAACGTGAACCTAAGTCAATTGGTGCAGTTGATTGTAAAGCAAGATTAGCGAAATCAGCAACATTGTATCCTAATGATTTAGCAAATGTTTCAATAAACGATCCACATCCAGATGAACAAGCTTCATTTAATAAGATATCTTGGATAATTCCATCTTCAATCTTAATAGCTTTCATATCTTGTCCACCAATATCTAGGATAAATGACACATCATCTTTAAAATATTTTGCGGCTGTAAAGTGAGAAATTGTTTCTACTTCACTGACATCCATTTTAAAAGCAGATTTAATTAATGCTTCACCATATCCTGTAGAACCGGCATGAACAAGTTCTACTCCTTTAGGTAAGATTTCATAGATTTCTTTTAAAATCTTACGAACAACTTCAATTGGGTTCCCTTCATTTGATGAATAGAAGGTATATAATACAGAACCATCTTCATCAATTAATACAGCTTTAGATGTTGTTGAACCAACATCGACACCTAAGAAAGCTTTTCCTTGATATGTATTTAAATCTCTTTTCTTTACTTTTGTACGATAATGTCTATTTCTAAATTCAATACGATCTTCTTCTGTTTCAAATAATGGTTTTAAAGTATCTGTTTCATCAGAAATACCATCTTTTAATGATTCTAAAATATGTACAAGTTCATCAATTGTTGTTTGATTCACTTTATCTTCTCGAGCAAGTAAACAAGCTCCCATCGCTACGAATAATTGTGAGTTTTGAGGAAAGATAACATCTTCATCTTTTAAGTTTAATGAATCAATAAAACGAGCACGTAATTGATCTAAGAAATAAAGAGGTCCTCCTAAAAATGCAACTTTACCACGAATAGGTTTACCACAAGCAAGACCACTAATTGTTTGATTGACAACGGCTTGGAAAATAGAAATAGCGATATCTTCTCTGGCTGCCCCTTCATTGATTAATGGTTGGATATCTGTTTTTGCGAAAACACCACAACGAGAAGCAATTGGATAAATTGTTTCATAATTTTTAGCTAGTTCATTTAATCCAGCAGCATCTGTTTGTAATAAGGAAGCCATTTGATCAATAAAGGCTCCTGTACCACCTGCACAAGTTCCGTTCATTCTTTGTTCAAGAGTTGATTCAAAATATGTAATTTTAGCATCTTCTCCACCTAATTCGATGGCAACATCGCATTCAGGAATATAGGTTTCTACTGTTTTTGTACAAGCAATTACTTCTTGAACGAATTCTACATTTAAGTGTTTTGATAAAGAAAGACCACCTGATCCTGTCATCACTACTTTAACTGGTAAGTTTCCATATTGTTCTTGAACTTCTTTAATTAGACTTTCTATTGCTGGTTTAACATCAGAATAGTGTCTTTGATATTTTGAATAGATACATTGATGTTCTTGATCTTCCACATATAATTTTACTGTTGTTGATCCAACATCAATTCCCATGTAATATAATTTATCCATTTTTTGACTCCTTTACTAAATTAAGTGTCATTTTAGAAATCGTATTTCTAAATTGTTTCACTTCTTTTTCATCAATTCCATCTAACATAATTTTTTCTAATTGAATAACATGATTATCAATCTTTTCTACAGTACTATACGCATGTTCAGTTGCTTTAATTTTTTTCATACGTTTATCATTTTCAACAGGTTCTTTTATGATATATCCATTCTTTTCTAAAGAATTTAAAAGACCTGTTGCGGTTGATCTTCTTATATTAAAATACTTTTCTATGTCTTTTTGATAAACTTCTTCATCATTTTCACATAAATAAACAAGAATTAACCCCTGCGGTCCTGATAACATACAATCAATACCATGAATATCATCTAAATAACGTCCCATATATTTAGACAAAACACGTATTTCCATTCCTATTCGCTGTTCCATAAAAGCCTCCTTTTTGTTCGGCTGCTAACATTATACGCTTTTGTCACATTATGTCAAACTATTTGAAATTTAATTATTAAGACAAAAAAAGGGGCTGTAACGAATAAATAGTTTTTACTGTTTATTGAGGAGTTACAGCTCTTCTTT
>JAUNWT010000101.1 GCA_030540195.1 Bacillota bacterium | reverse complement strand
AAAAGAAACATTTAAAATTATAAGTGTAGAAAGTTGAATTAATAGAAACTTGGAGGGAAAAATTATGGAAAGATTATCAAATAGAGGATTATTAACAGTTATGGTAACTTCACTTGCATTAAGTGCAATAGCTGCACAATGGGTTGGACATGTCATTGACATTCTTCTTGTTATGTAAAAAAAGCTTTATTTTATTAGAAAATGATGTATAATTGCTATATTAGTTTTAACTTCAAACTAATGAAAGGAGAATAAAATGGAAAAAATAGCAATTATTACAGATTCATGTAGTGATCTAAAAGAAGAATATAGAAAAGAAAACAATATTTTTGTTTTACCAATACAAATAACATGTGATGGGGAAACTTATCGAGATGGGATAGATATATCAGCAAATGAAATCTATCACTTACAAAAAGAACATACATTAAAAACATCGTCCCCTGTAGGACAAGAACTTTTCTCATTATTAGAAAGTTTAAAAGAGAAAGGGTATAGTCATGTTATTGGACTTTTCTTATCGGCAGGAATTTCAGGGACAAGCAATCAAATGCGTTTGTTTTGTCAAAGTCAAGAGGATCTTGTTTGTCATATTATCGATAGCAAAAGTGCCTCTGTTGGTTTAGGTGTGGTTGCTGTAGAGTTAGCACGTTATTGTCAAAAGGGTGCTACCTTTGAACAAGCAATAGCTTATGGAGAAAGACTTGTTCAAGAAAACTATGCTTATTTTTCAATTGATGATTTAAATTATCTTCAAAAAGGTGGACGTATTGGTAAAGCATCAGCTTTTTTAGGAACAACATTAAAAATTAAGCCAATTCTATCTTTTGAAAAAGAAAATGGTGAAATTTATGTTCCAAGCAAAGTAAGAGGAAATAAAAAAATAAAGTCAAAACTTATAGAACTCATTGAAAAACATCTTGAAGAACATCCACAACAAAAATTTGCGTTAGCGATCGCGGATGGAAATAATTTAGAAGAAAGAAATGAATTAGAAAAGATGTTAAAAGAAAAATTTCCAACATTTGAATACATAATAGACGGTCATGTTGGAGCTGCATTATCATGTTATCTTGGCTCAGGACTACTTGGGGTAGCTATTCAATTTATACAAAAAAATTAAAAGAATCAGTTCTCTTCAAACTGATTCTTTTCTTTTATTATTTATTTTTCCATAAATGTCCATTTTGATAGACTTTTGCAATTAATTCAGCGATATCATCGATTCCCATATCACTATTAATACATAAATCATAGTCTTTCATAGTTGCCCAGGTATTTGTTGTGTAATAGTTATAATAGCTTTTACGTTGTTTATCTCTTTTTTGAACATATTTCTTTGGATTTTCATGTTCTTCTTTATAATCGTTTACTACACGATTTACTCTTGATTCTAATGGGGCATAAACAAAGATTCTTAAAACATCCGGATAATCTTCTAAAATATAATTTGCACATCCGTTGACGATGATACAATCTTCTTTTTCTGCAAGATGCTTAATGATTTTTGCTTGTGTTGCATATACTTGATCATTAATAGGTAAAACAAGAGGACCATTATTTAATGAATATGCAAAACTTGATGATTTTTCTTGAGATGCTTTACGAATTGTATCAATATCAATCCCAAGTTCTCTTGCTGTTTCATCAATTAATTCATTGTCATAAAAGGCAATATTTAATGCTTCAGCTACTTTTTTTGCAATAAGACGACCTCCTGAACCATATTCTCTGGTAATTGTAATTATTTTGTGTGCCATAAAAAGTACCTCCTATATAGTATATGATAACATATTTTGATGATAACTGGTAAGGATTTGGTGTATAATAAATAAAAAGAGGGGGTTATTTTATGTGGTATCATGAAAAAGTTTTTTATCAAATTTATACATTAAATTTTTGTGGCGCACCATTTGATAATGATGGACAAATTGTTCATAGAATTTTAAGAGTTAACGACTTTATTGACTATTTTAAAGAATTAGGAATTGGTGGAATTTATTTTAATCCAGTTTTTTCAAGTGATCATCATGGCTACGATACAAGAGATTATCGTGTTTTAGATGAACGTCTAGGAACAAATGAAGATTTCAAAGAAGTTTGTCAAAATCTTCATAAACATCAAATAAAAGTAGTACTTGATGGTGTATTTAATCATGTAGGAAGAGGCTTTTTTGCGTTTAAAGATGTTCAAGAAAAAAGAGAGGCAAGTGCATATAAGGATTGGTTCTGTATTGATTTTAATGGGGATTCTCCTTATCAAGATGGTTTTTATTATGAAGGTTGGGAAGGTCACTATGAACTTGTGAAGTTGAATTTAGATCATCCTGATGTCCAACGTTATTTATTAGATTCTGTTGATTTTTGGATTGATTATTTTGATATTGATGGAATTCGTTTAGATGTTGCTTATAGTTTACCAAGATGGTTTATGGCCATGTTAAAAGATCACTGTCGCCAAAAGAAAGAAGACTTCTTCTTGCTTGGAGAAGTACTAGGGGATAATGCAGGATATATGTTTAGTGAAGCTCATTTAGACAGTATTACAGATTATCCGGGATTTAAAGGATTATGGTCTTCTTTTAATTCATTAAATATGTTTGAAATGGCTCATACGATTAAAAGAAATTATAAAGAAATGTATCAAGGACAAACATTATGGAGTTTTGTCGACAATCATGATGTGGCTCGTATTGCTTCTCAATTAACAGATCTTGAAAAATTACCGCTTATTTATGGTATGTTATTTTCTTTACCGGGAATCCCATGTATTTATTATGGAAGTGAGTGGGGCCAAACAGGGAAAAAAGAACAAGGAAGCGATGCTTCTTTACGTCCAGAATATGAAAAACCACTACCTAATGATTTAACAAAATATATTAAGAAGCTTATTGAAATTAGAAATCAATATAAAGCACTCCAATTGGGCGAATATAATGAACGAATTCTTACAAATAAACAATTTGTTTTTGAAAGAATGTTTGATAATCAAAAAATAATCATTGCTTTAAATTTAGATGAAAATGATTATACAGTTTCTTTAAATGAACCAAAAGCACATTCATTAATTGATGATGTTGATATTGATTCTTTAAATAATATTGTATTACCACCTAAATCAATTCATTATTATTTAATTAAAAACTAAAAAATGTAGCGTTTAAACGCTACATTTTTTATTCGATAACCATTGCATTTTCAATTGGCATTAATGGATAATCTTTGTTGATATGATCATAAAATAAAATTCCATCAAAATGATCAAGCTCATGTTGTAAACAAATTGCTAGATAACCACGAGCAACAATCTTCACATTCTTTTCAGTTAAAGCATCATAACCTTCAACAGTAATTTTCGCATGACGAGGAACATATCCTTGAACATCTTCTAAAACTGATAAACAAGCTTCACCTGTTTTTAAATAAGATTGTTTTGGTGTATAAGAAACAATTTTTGGATTTGCAAGAGCATAGTCAGTAGAATTAATGACTTCTCCATTTTCATCAAAATCAAGAACATGAATAGCACACATTCTTTTTGGAATTCCAAGTTGAATAGCAGCAATACCAACAGCGGGTCTTAAATCGTATTTTTCAGAAAGCTCTTCATCTTGACTAGCAACAAGGAACTCATGCATATCCATGAGTAAGTCATGATCTTCTTTAGATAAAGGAAGTGGGACTTCCTTAGAAATTGATCGAATTAATTTGTTTGAATCATCTATAATATCTTTCATTAATAACATATAATCACCTCATTCTTGGTTATTATAACACATTTTGAGGTGATTGAAATAACTAAGGTCTAATTCTTGAATTACCACAGATGATTAACAATAAGAAAACAACTAAAACAATAGCAAACCAGCTACATCCACCACTATTGCAACCAAATCCGCCCATATATGGTGTACAACCAAAAGTATTGCATCCACCACAACCGAAAGGATTGTTGACATAGCCATTGCATCCATAATCACAGTTCATATCTTATCCCTCCTTCACTATTACAATATGGAAATTTGATATATTTGTTTGGGGGATTTATCATAAGCCATTTATTTTTATATTTTTTTAAGTTATAATGACTTGGAGAAATGGGGTGTAAAAATGGACTATAATTATCCATTAGATTATACATGGTCAACAGAAGATATTGTTGATGTTGTCGCATTATATAATGCAGTAGAACAAGCTTATGAAGAAGGTATTGATAAAAAAGATTTTTTAAGTGCCTATCGTAAATTTAAAAATGTTGTTGGAACAAAAAGCGAAGAAAAACAATTAGATAAAGCTTTTGAAGAAGTATCTGGATATTCAATTTATAAAGTATTTAAAGCAAGTCAAGAAAAAGATTGGATCAAAATGTAATGAAGAAGTGGATAAAACTTTTTTTTAGAAAAAAAGGGGCAGATAAACCTATTTTTATGGCAGTTTTTGTACTTGTTTGTTTAGGAATTGTTATGATTGGTTCAGCATCAATTGGTGCGGTTTCTTCTAAAGGAACAGGATTTGCAATAAAAAATATGGCAACACAAACTGTTTATGTTATTTTTGGAACGATTATGATGATGGCTTTAACGAAAGGTTTTCGTACTAGAATTATTAATTATCGTTTTTCAATGATTATGTATTTTTTGGGTCTTGCTTCAATGTGTGTGTGTGTACTATGGACAACAAAAGGTTCACATGCATGGATCCATCTTGGACCATTTACGGTACAACCAGCTGAGTTTATGAAGGTGGCGATGATTTTAATTCTTTCTTATATGCTTACAGAAACAGATGCGGCTTTTGTTGTAAAAGGAAGATTTAGAACAGCGGAATTAAAAAGTCAGTTTTATAAAGATAAATTTTTTAAATGTGTTCTTTTTCCGCTTGGATTAATGTTAGTTGCTTTTTTTGTAGGTGCGGGTATTCAAAAAGACTTAGGAACATCACTTATTTTGGCAGCTATTTGTTTTATTTGTTTTATGTCAACACCAAGAGATTATTATAAAAAGTATAAAAAACTGGTTTGGATTGCATTAGGAGTAGCTGTTGTTATTTTAGGCTTTTTAATTACAGCTGTCTTACAAGGATATCAAATGGATCGTATTAATTCTTGGTTGAAACCACTTGAAAATATTTATTCAAGTTCATGGCAACTTGTCAATTCATTGATTGCGTTTGCTGATGGAGGAATTTTTGGTCTAGGACTTGGAAATTCTATTCAAAAATATGATTATATTCCAGAAGCACATAATGACTTTATCGGTGCAATTATTTATGAAGAATTAGGAATTTTTGGCTTAGCGTTAATTATTATTCCTACTGCAATAATTATTTTTAGATTATTAAAGTATGCTGATGAAATTCAAGAAAGTAAATCAAAAGTTATTCTCATTGGGATATCTTCTTATTTTATGTTACATCTTCTCGTTAATTTAGGTGGTGTTTCAGGACTTATTCCAATGACTGGAGTTCCTATCTTACTTGTTTCATCAGGTGGTTCTTCAACGGTTGCTGCTTTGATAGCCATCGGTATTGCCCAAGCAATTATTTCAAAATATAATAAAGAACAACTGGAAAAACAAAACACCTATTAAACTTTTAAGCATAAAGTATATTAGGTGATTTTATGGATAACTTAGATGAGTTTAAAGCTTTTTTAAAAACAATACCAAGTATTAAAGAAGATGTACTTAATCATCGTTATACTTGGCAACAAATATATGAAATTTATACGATGTATGGTGAAAATGATCATTTTTTTGATTCCTATAAAAATCGTTCGGTTGATTTTAATGGGGTTTTAGAAATTATAAAGAATGTGGATTTGAATGCTCTTTCATCTTCTTTACAATCTATTGAAAAAGTATTAGGGGTAGTCAGTAATCTAATTGATAAAAATAAGGAAAATAAATGGTAATGGAGCAAGAGATTATCAATTATTTAAGAAAACATCCTTATTGGTATGTCAAGCTTTGTCATTACCCAGAAAGTTATGATGATTTATTAGAAGAAATACATCAAAAAAAGCAAGATTCACTTTTAGAAAAACTTGATCGTTTTTCTATGATCGTTAGTATGTTGGAGATGTTACAATGAATGAAACAGTAAATGAACTTATTGAAGAAATTCAAAAAGATTCTAGATATCTTTCTTTTAAAGAAAAATCAGAATTATTATTAAAAACAAAAACAAAAGAATTATTAGAAAGATATCAAGAAACTTTAAATGAAATCAATGATTTAAAAAAATATGAAGGTTATATTGACCTGACATCAAAAAAAGAAGAATTGAGAGAAATAAAAAAACAAATGTCAAGTAATCAAGATATTCAAGAATACTATCAAAGTTATTATGAAATTAATCGTTTACTTGATCATGTTACACAAATCATCTTTAAAGATATTAGTCAAATATTAGATACAACAGGGTATAAATTATGAGAGTTATTGCAGGAAAATATAAAAAAAGACAATTAAAAGTGCCTAAAACACAACTTACACGACCAACAACTGATAAGAATAAAGAAAATCTATTTAATATGATTGGTCCTTATTTTGAAGGTGGAACGGTTTTGGATTTATTTGGTGGAAGTGGAGGCTTAGGAATTGAAGCAATTTCTAGAGGATGTGATACACTTTATAGTGTAGATAAACAATATGAAGCTTTTAAAACCATTAAAGAAAACTTTGTCCTTTTACAATTAGAAAATTGTTATCCATTGAAAATGGATTATAAAAAAGCTTTAAATTATTTAAAAGAAAAAGATATTAAATTTGATTATGTTTTTTTAGATCCACCTTATGGAAAAGGTCTTGTTGATGATATTTTATTATTTTTAGTTGAAAATAAAATGTTGAATGATGAAGCATGTATTGTTGTAGAAGAATTAAAAGAAGTAGAATTCCAACCAATTTCTTCTTTAGAACTTTCTAGAAGAAAAGAATATGGGATTACTGCTTTAAATATATTTTATTATAATGGAGAAAAGTAATGGAAAAGATTGCCGTATATAATGGAACATTTGATCCAGTAACGAATGGACATTTAGATATTATTGAAAGAGCCGCAAAAATTTTTGATGTTTTGTATGTTACTATTGCGATTCATCCAACAAAAGTAGGTTTATTTTCAATCGAAAAAAGAAAAGAATTACTAAAAGAAGCAACAGCTCATTTGGATAATGTTATTGTTGATTCAACGGATGAGCTTTCTATGGATTATGTAAAAAAAGTAAATGGAAAAGTTTTGATTCGAGGTTTACGTTCAACAACGGATTTTGATTATGAACTTCAATACGCTCAATCAAATCAATATTTAAATGATTCCATAGAAACAATGTATTTAATGACAAAACCTTCACATTCTTTTATTTCTTCATCTGTTGTCAAAGAAATGGCAAGTTATCATAAAGAACTTACGGGACTTGTACCTCCTTGTGTTGAAGAAGCATTAAAAGAAAAATATACAAAATAACAAAAGGGAGCTGTAACGAAATAAATTTTTAGAAGTTTAACTTTCGTTGTTAAGCTTCTTT
>JAUNWT010000100.1 GCA_030540195.1 Bacillota bacterium | reverse complement strand
GAACTTCAGCCTTCCAAGCTGACTACGTGGGTTCGATTCCCATCACCCGCTCCATGATGGAGCTTACACACTTACTAAGTAAGTGTGTTTTTTTATTATAAAATGATGCAATTAAGATGTAATTTCGATGTATGATGAAAGTGATGAGGTGATTTCATGAATAAAATATTGATTGTTGAAGATGAAAAATCAATCAATCGACTTATAAAAATTAACTTATCAGATGCAGGCTATAGTTGTTTGTGTGCATTTGATGGTAAAGAAGCAATTGAATTAATAGATCATAATCATTTTGATTTGGTTTTACTAGACATTATGTTACCAGAAATCAATGGTTATGAATTGATAGAATATATTCGTCCTTTAGAAATTCCTGTTATTTTCTTGACAGCTAAAAGTGATGTCAAAGATCGTGTTAAAGGTTTGAAATTAGGAGCTGAAGATTATATCATAAAACCCTTTGAAATTATAGAATTAGTTGCACGTGTAGAAACGGTATTACGCCGTTTTCATAAAACAGAAACT
Organism: Bacillota bacterium; assembly: GCA_030540195.1. Lineage (GTDB taxonomy): Bacteria > Bacillota_I > Bacilli_A > Erysipelotrichales > Coprobacillaceae > Faecalibacillus. The sequence continues at coordinate 7,134 of JAUNWT010000100.1, read as the reverse complement.
CTATTAAATGTATATGATATCACGGTTGATACACTTTCACGTATTGTTAAGAAAAACGGGAGAGTAATTAACTTAACGGTAAAAGAATATGATTTATTATTGTTGTTTATTCAAAATAAAAATATTGCTTTATTTCGTAATCAAATTTACGAGGCGGTATGGAAAGATTATTATATGGGAGATAGTCGAACAGTTGACCTTCATGTACAAAGAATGCGAAAAAAATTGGGTCTAGAAGATAAAATTGTGCCTGTTTATAAGGTTGGTTATCGTTTGGAGGTTGACTAATGAAATTTTTTTGGAAACTCTATTTTAGTATTATGACGATCATGCTTATTTGTTTTAGTGTGGGTGGGACGATGTTAATTCAAACGAGTTTTAATAATTCTTTTAATCGAGAAGTAGAGAGTGTTTATCAAGAAAATGATATCCTTGTTAATTCATTAACTCTTGAATTATATCCTTATTTAGAAGAACTGGCACTTAAAGGAGATAGTACGCAAGAACGTACAGATTTACTTCAAAATGTATTTTGTAATATGATTGTTGAAACATTTAGAGGGAATGTTTCATTTTGTGTACGAGATGAAAATGGAAATGTTATTTATCAAAATGATGTTTTTGATGATCAACCTAAACTTTTTGAAAAAGTCTCTCAAAATGAACGAGGATACATTATTAAAAAAAATAAAAATCAATATAAATTACAAGTTCTTCGACGCTTTTCTTTAAATGAAACAAAATTCTATTTTGAAAATGTTCGAGATATTTCAGAATTATTTTTAAATCGTGAAAGTCAATTTAGAACATTGTTTTATTATACATTGATTCTCATGGTTGCAAGTACTATTGTTATTTTTGTTGTAACAAGATGGCTTGTTTATCCAATCAAGAAGTTATCTAAAGCGACGAAAGGAATAGCTGATGGACAAGTATTTGTTCCTATAACGGTCAGTAGTGAAGATGAAATTGGACAGTTGACAAAAGATTTTAATACGATGGCAAAACGTTTAGAAATCACCATGAAAGAACTCCATGAAGCTGTTGAAAGACAAGAGATGTTTGTAGGAAACTTTGCTCATGAACTCAAAACGCCTCTAACATCTATTATTGGTTATGGGGATATGTTGCGTTCAAAACGTTTAAGTGAGGAAGAAATTATCAATTATTCTCATTTGATTGTTGTGAAGAAGGAAAACGTTTAGAGTCCATGTCGATGAAATTATTAGATTTAATTGTTTTGAAAAAACAAGATTTTAAAATGTATAGAATTTCTGCAGAAATATTTTTTCGAAGAATTGAAGCAATGGTCGATTTATTGATGAAAGAAAATAATGTTCAGTTTATTACTGAAATTGAACCAGGTGAATTGTATATTGAACCCGATTTGATGAAAACAGTTTGTTTAAATTTGCTTGATAATGCCCGTAAAGCGGTTGGTGAAAATGGGAAGATATCTTTAAAAGGAAATGTAACGGAAACAGGATATCAATTTGTAATTGAAGATAATGGATGTGGTATGGCTACAGATGAATTAGGTAAAATTAAAGAGGCGTTTTATATGGTTGATAAATCACGTTCTCGTAGTACAGGAGGAGCAGGGTTAGGACTTGCGTTATGTGATCAAATAATTAAAATGCATCATGGAACGCTACGTTTTGAAAGTGCTATAGGTAAAGGAACACAAGTAACTGTTATTATAGAAGGAGAAAAGAAAAATGAAGAATTGTAAAAATATGTTTAAATTTATTATTGCAATCGCTTTGTTGATTGTTATTCCATTAGTTCCTTTAACTGTTTCTAAGATACAAGATGATCAATTGGTTGGACATTTACAAGTCGAAAAAATAAAAAATGAACAATCTGCTGCACAGATAAGTAAACTCTCGGTTGCGGAAAAATTAGAATTAATTATTGATTATGAAAATAGAGGGAATAATATTATTACGACAACACAAGTTCAAGATATGAATGATGAAAATATTCAAGGAATTAAAACGATTATTAATGAACAATTAGAAACATTGAAAAGCCTTGGAATTTTAACAAACTTTAATTTTGATGAAAATTATGTATGTTATAACTATACGCTAAAACGTTATAGTCATGTGGGTGATTCTCAAAAGAATGTAAGTGTCTATCAGGTGGATTTTACAAATGGAGAAGATATTTTTAATGTAATGATCGATGCAGATACACATTTAATATATCAATACCATTATTATAATAAAAAATATGACGAAAGAATTGATGAAGAAGTTTATATTTTTGGAAGAAAATATTTAGGTTTATCTGAAAAAGAAATTCAAAAGTATTTATTTAAATTGGCAGATAATTACATGTATGCAACAGGCAGTTCAAGTAATTGATACAACTTTGATGCTTCTTTTATGATATTTTTATGCATCTCTTTTATACACTAAAAGTGTAAAAGAAATGCATTTTTTATTGGAAGGAGCAAGATAAAATGAAGAAAATAAAAATACTCATTATGACATGGTTGATAGGTGGAATTATTACAAGTTTCTTTTTTATAATAAGTAAACAGCTACATCAAAGTAATAATCAATACGATATGATGATTAAAGCAAAAAATAATCAATGGAAATCTACAAATAGTGTTAACGATGATGAGCTGTTAACGTTAGTTAATTATGAAAATACCATACCTGAAAACTGGAAAGTTGATTTGATACATCTAAATAATGGGCAAGCAGTTGATCGCCGAATTTATAAAGATCTCATGGATATGTTACAAGCGGCTAAAAAAGATGGATTAAATCCATTGATTTGTTCCTCTTATCGAACTTATAAAAAGCAGGAATCTCTTTATCAAAACAAAGTAAGTAAATATTTAAAAGCAGGTCTTTCAAAAGACAAAGCCCTTGACCAAGCAGCTTTTTGGGTAGCAAGGCCAGGAACGAGCGAACATCAATTGGGCTTGGCGGTTGATATTGTGTCCTTGAAAAATCAACGTCTTGACCATCAACAAGAAAAGACACCGGAACAACATTGGCTGATTCAAAACAGCTGGAAATATGGCTTTATTTTACGTTATCCAACGAACAAAAATGATATTACAAAAGTAGGGTATGAACCATGGCATTATCGCTATGTTGGAAAAGCTCATGCAAAGAGAATAAATGAGTTAGGTATTTGCTTAGAGGAATATCTTAAAAACTAATGAATTTTATTTTATCCAGTTAAGTAATGGAATTTGGATATATTTTTGTAGGAGAAGGATAAGAGAATGCAGTTTTTTATTATATTTCATTAATCTTTTTCTCTTTTGAATTAAGCTATCTTCATGATAATAGAGTAAACATGATTTAGGAAAAAGAGCATAACATAAAAGTATTTGTAATTGTTTTGAAGTGAGGTTATTTTCATTGAAAATACGTTCTAATTGTGGAATGGTGATAAAGTCATTGAGATAAAGATTTAATAAATCATGTATGGTTATATCTAAAATGATATTTTCTACACAATATATATCTTCAATTGATTGAATTGTTTGATGTTGCAAACTGCAAGGTATCGTTGTAGAAGCAGTAAAATAATGGTTTAAAAGCTCAATAGAAAGCTGACAAAGGGTAAAAAGGGTATAATAGATGATTTGGTATTCTAAAGAATTTAAAGGTGTATAGATAAGGATGGATTCGTAATATTGAATCCATTCTTTTTTTAATTCATTTACAGTTTTGGCTTCTAGAGGTATAAGTGAAATAGAAATGATTTTTTGGATATCTGTTGGAATATTTAGTAATTGATAGAGGATAAACCCTTGAGATTGTTTTTGGTGATAGATATTATCAATGATTTTAAAAGGATTGGTTTGAAGTAATGAAATGTATTTTTGGTAATATGGAGGAAAGGGCTTGTTTGTGAGATAGTATTTATTTGAATCGTAAATAAAGGTAAATTGATCTTCTAAAGGAATATGATAGTAATTTTGTAAGATGTTTAGTTTTGATACCATGAGGGAACCTCACCTTCAATAATTTCATAAACAAGGGGAATCGTATAATTTTCTTTAAAATGGTCATGATATAAAGGAACAAGGATTTGTAAAGTAATGGTTACGTTTAAATCAATAGAGATAGCAAGATGGTTGATCCCATAATTTTTAATTTTTTTATCAATATTGGAAGAAGTCAAAGAAAGTGTTTTATATTTAATAGAAAGACTTGGACCAACATTTTGTAAGAAAATATTATTTGTAAGAGAGCCAAGAGGAACACGGGCAATCACACCTTGTTGGTGACTGATATGAAGAAGTTTTTTATTATAGGGAGAGGAATCTTTCTTTTTATATGTGCCATTTTCAAGTTTTAAAAGCGTTTCTTCAAGATTGTTGATATAATTTGTGGCAAGATCATTAATATAGCTCATTTGAAAACTGATTGTATTATTTTCTTTTTTATAAAGTTTTTTTGTCTCTATTTTTTGAGTAAATGAAGTATGATTGATAAGGATTTGCATGAATTGATTGATTTCTTTATAGGCAACATTTTCAATTCGAGGGGTGATACGAGATGAAAAAAAGTAAATTGTGATAAAAAGTATAAGTATTATAAGAATATGTTTTCCTTTTTTCATAATATCACCATTATAAATTATGTAAAAAAAAAGAAAGTAGAACAAATCTACTTTCTTCAATCTTAATAACCAGGTTTACCTAATAATTTGAACATGTTTTTCTTGTAAACTTCAACACCAGGTTGGTTGAATGGGTTTACTCCTAAGAAGTAAACTGACATTGCACATGACATTTCGAAGAAATAAACCATGTAACCAAATCCATAAGCATCCATTTTATCTAATGAAATGATGATGTTTGGTACGTTACCAGTATTAACATGCGCATCGATTGTACCTTCGCAAGCTTTTTTGTTGACATAATCAACAGATTTACCAGCTAAGTAATTTAATCCATCTAAATCATCTGGATCACTTGGGATAATCATATCTTCTTGAGGATTTTTAACTTCGAAGATTGTTTCATATAAAACTTTAGAACCTTCTTGGATAAATTGTCCTAATGAATGTAAATCAGTTGAGAATACAGCACTGTGAGGTAAGATACCTTTATTTTCTTTACCTTCAGATTCACCGTATAATTGTTTCCACCATTCAGCAACATTGTTTAATTGTAATTCATAAGTTACAAACATTTCTGCTGAATATCCAGCTTTGTTTAATAATTGTCTTGCAACACCATAACGATAAGCATCATTTGTTTCGATGTTTGGATCGTTATATTTAATCATTGCATCTTTAGCACCTTTTAACATTTCATCAATGTCAATACCAGCCATAGCAATAGGGAATAAACCTACAGCAGTTAATACTGAATAACGTCCACCGATATCATCAGGGACAACGAAAGTTACATAACCTTCATCAGTAGCTAATTTTTTAAGAGCACCTTTTTCTCTATCAGTAGTTGCTACGATTCTTTCACGAGCACCTTCTTTACCATATTTCTTTTCACACATTTCTTTGAAAATTCTAAAAGAAATAGAAGTTTCAGTAGTTGTTCCTGATTTAGAAATAACATTGATTGCGAAATCTTTACCTTCAATGTGTTTAGCAACTTGATTAATATAAGTTGATGAGAAAGTATTACCAACATAGATGATTTCAACTTTGTCATCAGAATATAAACCGTTGATTGCTTCAATAGCAGCACGTGCTCCTAAATAAGATCCCCCGATACCGCATACTAATAATACGTCTACTTTTTCTCTTAATTTAGCAGCTGTTTCTTTCATTAATTGAACTTCTTCTTTGTCAAAGTTTTCTGGTAATTCAACCCATCCAAGGAAATCGTTACCAGCACCTGTTTTGTTTTGAATCATATCATGAATTTCTGCTACTTTTTCTTTGTATGATCCTAAATCTTCAGCTAATTTTGCTTTTGATAAATCTAATGTGATCATTTAGTTTTCCTCCATTACACCTTGTTTTAACCATTCTTCCATTGCTTGAGCTAAAGGTAAAAAACCTTTAGGTGTTTCTACAATTGGTTTTCGCGGATTTTTATAGACGAGTTTTTTGTCTTTTCTTCGAAAACGATTGTCAACAGCTTTCAAGCTTAATTTGGCGTGATTGCTAGAATGATCAAAATCAATGACTTTTACTTTAACAATATCATTAACATGAACATAACTGGCAATGCTTTTAACAAATTTATCTGATATTTCTGAGATATGAATCAATCCTGTAGAATTATCAGGTAAAAGAGCAAAAGCACCATAAGGTTGAATACCCGTTATTTTAACATCAATGATATCCCCTCGTTTGATAAGTTTTGTCACTTGATTTCACTCCTTGCGGCACTATTATAGCACAATTTAATCATATGTGTTGTATTTAATAAGGAAAAAATATAAAATATGGTAGGATTTATATGATATAAGATTAAAGTTATAAAAAGGAGTTTGCGAAAATGGAAAATATCGAAGAACAAATTAAAAATGTCATTCATAAATTAAGACCATATCTTCAAAGAGATGGTGGAGATATTGAATACGTTGATTTTAAAGATGGAATCGTTTATGTAAGAATGCTTGGTGCTTGTGCAGGATGTACCATGATTGATGATACTTTAAAAGATGGTGTTGAACAAATCTTAATGGAAGAAGTTCCAGGTGTTTTAGAAGTACAAAATATTTCATCAGCATTATAGTACAAAATTCTTGCATTTATAGAGAGTTTGTAATATTATGTTTTAGTCGTTGAATTCATCATAAATTTCTTTTTACAAGTCACACTTATTTTAGGTGATAAAATTGGATGAAAGAAAAAAACAACAAATCAAGATTGCCCATATATTAAAGGATCTTGGTTTGGAGGATGAACTCATAGAAAAAATGACATCGTTAAAAAAAGAAGAATATCAATAAAAATAAAAAGGACTCTTATTAAGAACCATGAGATGAAGATCGATGAAGTGGTGGCAACCCTATATGTTAGAAGGTGCCTTTACTGAGCAAGTTTATTCTTGAACAATAAGAGAAAGCTTCCTAACGGCTTTCTCTTTAGGAAGCTTTTTTATTTGATAAATGAAGGAGGAAGAAGTGTATAAATAAAATCAACATTTTTACGAAAAAAAAGACGACTTAAAAACAA
>JAUNWT010000099.1 GCA_030540195.1 Bacillota bacterium | reverse complement strand
TGTTTTTAAGTCGTCTTTTTTTTCGTAAAAATGTTGATTTTATTTATACACTTATAAACCTATTTCCTTATAAATCTTTTCAATAATCAGTGCTTTATACATACAATACTTTTGAATATCATTTGGATAGAGCTTTGCCGCTTCTTTTTTGATTTTACTATATTCTTTAATCGCATTTGGATGCTTTCTTAAATAATCTCTAAAAGCAAGATGTCTTTTTAATTCTTTAGAATCTTGAGGACATACATAAAGATGATGCGTTCTTAAGTGTTCTTTTCCTTCATATCTAAAAGCTTCGCGATCTTTAAGACCTAAATCACCTTCATAAATATAACCATGCTTTTCTAAAAGAAAAATAACTTCTTTTAAATCTTTTCGATCAATAACAACATCTAAATCAATAATTGGTTTAGCTGCCAACAAAGGGACAGAAGTACTTCCTACATGTTCAACAGCAAGCACTAAATCTTTTAAAGCCTCTTCAATTTCTGCTTTGATTTGATTAAAATCATCTACCCATTTAGAGTCATAATCTAAAACTTCAATATGTTCTGTTTTCATCTTTCAATATCTCCACATAAACGCTTGCAAACAAGATTCATACAACGCTTTTTATGGGCTTCATGCAATGGATGAGTTTGGAAATTCTTTAATGCTTCTAAATTTTCAAATTCGCTATAAAAAACAAGATCATAGTCTGAAGTCAAGTTTTCTTCCATTTCTATGCATAATAAGCCTTCAATTCCTTCTAAAGTTTTAACTGAATCTTTTAATTTTTGAAGCGTTTCTTTTTCTAAATGGTTTTCTTTAACTTCTTTTGTATAATTCCAAAATAAAATATGTCTAATCATTTTCATCACCTACTTTTATTATTTCTTCCACAACTTCTTCAATTGTTTTATTAGAAACATCAATTTTATATGTATTTAATTTTTGATACATTTCTAATCTTTCAACACTACGAGCAAGAACATCTGGTTTTCTTATTCCTTGATCAATATCCTTTTGAATTCTCTTTTCCAAAGCTTCTTTTTGACAAACTAAAGAAATAGAAATCACTTTTACATTCTTTAAATCTAGACGTGAAAGAAGATCATCAATAATACTTTGTTCATGCATGACCCAACAAAAAAGAATATGATCAAACACACTGCATTTTAAATCATTATTCAATAACATGCAGATATTCTCTAAAACTAACTTTTTTGTTTCTTCATTAACTATGAACGGATGCATATCCCAACACCAATCTCCATCTATAAAAACACTTTTATCTAATTTTCTTTTAAGAGCCTGACACGTTGTTGTTTTACCAACACCCATCGTTCCACCTATTAAATATAATTTTTTCATAACTTCCCCTTCTTTTTAAAATATTATACAAAATATTTATCAATAATTATATAACTTCTTTCTTTAGTTGTTTAAACAAAAATAATAATTTTTATTAACTTTCTCAATTGTTTTTATATTGAAAGTTCAATAAAATAAAATTATTAAAGGAGGCCATTCTATGATCTATTTAAGTAGTTTTAAATTAAGCAATCAAACACTCAAAAATCCTAATATTTATCCCTACAATGTCTTTAGAAATAAGTACATAGAGCCTTTTTCTTTTGCACCCATTACTATTTTTTATGGAAATAATGGTTGTGGAAAATCAACACTTCTTAATATCATTGCTGGTAAATTAAAAATAAAAGGAAAAGAAATGCCTGCAAGTAATACTTATTATGAAAATTATTGTGATAGATTTGAAAATGAATGTGCCTATAGTTTAGGTAGCAATGAAGATGGTGTTCCTTTTTATCAGTTACCTGAAAATAGTCGTTATATTAAAAGTGAAGATATTTTATATGAAATTAAAAAAATACAACAAAAAGCTATTTTAGAACATGGTTTAACCTATGATTATATACAAGAAGGATTATCCTTAGAAAAAGCACAAAGAGTTTTAAATAAAAAGAAAGAACAACGTATCGAAAATATTATTTTTTCTCAAGAAAAGTATTCTAATGGTGAAACCTCTTTACAGTTCTTTCAAGAATATCTTTTACCGAATGCTCTTTATTTATTAGATGAACCTGAAATTTCTTTATCTCCTGCAAATCAAGTTGCTTTAGCTCAAGAAATTAATGAACTAACACATTATTTAGGATGTCAATTTATTATTGCGACACACTCTCCTTTTATGTTAGGTACTTTAAACGCTAAAATTTATAATTTAGATGCAAGAGAATATGAAGTAACCCCTTGGTATAAATTAGAAAATGTTCGCTATTTTTATGATTTTTTCAAAAAACACGAAAAAGAATTCAATGATTGAGTTCTTTTTTCTTTACCCTATTGACAAATCACTAAATGTATTATACTGTATTAGTGTACTAGTGACACTAATACAGTTAGGAGGACTCTATGTTTATAATAGATATTCAAAGTAAAGTTCCTATTTTTGAACAACTCAAAAAACAAATCTTAGAATTTATCTCTATTGGCATTTTACTTCCTAATGATAAATTACCTTCGGTAAGATCTCTTGCAACAGATATTGGTGTTAATCCTAATACTGTTTCTAAGGCCTATCAAGAATTAGAAAACCAAGGTTATATTTATTCCGTTAAAGGAAAAGGATGTTTTATTGCTGATAATCAAACTGATCAATTGATTAAAGATGATAAATTAGATGATTTTAAAGGATGTGTCAATGAAATGAAAAAGCATCAAATTACTAAAGACAAATTATTAGAAATTATTGAAGAAGTATATAAGGAGGAAACTGTATGATTGAAATTAAAGATGTGATGAAATCTTTTGAAAATAAAAATGTTTTAAATCATTTAAATGTCACAATTTCCTCAGGAAGTATTTTTGGTTTGATTGGTCCTAATGGAGCTGGTAAATCAACCTTACTTTATTTATTAAATGGGATTTCTAAATGTGATGAAGGAAGTATTTTATTTGATGGAAAAGAAGTGTATGAAAATCCTGATGTTAAAAAAGATATATTATTCATTAGTGATGATCCCTACTATTTCCACTTTGCCTCTATTGATGAAATGAAAGATTTCTATCTTACTTTTTATCCACAATTTAATTTAGAAACCTATCAACATTATGTCGATTTATTCCGTTTACCACAAAATAAGCCTTTAAAAGATTATTCAAAAGGTATGAAAAGACAAGCAATGTTTGCTTTAGCACTTGCGATTGCACCAAAATATTTATTATTAGATGAAGCTTTTGATGGTTTAGACCCTGTTATGCGTTTAGCTTTTAAAAAAGCCATCAATCAAATCATTGATGAAAATATGACAGTCATTATCTCATCTCATAATTTAAGAGAGTTAGAAGATATTTGCGATAGCTTTGGGATTTTAGAAAATGGATGTATGACAACATCGGGTGATCTTTATGATATTAAAGATCATATTCATAAAATACAAATTGCTTTTAAAGAAGAATTAAACAAAGAAGAATTTAGTCATTTAGATGTTCTCTCTTTCCATAAACAATCTCGTGTGATTAATATGGTCGTTAAAGGAGACATCGATGAAATTCAAGATTATTTAAGAATGTTCAATCCTATTATGTTAGAAGTTTTACCTGTAAATTTAGAAGAAATATTTATTTATGAAATGGAAAGAAAGGGGTATGGTGTCTATGATTAATAAAGATTATTTTAAATATTTAATAAAACAAAATAAAAAATATCTTATCCTTATTTATGTAATTGGAATCATTATTCCTTTTTGGATTTTTAATGAGCATACACCTACATTATGTACAACTGGCGTTCTTTCTCTTGTTTATGGATTAGGTTTATCATGTATTGTTCCTATTTATTTATTTTCTTTTTTACAAAAAAAGAAAAGTAATATTCTTTACTTTTCCTTACCAATAAAGAAAGAATCACTTTATTTAACAACAAGTTTATTTTCTTATTTTGCAACCATTTTACCTGTTGTTATTTATCAACTCTTTGCTCAAGGCATTGTTGCTTATAAAATGGATATTTCTTTTGGCGCCTTTATTCTAACAATAATTATGACAATCGTCCATATGTTTGCCATGAATACTCTTATTACAACAATTACTCTTTTAACCCAAAATAGTGTTGATAACTTTATTTGTTCATTTGCCTATATTTTCCTTCCTTTGCTTATCTTTATTGCACTTAATAATTGTGCATCAAATATTGTATACAGCATGATGCTTGGCGAAGGAAATTATACGCAAAATCTTAATGCTATTCTTTATTATTTAAGTATGCCTTATAATGGATTCGCCCAAATGAAACATATAGAAATGCATGTATCTCATATCTCATCAATCTATTGGTTTGTAGTAAGTTTAGCTCTCTCTTTTGTAAACTACCGCTTATTTATTAAGCGTACAGTTGAACAAAGTGAATCACATACGAAATCATTCTTCATGTATCCATTGGTTATTATTCTTGGAACATTTGCGATGTTACTTGCTATGTATACCACAGATTTCAAATCAAATGTTCTAACATTTACAATAATCTTTATGATTTATTTAATTATGTACTATTTTTCTAAAAGAAAAGTTTATTTTAATTGGAAAATTCCAACGATCTTTATTCTTTTAGTTGTAAGTTGTATCGGTTTTTCAAGTGTTTATGCTAATACAAAAGGATTTCATTCAATTTATGAAATCCCAACTACTTCCTCAATTAGATCAGCTAGTTTCAATTTTACATTCGAAACTGACTATGAAACAAAAACAGCACTTAAGTATAAAGGACTGGATGTTACAGATATTAATTATAGTACTGGTCCAAATAAGAAGTCATCTAAAGATCATGCTAAGTTTGTGAATTTTATAAATGAAATCATTAATCAAAAACTTATTACAAAATATAATGATTTTTATAATAATGCGGTTAATCAAAACTATTATATGATAAATGTTTATTATACAGTTCATTCAACAAATGATGTGGAAAATTTTGTAAGTCGCGTATATATTATTAAAGAAAAAAATATTGAAAAAGTATTAGATCTGGTAGCTAAATACAATCTTTATAAATTTAAAAGTTAATTAAAATAGGTTGATGCTCTATCAACCTATTTCTATAGAAGGAGTCTTTATGAAAAAAACTACACATATATTATTTACCATTTATTTATTTTTAGTCATTTGGATCATACTTTTTAAATTATCTGTTTCTATTGATCAATTACCACATTTTAGAAGTATCAATTTAATTCCCTTCTATTACCCAAATAAAACAGGCTATCAAATAAGAGAAGTTCTTGATAATGTCATTATTTTTATTCCTTTTGGACTTTATTTAAAAACATTAAATATCAATAGTAGCCGAACGGTATTTCTTGGTTTTCTATTAAGCCTTTCATTAGAACTATCTCAATATATTTTTTGTCTTGGCGCAAGTGATATTACGGATTTAATTACCAATACAACAGGTGTCCTTGTCGGTGTTGGTCTCTACTCTCTTTTAAAAAAGATTTTTAAAGAGAAAACAAATAAAATTATCTTAGTTTTAGCATCCATTGTAACAATCTTGTTTATTTCTTTGATTATCATTATTCTTGTAAACAATTAATGCACATAAATCACAAGTTATTCACAATTGTGCATATTAAAAGGAAATTCTTATACGGAATTTCCTTTTTGTTCACTTCATTCACATAGTTATTCACATCTTGGCTACTTTAATGCAGGGTTGTATGCATAGTAGTTTTTATTATCTAATTGACTTTTAACATACTCAAGAGCTTCGCCAAAACGTTGATAATGCACAATTTCTCTTTCTCGTAAGAAACGAATAACTTTATTGACTTCTTCGTTTTTACTTAAAGAAAGAATATTATCATACGTTGTTCTGGCTTTTTGTTCAGCTGCCATATCTTCTGTTAAATCCGAAATAGGATCTCCTACGGATTGGAAAGTATCTGCACTAAAAGGAATACCGGCACTATTTGTTGGATAAACACCAAGAGTGTGATCCGTAAAGTAAGCATCCAATCCACCCTCTTTAATTTCTTTAGGTGTTAAGCCATTGGTAAGTTGATAAAAGAGTGTACTAATAATTTCAACGTGCGCAAGTTCCTCTGTACCAATATCTGTAAGTAAGGCTTGTACACGAGGATAAGGCATGGTATAGCGTTGGCTTAAATAACGAAGGGCTGCTCCAAGTTCACCATTAGGGCCTCCTAATTGTGACATCACGATTTTTGCTGTCTTGGCATCAGGCTTTCTTACATTAACGGGATATTGCAAGCGTTTTTCGTACAACCACATGTTGATTCTCCTTTCATCCATGGAAATGGATCATTGATATAACTCTTTAAATTTTTCCCATCTCTATTTGTAAGGGCACCACCGTTTTTTAAATACGTTTCTTTCATTTTTAAAAGACGTTTCATCCCTTCGTTATAATATTTCATTGCTTCTTGATCGTTAGGATGTGTATCTAAAAAGAGTGTAACTTCTTGGATACAAAAATCGAGCTTACTGATTTGCATAAGTATTTCATCCACGATACATCACCCATGGTTTATCAAGTTGTTTAAAAATCGTGCCTTTATCAAAAGCAACATTCATTTGATAGATATCTTTGAAAGGTTGTATTTTGATAGAAGCGATCGTTAATTCTAATTCATTCATATTTAACCTCCTCAAAATTACTATATGTATTAATTTTTTACATTTATAGTGAAAATACCTATTGCATATTTATTTTTATTATGATATATTAATTAGGCAAACCCAATAGGGGTATAGTTCAATGGTAGAATACCGGTCTCCAAAACCGTTGATGTGGGTTCGACTCCTACTACCCCTGCCAGTTTGTTTAAAACACATCTAAGATGTGCTTTTTTTGTGCACAAATTGTGAATATGTAATGAATAAGGTGAATAAACATGAGTTATTCACCTTTTATGCACTCTATTCACTTTTTCCATACATGAAGTAATTAAAATCAAGTTGTAAAAACTGTTGAATTTTCTTATTGATATGTTGATTTATTGTTGATATTCTTCCTTTATTTTCTACATAAGCATCTATATATCTTTTCTTCGCAAAGACTTTAACACAAAAATAATCTTTATTTTCACCATGTTCAACTTTATTTAATTTTTGATAATTTTCCCATAAATTCTTTATTTCTTGATCTTTCTTTAATAAATCAATAAATTCTTTTTCCTTTAAATAAAAATCACTTTCAGAAACAACATTCTTCTCTATTGCCTTTTTGATAAGATGAGATAAATATTCCATAGCATAACGATCTTCATCCATAACATAAATATGACTGCATTGAAGCATGTGCTTTGTAAAAAAGTGAGCTAACTCTTCATGTTTAAAAATAATTTCATTTTCTAAATCATTAACTTTTAAATCATTGAATAGATTTTGGATTTCTTCTATAGTACAAAAACCATAACTATACATATTCCCTAATGTATATTCTAAACGATCCGCTGATAATTGCGGAGAGTCATTATCACAAAGAGGATAAAGATGATAGTTACAAACTTCATCTATCGTTAAATTGTATTTTTTTAATAAAGAAACAAGAAGTTGATCTTGTTCAATAATCTTTTTCGTATCAAATTCTGTTGATTCTTGTTTAAGATGATCCTGATGATAAAAATCGATTGTATGTGCAAAGACAGGTGTTGCAATATCATGAAGTAACCCAGCAACTGCTTGTTTTCTATCATGGGTAAAATGATAAATAATTAAACTGACACCAATACTATGTTCAAAGCGAGAATAAGGAATAATATTTTGAAAGAATGCAAAGTTTGTATACTCGACTCCACAATTCATTCCAATATCTTTTAAGCGTTGCAAGGAAGATGTTTGTATAAGTTCTTTTATAAAATTTGGTATTTCTTGATGGTAGATTTTCCATAATTGATCCATTTTTTTATTATCTCCTTATCGTGTAATTATCTACATTATATCATTCTTTTTTGCATCTATAAAAAAAGAATAAAGAAAATTATTAAATATTTTTTAAAATAAGTATTGATTAAAATAAAAATATATGTATAATTGTAAGGGCAGCAACGGGAAGTAGCACAGCTTGGTAGTGCACCTGGTTTGGGACCAGGGGGTCGCAG